>CALMWT010000129.1 GCA_937870855.1 uncultured Taibaiella sp.
CGTTGAATGCCCTGATATGCGGACTGATTTTCGCCCCCATCTTTTGGCAGCAAATAAGCGAGCGCACGCAGCGTTAGTGCATCGGTATTTTTGCGTGCTATTTCATATTGATCGTCTGCTATTCTTTCGTACTTAAAAGCATAGTTGAAAGCATCTTTGGAAGGATACGGACGGATGATTGTTTCGGGAAGATAAAATGTATCCTGAACCATCAATTGAATCATACTGACTTGCTGACCTTCAATATCTGGCGGCACCACGTACTCTTTTTGCCGAAAACCGAGTGCAGAAAAATGCAGCGTATCTCCTTTATAAACCACAATCGAAAACACGCCGCGATTACTTGCCGACACCCCACGGTTTTTATTTTTTACCAAAACAACAACGCCGGGAACCGCGCGAAGACTATCTGCCGTCATGGTGATACCATTAATCTGAATAATATTTTCAAATGCTGTTTGCGCTGTACTATTGACCGTAGAAAAAAAGAAAATAAGAAATACTAACCAACACGCACAACTCTTGTAAATTGCCTTGCACAAATTGGAATCCTTTGCGTAATATTTTTTCAGCAACAACAATTTAAACATCAACGGTTAGTGCTTAATTTAAGTACGGCAAAGAACGCATCAATGGCGTATTTTTGCGCAGCCTAAAAGGTGATTTAACAAAGATATATGATTACAAAAGACGCGGTGCTAAAGGCTTTGAGCAATGTGCAGGAACCTGACTTGGGAAAAGATCTTGTGACACTCAACATGATTCAGGATGTAGCTATTGAAGGATATAATGTTTCGTTTTCGGTGATATTGACCACACCTGCTTGTCCCCTGAAAGACATGATAGAGAAAGCATGCGTGAACGCAATAAAAATGTTGGTGGATAAAAATGCAGTGGTGCAAGTGAACATGACTTCAAACACAACCACTAACAGAAAAGATAAAAAAGACGTACTACCAGGCGTAAAAAATATTATCGCGGTGGTGTCTGGTAAAGGTGGAGTAGGGAAGAGTACTGTTGCTGTAAATCTTGCAATCGGGCTTGCGCAGGAAGGTGCAAAAGTAGGTTTGCTTGATGCCGATATTTATGGTCCTTCAATTCCTATAATGTTAGGCATTCGCGATGAGCGTCCGTTGATGACGGATGTGAATGGCAAAGGAATGATTGTTCCGATGGAGCGTTTCGGTATAAAAGCAATGTCTATCGGTTTGCTGATAGATGAAAAGCAAGCAGTGGTATGGCGCGGTCCGCAGGCAAGTTCTGCATTGCGTCAATTCATTTCAGATGTTCATTGGGAAGAACTTGATTACCTCGTAATTGATATGCCGCCGGGTACAGGTGATGTGCATCTTACATTGGTGCAAACCGTTCCTGTAACCGGAGCTGTAGTGGTCTCTACGCCGCAACCTGTAGCAGCGGCAGATGCGCGCAAAGCCATTATGATGTTGAAGCAACCACAGATCAATGTGCCAATATTGGGAGTGGTGGAGAACATGGCTTATTTCACTCCTGCGGAATTGCCAGAAAATAAATACTACATCTTTGGCAAAGGCGGCGCAAAGCAAATGGCAGAACAATTTGAGTTGCCGTTTTTAGGGGAGATACCGATTGTGCAAAGCATACGCGAGGGTGGAGACAGAGGTATTCCCGCAGTAGTGGATGATGAACCGGTTTCTAAAAATGCTTTTCTTGAATTGGCAGGCGCTGTTGCGAGAAACATTTCTATCCGCAACGCTAACCTTGAGCCTACGAAGGTGGTGGAGATGCAAGGGTAGGTGTAGCGTAATCCTATTCTATTCTTTCAAATGATTTTCTTTGACACTGATTTTATAGGTCATTTGCCTGCGTATTTGCGTTAAGATCTTTCACAAATTTCTTGCGATCAAACTTTTGCACAAACCCGGATTTTTCTCCTTTCTTAAGTTCGCTTATTAATTCTGTTTTCCTTTTTTCTTCTTGTTCAAATAATCGCATTGCGGCTCTTACTACTTCACTGGCAGAAGAAAACCTTCCCGCTTTGAATTTGAGATTGTATAAAATTTTCAAAATAATCGCCTAAAAGAATGGAGGTATTTTTAGCCATTGTAAAGTTTTTTCAAAGAAACCAAGCGTTGGTAATTGTCCCTAATTTGGTTAGATAGATTTGTATGGAAATTACATCTTTGTTTTTTTAGCCGAGGAAGAAGGTGGAGATGAAGAATTAATTTTTGCGAATCATGTAATTTACTGCGATGAAAATACCCTTACTCATATCCCTTCTCTTTATTTGGACTCACTGCGATGCCCAGAAAAAATCAAGAACAAAATTTGTGTTGAGGGTTATGGATTTATCCAGTGCCAAGAATTTTGTGTTGCAAAAATTGTTTTCGGAGACAGGTGATACAGTTTCTTTTCAAAGCCTATTGGTTACTAATATTGGAATGGAGAAAATCAAAGCTTATGACAGCAGCGATTTAGCCCAAAGCGTTTCTGGCAAAGATGCGCTGGACTATTTATCTAATAATAGTATAGCTAACCTCTACTTGCTGGACAGATGGTGTTTTTACCAAGGTGGGAAAACGATGAAAATAAATATCTCTGGGTTTGGGATAGGCGGATTCACTGGAAACAAAATGCTGTGGTTTTCCTATAAAGATCTAAGTGAGGTTTTGGCAAAATACTCTTTAATCAATTCGGACAAAACTAAGATGTCGTGTCTTGCGTTTTTTTCTGACAGATATTTCCAAAGTGAGCTTGTGAAGATTGTCGAAGATTGGAAAGATGATGATAATTGATTTTTACCTGAAAACTTTTTTCTGCGAAAGCAGTAAACTAATTATCACCACCGCCCCCGCTCCAATCACATTCAGCCAAAGGAAAGAAACAACATCAAGAGTATATACTACAATCACACAGATTTCTGCAACGAGGGCTGCAATAAATACACTGTTGCCGCTTATTTTTTTCATGTAGAAAGCAACGAGAAAAATACCGAGAATCGTTCCATAGAAAAGCGAACCGAGAATGTTTACGGCTTCTATCAATGAACCCATGCGCGTGGCAAACATCGCAACCCCAATACAAAACACACCCCAAAGCAAAGTGTGCATTCTTCCGAGCCATAGTTGTTTGTCTTCGCTGGGCGGAATTTTATGAGCCAGCAATTGCACGTCCATCAGTGAAGATGCGGCAAGGGAATTGAGCGCGGCCGAAATAGAACCCCACGAAGCAAGAAATATTACGGCAAACAGCAGACCCACTAATCCTGAAGGAAGCGAGTGCGTTACAAAATGAAGGAAGATGTAGTTGGTGTCGTTGGCATCAGATTGGCTCACATGTTTTGATATAAGCCCATGCACACTGTCGCGCAATACAGACATTTCTTTTTGCGTGGTAAGAAATTGTTGTTGTGCTTCTGTTTCATCTGAACGATCATTCACAAGTTGCAAGGCCTGCGATTGATAGTTTTTATGCAGTGAAACATATTGTTCTTCGATCTGGCTTAGTTGTGAAGGAATTTGCACTTTCAATTTGTTGTAAGCGCTTTCATTGAAGTTGAGCGGAGCTTGTTGAAAACTATAAAAAGCAAACAGCAACGCACCAATTAATAAAATTAGAAACTGCATAGGCACTTTCACCAGCCCGTTCATCAATAAACCTATTCTGCTTTCATACGTGTTCTTAGCAGTAAGGTATCTTCCTACCTGGCTATTGTCCGTTCCGAAGTAGGAGAGTGCCAGAAAGAAACCACCGATCACACCGCTCCATATATTGTAACGATCCTTCCAGTCGAATTCAGTAGTGATCACATTCAGTTTTCCCGATTTTCCTGCCACATACAGTGCGTCCGTAAAACCTAACCCATTCGGTAAATTATCTACTACGAGATAGCCAGCCAATGCCATTGCACCGAGTATGATGATGAACTGTAGCTTTTGCGTATGTGCAATCGCTTTTGCGCCGCCGCTGAAGGTGTAGATGATGAGTAAACCGCCGGTGATGATGTTGGTGATGTAAATATTCCATCCCATGATGGAGGAAAGAATAATGGAAGGTGCGTAAATACTGATGCCCGTTGATAATCCTCTCGACAATAAAAAAAGAAACGCGGTAAGTAGTCGTGTTTTTCTATCAAATCTGTTTTCAAGATACTCGTAGGCGGTATAGACATTTAGCTTCTGAAAAATGGGAATGAACGTAATGCAGATCACCACCATGGCAATCGGCAATCCGAAATAATATTGTACGAAACGCATTCCATCGGTGTATGCTTGTCCTGGTGCGGAAAGAAAAGTGATAGCGCTTGCCTGCGTAGCCATCACACCGAGCAATACAATGTACCACGGCATTTTCCGGTCGGCGAGGAGATAGGTTTTTGCCCCATGCTGCCCGCGACTTTTATACACGCCATAAGAAATAATGGAAACAAGGGTAACGATAAGAACGATCCAATCCAGCGCAGTCATGACCAATGTTTGGTGAAGAGATAGTACAGTACAATTTGCAGCGCTAAGACAAGCAGCACTGCTGTGTACCAAAGTGTCCAGTTTGTTTTTCCTTTATTCATCAAGCAAGCGGGATATTGTATTGTTGAATTGTTTGACTCTTTCAAGCAACACGTTGATAGTTTCTTCATCGAACTCAGCAAAGTCTGCATAGTCGCTTTCCTGACACCAGTCCAAAAGATTTGCATACAATTTTCCAAACTCACGTTCTACCATTTCGTTTTTTACAAAGTGGAAAAAGAAGCTTGTTTTTGTTCCGTTATGAGTCTCTGCTTTTATCCGATGTTTATAGAGCAATGCACTTACAAGATAGAAGCTCGAATAATACAGACGGTTCATGGCAGAATTCCACCTTCCATTAGCAGCCAACAACAATGCGTCATCAAACACTTCGTTTGATCGTTGCATCTTATAACGGATATAGTCTTCGCGGGACGCAGACATTATAGGCGAATTCCTTCTTTTTGAATATTCATGTATAGCGGCGTTACGGGATACTTATTGTTCCATTCCTGTTTGGAAAGAATTATTGCAGAAATAGGTTCGCCGGTTTCAAGCTCTATTTGAAAAAGTTCATTTCGATAATCTTCCTCTTTCAAATGGTTGAGAATCGGTTTATCTGTAAGAATTAAGATGTCCCAGTCAGAATCTATAGACGCATCGCCTCTTGCCTGTGATCCAAACAAAATAATATCTGCATGAGGATCTTTTGTAGAAAGCCTCTCCTTAATCATCGAGGTGATATGCTTTTTGGATTTGCTCATGATACAAATATAAACTACCAGCTTTCTACTTCCCTACACTCAACATATTCATCAACATTCTTACCGCTCCTTTATTTCCTGCCGGCAACTGACGAAAAAATGCAAGCGATGTATAAACATAATGTCCTTTGCCATAAGGTGCGTACAATGTTGCTCCGTCAAGCGGTTCTTCACCTGCATCATTCATGCGAAATAATGCCTGATATTTTCCGTCCCATTGTTCCGGCACATACAAGCTTCTTTCCTGCGCCCAGTTTTGAAAATCTTTTTCTGTGATCTTGTTAGGGTAGTTGAGCAAACGATGATTCGGCAATAGCATTTCTATCTTTGCATTTTCTTCTGTTACACGCTTGCGCGAAAGTGTCAACGGATAAGGGCTAATGTTAGTAGTCTGCATATCCTGCAACGTGTTGTATTGCATCACAAGCGTTCCGCCATTTTTTACATAATCGAGCAACACGGGCATCCAGTAAGTCATTTTCTTTTCTGTATTTATTGCCCGCACTCCCGTTATAATTGCATCATAGCTTTTTAGTCTCGATGCCTGCGCGAGGTCTGCATCTTTCAATATATCCACATTCATTCCTGCAAGCCTCAGCAGCGTAACCGTATAATCGCCCGCACCTTCAACAAAACCGATTTTTTTCGCTATTGCTTTCCAATCATTCTTTATAACCTTAGAGGCCGGCGGGGTAAAATATTGCAGGGTAGGGATGTGATCGTACTGAATAAGACGTAGCGTTTTATCGTAGGTTTTTCCTTCCGCTTCCAGTTCCATGGTCAGGAAATATTCCTCCTTACTTATCTTATTCGATTGTGCCGCGGTGATGTTGAAAGAAATAGTAGTGTCAACATTTGCGCGAAGATTAAGGTTGGTAATACGCAACATCTCTTTGTTATTTCCGTAGAAAACAAGACTTGCATTCTTTACATCTTTGAAAGCCTGCAATCGCACCGAAGAACTTAAACTTCCATCGGGTTTTGTGATAAGTAAGTTTGCAAATGGCTCAATCGAAACATCAGGCACTACTCTAAGTTGCTCTACAATATCACCTCTTACCGGATCGAGTTTTTTATAGCTAAGAGGAACAGCAATTTCAAAATTTTCATCTCCGATTTTTAGTTTCAGATTTATGGTAAGATCGTTTGGCGTTTGTGGCAAACCTATAAGGCTATCGTGCGGAACAGAAAATTGTGCTTCGCCATAATTGTTGATGAGCCAGTAAGGTTGTGTGATTGCTTGGTTTGCCGGAATATTGAGTGTTCTTGAAATAGAGTACAAACTATCCTTCTTCAACTTCGGAATGTGCAACAACGATTCTTTATCCGAATTATTTAACGCAGTAACCGATACACCCACTGACGAACGCGCAATTACTTTCAGCGTGTAAGGAACTTCTGCACCGGCAACAGTTTGCGGTGAAGTAGTTGTTGCTTCTGCCATAAAACCTGTTGCGTGAACAATTGCCTGATCGAGTTCCTTTAGTTTTTGCTTGCGCCAGTAATTGTCTTTAACTACAGCAATTCTCTTTCGCAACTGTAATAATGCAGGAAGACTCTCTGCTGGTTTATTGAAATTATACGCGTCTAATATTCTTTCAATCTCTTCTCCAATCTCCGGTTTTCCTACACGATTCCAGGTAATGTCTATTCCATCAAAAAGCGTGTTGGTCATCGTATCTCCCGCCACAAGCGAAAAATATTCTTTCTGCACACCAGGCGTACTTGGTGTTCCCGCTCCCTGACTTCTATGTATGCTCCGACTTATTCCTGCAAGCTCTCCATAACCCATTCCAATGTTCGGGCTATAATGTCCTACGTTAATCTTGAATTGATTTTCGGAAGTGGTGTTTGCTCTGCCAAAGTTGTAAGTATTCCAAAGTAAACGCTTAGGTTGCCATGCAGCATAGTTTTGAAAATGCTCCGTGTATTGCAATTTATCGCCCGCAAGTTTGAAAGCTTTTTCTGCAAGAATTGCTGAGGCAGAATGCTGCCCATGACCCGCACGACTATCGGGTGGAAAGCGGCAGATCACCACATCAGGACGATACATGCGGATGATGCGCACCACATCGTTCGTTAGCAAATATTCATTCCAATGTTTAAAAGTTTCTTCGGGGCTTTTTGAAAAACCAAAATCAACCGCGCGTGTAAAGAACTGTTCTGCGCCATCAATTTTTCTTGCTTCGAGCAATTCATACGTCCGTATCAATCCCAACGCTGCGCCTTGTTCGCTACCAAGAATATTTTGTCCGCCATCGCCGCGTGTGAGCGATAAATAAGCTGTGGGAATGTGTTTATGATTTACCAGCCAGCTAAGCAATCTTGTATTCTCATCATCAGGATGCGCCGCGAGATAAAGCACATTCGTCAGATTCTTGAGTTGTGCAATCTCATGATAAATCTCTGCGGAGGTTGCCGGTCTTACTTGTTGTGCGCGTGTGTGTGTTGCAAGAACAATTCCTGCGAAAAGAAATAGTTTACGGATCATGGTTCTTAAAAGAGATGTGTAAAAATAAGGGTTTGTGGTTGTGCGAAATGAGACATGCAGTTAAAACAAAAACGCCCCGAATGATTTTCGAGGCGTTAAGTATTTACCGGCAATTTTATTTTTTACTCATTGCCTTAATGATCTTTTCGTTGTTTCTTTTGTACTCATTTTCCGCGGCAGAACCTTTTGCTAATTCTATAGACTGACGGGCTGCTGCAATTGCCTCTTCTTTGTCGCCTTGCTTTTGAGCAATCTTCGCTTTGAGATGATACATCCAAAACGCATTCGGATTTTGAGCCAATGCTTTGTTCACATATTCCATTGCACGGTTCATATCTTGGTTAGTTTCGTAATAGTAATTCGCAGCCTGGAAATAAGGAATGTTAGGCTTGTTGATTGCTTTGTCAATTGATGCGTTCAGGCGCTCCTGATTATTTGCTTTTACAGGAATGGAAATTTTCGTTTTTTCCCACATCACTTCTATGTTGCAACTGTTGAAGGTAATATTGCCAACATTGATGGTGAAAGTTTGAACCGGAGTAGCAAGCAATTCTGATTTTACCATAAAGCGCGCCACATCATCTTTCCTGTCGTAGCCCATGGTGCCCCAATTGGTAAGACCTGTGTTGAAAATCACTTCCCACTGATCTCTGCCTGGAATGGTATAGATTGAATATTCGCCCGCCTTTACTTCTTTACCCGCAACTAAAACATCCTCACCAAATTTTACTTTGGTAGCAGAATTTGCACCTGTACGCCAAACTTCATTGAACGCAACCAGATCGCCAAAAACTTTGCGTCCACGAAGCGATGGACGGCTGTAGCTGATTTCGATGCTGGAGGTAGAAAACTCCTGGGTGATTTTTGAAGAAGGACTAAGCGCAGGCAATTTCAGATCCTGTGCATTTGAAGTGCTAAATACAGAGGCTGCAAACAGCAAAGCGAGCGATATTTTTTTCATGTCGTTTGTGAGTTTTAAAAGCACAAGTTACGAGGAACATTTTTCTATTGAAAGAACCAGAAAACATTTTCTTTGCGTGCATGAGCAACAAAGTAAATCTTGCTATTCAGGTATTGCCGCTTGGCATTCCAAAAGCTGAAGCCTACAGCATAGTGGACGAGGCAATAAAGTGCATCAACACTTCCGGTCTATCGTTCGTAGTATGTCCTTTTGAAACTGTAGTGGAAGGAGATTATGAAGCTGTGATGCGCCTTGTGGATGACATACAAACTGCCTGTAACAAAGCCGGTGCGGAGGAAGTGCTGATAAACATGAAACTGCAAAGAAACTTTACGAAAGACGTGGCGATAGACGATAAGATAGGCAAATACAAAAACTGAAATACAGAATCGGAATAGTTTTCGGCGCTTGTTTTTTAGCGGTCTGCTTTTTTTGCTTTCCGAAATTCCCAGGGTGGCTGTGCGTGTTTATCAGCCCATAACCCTATTTTTTTTCGCCGTGCTTCTGCCTCCAATTCCGACCACAACTTGTTTTTATCGTATCGCATATAGTGCCAGGCAAATCCATTTTTGAGGAGCGCTTCATTAAGACATTCGCCTTCAATAAACACTAAACCCAATGTACGCCCATACCTGTCTTTCTTTTTTGGAGAAACAGCAACCATCTTGCTAAAAATTCTTTTACTGACAAACCCTTTTGCTTTCTGTCCAAAGGGTTGTCCTTTTTCCGGACAATCAACACCATGCAACCTGATTTTTATTTGCTTTTTGTCGGAGGTTAGTAGTGTAAATGTATCGCCATCGAAAATTGAAACCACCCGTCCGCTGAGTTGTGCGAAGCAGGGGAGGGCAAAAAATAGAATTAATAAGCTGATGAAAAATGTCTTCATAGGTGCGGCTAGTTGTTCTTAGAATATTAAAACAAGGAAGACTGAACAAGTAACTCCGGCTTTGAAATATCAACGCCTTGCCCACTTATTTTGTAAACTTTGGTGGGTTCATATCTCGATGCTACAACAATTTCTGTCTCGGAGGAGTGCATTGAAAACAATTCATGCGCCAGGGTAGGGCAGTTGTTGTCTTTGGAAAGATGGGAGAGGAAAAGGTATTGCAAAGCCGGTGTGCGATGTGTTACAAATAACTCCAAAGCCTGCGTATTGGAAAGATGTCCGTGCATTCCCGAAATTCTTTTTTTCAGATGGTAAGGATAGCGTCCATTTTCCAGCATCTGTTCATCATAGTTTGTTTCGAGGAAAGCAGCATGGCATTTTGCAAACTGTGTGGTTACATGGTTGCAACATTCACCAATGTCGGTGAAGACACCAATATTTACGTTATTGCCCTGCACTATAAAACTATGCGGGTCAATTGCGTCATGGTATTTCGGAAAGGCTGTGATACTTAGCGCTCCAACTTCAACCGATTGATACGGCACGAACGGAACTGAAAGGTTCGCATCTAATTTGAAGCGACTATTAGTCAGAGTTTTGGGCGTGATGTAAACTGGCAACTGATGCTTTCTCGAAAAAACCTCTACACCCTTTATATGATCTATATGCTCGTGAGAAATAAAAATGGCTTTTAGCTTTTGCATGGAAAGCGATAATGCCCGCATTCTCATTTCTATTTCTTTGCAAGAAATGCCTGCATCAATAAGTACAGCCTCATTGTCATTTGCTATGTAGTAGCAGTTGCCATTACTTCCCGAAGCCAGTGCCGCTGTAAATAAACTCATTGAAAAGAAACAATCATTAGCCCACGTGATACCTAAAACCGCGCATTCATACCTGTCAACATAGGCTGCTTCAAATCTTTCTCCGAAACAATTGCATCTTTCAAATCTATTTTCCAGTCTATGTTCAATGCAGGATCATTGTACAAAAGTCCGCCCTCGTCTTCTTTGCTATAAAAGTCATCGCATTTATAAAACACTTCTGCCGTTTCGGAAAGTACAGAATAGCCATGTGCAAAGCCCTTGGGTATCAAAAATTGTCTTTTGTTTTCTTCGGAAAGCTCTATGCCAAACCATTGTCCGAAAGTGGCACTCTCCTTTCTTATATCTACAACTACATCCCAAATGGTGCCCTGCAAAGCACGAATCAGTTTGGTTTGGGCGTGAGGGGGATTTTGGTAATGAAGACCACGCAATACATTTATGGTAGAACGTGCCTGATTGTCCTGCACAAATTGAATGTCAAGACCGGTAGCATTCTTGAAGGTATTTTGGTTGAAACTTTCGTAGAAATAGCCGCGATCGTCGTTGAAAACGCGTGGCTCAATAATCAGCAATCCCTCAATAGGTGTTTTAATAATGTTCATAAAGAAGTTTAGATGCGAGATGCTTTTATGGCTTCGAGGAAATTTTCAGAAATGAATTTAAGCTCTTCTTCGGTAAGCTCTGTATGAATGGGTAGGGAAAGCACTCTCTCCTGAAGCATATCGGTGATGGGCAGTTGAAAATCATTTCCACCAAGTGATTTAAACATATTTTGCTTGTGCGAAGGAACAGGGTAGTAAAGCATGGAAGGAATACCCTTATCAGCGAGATATTGGATTACTTTATTCCGATCTACTCCTTGCAACTGCATAGTATATTGATGAAAAACATGCTTGCTATAGGGTGCGCGATAAGGGGTTTTGATGTTAGGATGATTTGCAAAAGCATGGTCATAATAATCTGCTACAGCGCGGCGGGCATCGCAATACTCATCAAGATGGCGGAGCTTAATGCGGAGAATTGCAGCCTGAATTGTATCAAGACGACTATTGCAACCCACCATTTCGTGGTAGTACCGAACTTTTTGTCCATGATTGGCAATCATTTTCATCTTTTCGGCCAAGGCAGCGTCATTAGTAAATATTGCGCCTCCATCTCCATAGCACCCCAGATTTTTTGAAGGGAAAAAAGAAGTTGTACCAATTGTACCCATCGTTCCGGTCTTTGCTTTCTTCCCATCCGAAAAAGTGTAATCGCCGCCTATGGCTTGTGCATTATCTTCAATTACAGGAATGTTGTGCTCATTGGCCAGAGCAAGAATAGGTTCTAAATCTGCAGATTGCCCATAGAGATGAACCGGAATTATTGCTTTTGTTTTCGGGGTGATTGCATTTTTCAAACTCTGAAGATTCATGGTGTAGGTGTCGGCATCCACATCTACAAACACAGGCTTCAATCTCAATAACGCAACAACTTCTACGGTAGCGATATAAGTAAACGAAGGGGTTATTACTTCATCTCCAGGCTCTAAACCCAAGGCCATGAGCGCTATTTGCAAAGCATCCGTTCCGTTGGCACAAGGTATTACGTGTTTTGCACCAAGATAGCTTTCTAACTCTCTGCTAAACGCTGCCACATCAGACCCATTTATAAAATCGGTAGTATCAATAACATGCTGAATTGCTGTGTCCACTTCAGCTTTAATCTTATTGTACTGACGTTTCAGATCTACCATTTGAATCTTGTGCATACACGCGGCTTTTTTAACGGCTGCAAACCTAATAAAATTCAAATTTCAAAAAGCAATTAGTTCCCTTTTTTGAATGTTCTATGAAAATTGAAAAGCAACCAAAGCATTATCTTTACCCCAAGTTATGAAATACATAATCTCAACTTTTATACTCTCCTGCCTTCTCAGTCAAAATTCTTTTGCGCAAGACGATCTTTTTGGTACGCAGAAGAGAGAGGCAAAAAAAGGTTTAATAATAAGCCTGAACGGAAATTTTGATATACCGGCAGGCGATATGGCAAAGCGGTTTGGGCTGAGTTATAGGGTGGGACCTGCCGTGCTTTACAAAACCAAAGCGAACTGGATGATTGGGGCCAAGGCAGATTTTATTCTTGGAGATAAAATTAAAGAAGAAGGTTTGCTAAACAATATTATTGATGCTGATAAACAGTTGATTACAAGAGATGGAACTACCGGTGCTATTCAATTATATCAACGCGGGTATATGTTGGGGTTGCAGGCTGGTAAAATCATCAATATTTCAAAAACAAACCCCGATAATGGCATATTACTACTCACTTCCGCAGGGTTTGTACAACACAAAATTCATATAGTTACCCGCAATGCCGGCGATGTGCCACAGCTAAGCAGCGAATATAAAAAAGGATACGACAGGCTGGCAAATGGCGTGTTCTTAGAGCAGTTTGTAGGATATGTACATTTCTCAAACAATGGGCTTATAAACTTTAATATTGGGCTGGATGTAATGGCAGGCTTCACCCAGGGGCGCAGAGATTTTTGGTATGATGTGCAAAAAGCCGGAACGGACAAACGTCTCGATGTATTGTTTGGCCTGCGTGGCGGCTGGTACATTCCTGTTTTTAAAAGGAAATCGGAAGAGATATTTTTTGAGTAAAATTTTACCGGGAACCGTAATAGTCTGATAGCAATTTATAAAACGACTGTACCGCATCCGAATCTTCCTGCCAGTCAAATTGATTACTAACGGTATTGTTTAACCACACTATCGCTTCTTCCTCATTATCAAAGGCATTAAGCTCGTTTATCACCTCATCATAAGTGCCGGGGTTATTGCCAAAAAGCTCACTTATATATTGGTATTTGTCGTTTATGCCTACCATTCGACGGATGTCTGAAGTAGCAAATCGAGGCTCAGTATAGTCGGTGGGTGGTTTGGTATTTTCGTAGCTTATGCCGCTTAGGTTCACGCTTTTTACGGGAAGATCGGGGGCGGCTTTATCCATATCTACCTGATAATTTTGGTAGCTGGTAGCCGGGGTGTTTTTGGGTGCGAATGGCTCATTAACCACTGGTTTTATGGCTACGGCATCATTAAAAGCAAGCTTTTTTCTCCATTCAAAGAGATCTGCATAAAGCACACGGCTATAGTCCATCATCAAATCTACCTCTATAAGAGTGGGGCTAGGCGAGGCATTCAGCTCTTTTATTTTTTCCAAAAGTGTTGAAATTCGTTCCATGCTTTATTGCTTTCTACAAACTTAAGAAAAACTTGAATACTAACCTGCTACATACCATTTTCCCTCTTTATCTATGGCGTAGGTTAGCCCGTTGCTCATAGTATAATGTATGCCATTGGTTGTAGGGTCGGAATAAGATTTTTTATCATAAACCCTTACACCATTGTTTTCCCGTGTCAGGTAAATTTTTAGCGCCTGCAAGGTAGGCGGTATTTCATGCAACCATTGTTCCTCACTTTCTTTCACAAATGCTTGGCTCATTTCTATATGTTTTTACAAACAGCCTATATAAATGATGCCAATCTTTAGACGATTATTTTACAAAAATGCGTGAGAAGACACGTACAAGCCATGAAAAGCTCTTTCTTACTTACTTCGTCACGTTCTTTAGTGGTCTCAACAGGTTGGTGAACCTATATTTTGACGTTCCGCACGTGTATTTTGACGTTAGGAACCTGAAAATTCAGGTCATTTACCTAAAAATTGACGTTATGAACCTAAAAATTGACGTTTGGTAACCTCAATTTTCAGGTGTTTGACCTAAAAATATGGGTAAAGAACCTCAATTCATAGATTCTTTGAAGCATTGAGTCTATATGAGGCTACCTTTAACCTGCCGCTAACTCGATGCGGCACGTATGATGCATTGTTGGGTAGATAGAATATAATATCACTTTTATGAGCAAAGAATTGAAGCAGTTGGAACAGTGTATGGAGCATCTTGCCTATATTTTCGATGAATTGGGGGTAACAAATGCCGAGTTTAATAATGGCACACTAAGTTTCAAACACAACGGAACGACTATAAACGAGCATCTTATACATACATTAAGCCATCACATTTCGCATGTTCGCAAAGATGAGCTGGCAATAGGGGAGGATGAACTTCCGGAAGATTATTTCGATTAAATATTACTTTCTTAAGCGGGGAATTTTCCCATTTCCTTTCTCTAAAAGGGATGGTTTTAAATATTTTAACCAATTTGGAAATATCGGTTTCAATGCCCTTAGCTTTGCATCTTTCAAAAAAAATACATTTATGGCACGAGGCACAGGCGCGGATATACCAAAGGCAAAACTCACTAAAGACAGTTTGCGCGAGGGGCTTACCATTTTTAAATACCTGAAACCTTACCGCACCCAGTTTCTCCTCGGACTTATATTTATTTCGCTCTCAGCGGGCAGCACTATGGCGTTTCCTTACCTTCTGGGAGAAATGATTAATAGCGCCACGGGCACCAGCGAAGTTTTAGGGTTAACGACCGGCGAAATAGCACTGTTGATGATTGGCTTGCTCGCCTTGCAAATGATTTTCTCTTTTATGCGTGTATATCTATTTACTGCGGTAGGTGAAAATGCCGTAGCAGATATGCGAAAGGATATTTATAGACGCTTGATAATGATGCCAATGGACTTTTTCTCACAACGAAGAGTGGGGGAATTAAGTTCACGAATTAGTGCAGACGTGACCCAAATTCAGGACGCAGTATCGGTAATGCTTGCGGAGTTATTGCGGGGTTTGCTAACGCTGATAATAGGAATAGGACTAATATTATACTTGTCACCTAAGCTTACGCTGGTGATGCTTTCGGTAATTCCGGTAGTAATTGTTATAGCGCTTGTGTTTAGTAAAACCATTAGAAAATATAGCCGTATGGCGCAAGATCAATTAGCTGATTCAGGTACCATAGTTCAGGAAACACTTCAGGGAATAAGCAATGTAAAAGCCTTTAATAATGAATGGTATGAGATAGATAGGTATGGTAAGAGTGTATCGGATGTAGTAAAACTGGCGGTAAGAAACGGACGAGTACGGGGAATGTTTATTTCCTTTTTGCTATTTAGTGTATTTGGGGCTATAGTATTGGTTGTATGGTATGCGATGCAGATGAATATGGATTTTGGCGATTTAACCAAGTTCGTAGTTTATATCGCTTTCGTTGGTGGGACTATGGCAGGCTTCGCCGATCTATACAGTCAACTCCAAAAAACTATAGGAGCTACCCAAAGAGTTCGAGAGATATTATCAGAAACGATTGAAAATGTTGATGTTAATAAAGAAGCATTAAATGATAGCTTTAGATTAAAAGGTGAAGTAAAACTGAAAAATGTATCTTTCTTTTATCCCTCTCGCCCAGAAATAGTTGTATTAGATGATGTAAATATAGAAGTAGAACCTGGTCAGCAAATAGCAATTGTAGGACCGAGCGGTGCTGGCAAAAGCACCCTCGCATCACTTTTATTGAGATTTTATGAGCCTCAATCAGGTGAGATTTTGTTTGATGGAAAGCCTGGTCAGCAAATACCCTTAAGTCAATTAAGACATCAAATGGCATTAGTACCGCAAGATGTGTTGCTTTTTGGTGGTTCTATTTATGAAAATATTGGATACGGAAAACCAAATGCCAGTTTTGAGGAAATTGAAAATGCCGCCCGGCAAGCCAATGCGCACGATTTCATTCAAAAATTTCCTGAAGGGTACCAGACCTTAGTAGGTGAGCGGGGGGTAAAACTTTCTGGAGGACAACGTCAACGAATCGCTATTGCACGCGCAATATTAAAGGATCCAGCTATTCTAATACTGGATGAAGCTACAAGTTCTTTAGACTCAGAATCGGAAGCCTTAGTACAGGAGGCATTGTATAACTTAATGAAAAACAGGACTTCCTTCGTTATTGCCCACAGACTCTCCACTATTCGCAATGCAGATCAGATTCTGGTATTGGAACATGGAATAATTAAAGAGAAGGGAACTCACTTGGAACTTCTTAATGTAGAAAACGGCCTGTATAAAAGCCTGAGTAAATTACAGTTTGAAGCATAGATATAGCCGTGACTGTATTTCGCAGTTCAAGTATGCTAATAAGCAACACTAATCATATGATCTCATCACCGTGCTTGGCGCTTTTGTTCTATAATTTTGCGTTATGTTACCGAAGGCTTGAATAGCGAGCGGCTAAGTTTTGCGCGTAAGCCGCGAAGCTATTTAACGATAACGGCAATTATAGAACTGTGCGGTGGGCTGTTGATAGATATTCCTACCTCTAAGACATAGAGCGGCTGAAAGACGCTGCATATAATACTACCTTAAACAGCCACAAATACTCACAAACTCTCGAAATGTGAAAAAATGTGTACAATTGTGTACAATTATTTAAAAAGGTTGTATTATTGCATATTCCGATCAAAATAAGGCTGTCAGATAAAAGTTACTTTTCGAACGTAGTTATTTGTGAGATTTCGTGGCGTGTGTTTTTAGTGTAGATAATGACATGATCTTTAAAGACCCATTATTAAAATAAAAAAGCACCCGGCGGCAACCGGATGCTTCTTGCCTGATCCTCCTTTGTTCAGGTCTTAAGGGTTAATGATACGCTGCCCGCGTTTTACTTCGCCCAACAGCCACACATCGGAATCACCAGGCATCTTTTTCCTTGAGAAGGATGGATTACTGTTCCGTCCTTCTTTTTTATATGCTTGAAGAATCCCGCAGGGACTGCTTTACGGCACTTTTTACACCAGGTCATTGCCATAGCGTAAGTGTTAAAAGCTAACAATACACAGAACACCAAAGGGCAGTTCTGCTTTACCCTGTTGCGTAGAAACGCAATGTCTTAATACCCAAAATTTTAAAAGAAAACGAACCTATAGATAAAAAATATGCAAAGAGTATTGCGTGGAAGGAAATAAAGTATATCTTTGCTCTGACAATTTCCCTTATAAGTTCTTGCCACGTCCCCACGTGGCTTTTTCTTTTCTTACTCAAAGAACTGTTGCAAATATAAGAAATAGTTCCGTTTAAAAAATATTTCGCATCAATGTTTGTGGAAAAGTGTGTGTTTCTATAGCTCAAACTTTTTTATCTTAGTTATCCCTGTCATGCCTAACCAACAAATGTACGATACGTTTTTTCTGAGAACCAGGGCGGGACAGCCTTCTAAATACCACAAAGAATGAAATCACTTCTATTGGCTATGGCGTTATTGCCATGCAGCGTATTCGCGCAATTAATCAGACAAAACGAAATTGACGAGAATACAGGCAAGAGAATCGTCCGAACGGAAACCATTGCGCTTACCAAAGGTTTTATTTACAACTTCATGTCTTCAGGCAAAGAAAAGTATGTGCAAGTGAGGATTCAAAAGCACGGACACTTTACCATATCGGAAAATGACACACTGGTGTTTGTATTTGAAGGTAATGCTAAACTGAAAGCGTTAGCGGTAAGAGGTGGGGATGGGAAAGTTCCCTTTCGTCCTAAAAGTCCCGGAGTACTTTCGCTATGGTCGCTGTTTAAGATAAACGACAGCGACTTTTATATGTTGACCAAAAATAAGGTTGTTTCGGTTTATGTGATACCGCAAACTCCAATAGTTGGGTATGACAAGCAATTGGTGTTTTCTCACATTAAGACGAAGCCAGCTGAATTGCTAAATGAGCGCGCTAAAGCATTGTTAGACTGCGGCGAGTAGCCGACTTATTCTCAGCTCCATCGAGCAGACAGACAAGACGCAGTATAGCCTTGCGGGATTTCGCGGAGCGTTTAAATCCCGCTATGGTTTTTGTTTCTTTTTGCCTAAACAAAAAGAAAGGTAGATCATTCGTTATTTAAAAGCCCCGCAATGAAGCAGGGCTTTTGTTTTACATTTGAGTTACCACACTAAAATGTAAATAAGATGAAGGACTATGAAAAGTTTATACTGTGCTACGAAGCTAAAGAGTTCAAACAATGTGCTGAAATAGCACATCAATTTATTGACAAGCGAACATACAATGGCGTCCATTTCCCTGCTGAGTGGATCGCCAATATTCAAGACTTGGTGAGCGCATTACATCCTGCGGGATTCCCTGTAACCACTGAGCAAGAATTTCTTCAATTATGCTCTCGTATTCACAAGATGCTTTTGGAAGGCCCGAATAATCCGACTCAGAATAATTAGTCTGTAAGCTCATTCCCACATCCGCCAAAACGTTTTACCGGCCCCGAACCTCCCCCGTGCGCGGAAAAGGTTCTATAATTTACATTATGTTAAGTAGGATAGACCTGAATGAAATGGCTCCCCCATTTCGGCAGCCATTCTTTGGTGTGGATAATCAATAAAAAGTTGGTTGGTTTCGTTTCACAAACTGGTCAATATACTTCCTACAGGTATCCCATATTTCTGTTTTCACCTCGTCATTCACTGCTTTGTAGGTCCCAATAAACTGCTCCGCCTGCTCATTCAATTCTTTATCCAAAACATCAAGATGCCGGAAATAGACATCATCTGTACCATTCTCAGAGCTAAAAGCGCTTCTTACAAATACCTCCGCCGAGTGCTCATCAACTAATTTTTTGGCTATGCTGCGAAATCGTTCCAACTGATTTTGTGTTCCCCTCATAACGCAGAATTTAAAAGTGTGGAAAATTGGTTTTGCAAGATCATATAATATAAAAACCTTGCCCTTAGCTACTGTAGCGTACCATGTCAATCCTAAAAAAATAAATGCTCCCCAATATGAGAAGCATTTTTCAAACATTTTATATTGAGTTTAAGCGAGTACTTCTGCGTAAAGCTCAGCTTTAAGATTTTTTACTCTTTCATCTTTTCGATAGTCATCAAAGCTCATTTCTCTATCTATCAAACCACCAGGTGTAAGTTCGAGTACACGGTCTGCCACAGTTTGGGCAAGTTCATGATCTCGTGTGGTAAATAATATTGTGCCTTTAAAATCTTTCAGTCCGTTATTCAGCGCGGTAATACTTTCAAGGTCTAAGTGGTTGGTGGGTTCATCAAGCATTAATAGATTTCCTTTCAACATCATCATACGGCTAAGCATACAACGCATCTTTTCTCCTCCGCTCAATACACTACATTTCTTTAGTGTTTCTTCTCCCGAAAAAAGCATCCTTCCCAAAAATCCTCTGATAAATGTTTCATCCTTTTCTTCAGAATACTGCCTTAGCCAATCTATAAGATTCAAATCTACCCCTTCAAAATACTTACTATTATCATTGGGCAAATAAGTAGGTGTTATTGTTACTCCCCATTTAAAACTCCCTTCAAAATCCTGATCTTCTCCTGAGAGTATTTGATAAAACGCAGTAGTAGCAAGCGAATTAGCCGACATGATAGCTATCTTTTGTCCCCGCTTCAAATCAAACCCTATATTCTTAAACAACACTTCCCCATTCAAACTCTTGCTCAAACCCTTCACCTCCAATATCTGATCGCCGGCTTCCCTTACCTGATTATTAAACAATATAGCCGGATACTTTCGGTTCGATGCCGTCATATCTTCCAGCTTTATCTTATCCAATGCCTTCTTTCTACTGGTAGCCTGCTTCGATTTACTTGCATTGGCACTAAACCGCGCTATAAACTCCTTCAACTCTGCAATCTTATCTTCCGCCTTTCTATTCTGCTCGGTTCTTTGTTTCAACAATAGCTGGCTCGATTCGTACCAAAAACTATAGTTACCCGTAAATATGCTAATCTTCCCAAAATCTATATCTGCCACATGCGTACACACCGCATCCAAAAAGTGACGATCATGGCTCACCACCAACACTATCTTATCATAATCTGCCAAAAAATCTTCCAGCCACGTTATCGTCTCCAAATCCAAATCATTCGTAGGCTCATCTAGCAGCAATATATCCGGGTGGCCAAACAATGCCTGAGCCAATAGCACACGCACTTTCTGATTTCCATCCAACTCCTTCATCAACCTATAATGCACCTCTTCCTTTATACCCAGGCTACTAAGTATTGTAGCCGCATCGCTCTCCGCATTCCACCCGTCCATTTCGGCAAACAACCCCTCCAGCTCACCAGCCTTCAGCCCATCCTCCTCACTAAAATCCTCCTTCGCATATATCGCATCCTTTGCCTTCATCACATCATAAAGCCGCGTATTGCCCCGTATCACCGTTTCAAGCACAGGCACCTCATCATACTCATAGTGGTTTTGCTTTAACACACTCATCCGCATGTCTTTGCTTATATCCACCCGCCCGCTTGTAGGGTCTATTTCGCCCGATATTATTTTCAAAAACGTACTCTTGCCCGCACCATTTGCCCCTATTATACCATAGCAATTGCCCTCCGTAAACTTCAGGTTTACATCTTCAAACAATATTCTTTTGCCGTACCGAAGCGATAAATTATTAATCGAAATCATAGAAGCCGCAAAGGTAACTTTTAATACCACATACCCACACCCCGCCACACAACTGTTTTGTTATAAAAAAGGAAAACCCCACCCTTATTTTTAAAATTTTTTTTATAAATAATAATCCCTTACCTTACACTTATTCATCTCATCATCTATGCTCAACGACTTAGCGACTTCTCCTGATAGACCAAACGCAGGCACACATGATACACGCAATTGAAGTGCATAGGATACTTCTAAAAATATCCGACGGGCGCAATACCTACATCACCGTTAAAGATCTGGCAACAGAAATGAACGTACCCGAAAGCCAGATGTACGACGCCATAGAAACCTTACAAAACCTATTTCTCGTAAACTTAGACCCCAAGCACCAAAGCATAGCCCTCACCCCCACCGGCGCCCTCGCCAATATTTCCCAATAGATAAAATTTCCCCCCAGGGCAAAAGATTTTTTTGCAGCCGGCAGCGCTGCTACTATTAGGCCGCCGTTGTGTCACTCCCTTGTACGCCATCTTCCCTATTC
>CALMWT010000130.1 GCA_937870855.1 uncultured Taibaiella sp.
TGCTTTTGAACGCGTTCAAAACCGATACTCGAGCATTCAAAGCCCATGCTCGAACGTTCGAAGCCTATGCTCGAGCGTTCAAAACCAATGCTCGAGCATTCAGAGCCAATGCTCGAACGTTCAGAGCCAATGCTCGAACGTTCGGAAGCAATGCTCAGAAAATTTTGTGCTTTGCGCAGCACTTCAGGAAGGGTGCTTATAAAGAGGTTGAGGGTTGAGGGTTGAGGGTTGAGGGTTGAGGGTTGAATGGGGGAAAAGCTGAATAGGGAAGATGGCGTACAAGAGTGCGACGCAACGGCGGCCAAATAGTAGCAACGGGGCTGGGGGCCAAAAAAAAGATTTTGGGAGGGGTGGTTTGATGGGGAAGAAGTATGTTCGCGGGAAAAACTGGGCTATGACGGCAAGGGATATAATAGAGGTGCAGATGCCGGTGGCGCTGCGAAAGCGGCCGGAGCTGGTGGGGGAGATTGGGGCTGTTATTCATTGGGAGATTGGGGGTGCGGGGGTGTGGACTATGGATTTGACGAAGGAGGGGGATTGGATAGTGGAGGGGCGGGTGGGGGTGGCGGCGCTGACGGTGTGTATGAGTGAGGGGGATTTTGTGAGGCTGCGCAAGGGGGAGCTGAGTGGGGCTAAGGCTATGATGACGGGGCGGCTTAGTTTTAGGCCTATGAACCTGGGGTTGGCTATGAAGGTGGCGAGGCTTTTGGGGTAGGTGTGGTGCGGGAATTTATTCTATTTTTACGGTGCAATATTTTGTATGTCTTTACTACGTTTTAGGGTTTATTGGGAGGAAGACGATCTGGTGTATCGTGATATAGAAATACGGTCGGGTCAGAGTTTTCTTGAGTTGCATCAGGCTATTATTAAGGCTTATGAGTTTGATGGGAAACATGGTGCTTCGTTTTTTGAGAGCAATGATAGGTGGCATCGTGGGCGGGAGATAAATTCGGAGGTGTTGGTGAATAAGAAGGATGCGCCTGCACTGTCTATGACGCGCACGCCTGTATCGGCATTGGTGGGGAAGCCTGATCAGAAGTTTGTTTATGCCTACGACCCGGTGAAGCAATGGACGTTTCTGGTGGAGCTGATAGGTGTGAGCAAGGAGGAAGATCAGAAGCGTAGCTACCCACAGATGGTGAGGAGAGAGGGATTGGGGCCAATACAATACGGTGTAAGAGGTGTGGCGGCAGATAAGCTGATGGAGATAGAGGAAAAATATGACCTTGGGGCCGATGAAATGGCTGAGGGTTTTAGTAGTGAGGGGGAAGAGGGGATGTCTTCGGAAGATGTGGGTGGCGGTACTGATAGTTTCGATGAATAGAAAGACAATTCCTACTGTTATTGTGGTTGCGGGGCCTACGGCGGTTGGTAAAACGGCAGTGGCTATTGAGTTGGCAAAGAAGTTGGGTACGTCTATTGTTTCTGCAGATAGCCGCCAGTGCTATAAGGAAATGAACATAGGCACGGCAAAGCCTTCGGCAGAGGAGCTGCAAGCAGTAAAGCACTATTTTATTGACGAATTTTCGGTAAGGGAAAATATTTCGGCTGCGGATTATGAGGTGCTTGCATTACGGTATCTTGATGAGATATTTCTTTCTAACGATTATGCAGTGGTTTGTGGTGGAACAGGTTTGTATATAAAAGCGCTTACAGAGGGTCTGGATGAAATGCCAGGAGTGGATGATAGGATTGAAAAAGAGGTGAATGAATTGTATATACAAAACGGATTAGGCTGGCTTCAGCAAACCACACAAGAAGAAGATCCGATTTTTTATGCAGCAGCAGAAATTGGAAACCCCGCACGCCTGCTTCGCGCTTTAATTTTTAAAAGGTCAACAGGGAAAAGTATTACAGCGTTTCGCACCAGAGAAAAAAAGCAAAGGCATTTCAACATAGTAAAATGTGCATTGGAATTGCCACGCCCGCAGCTTTACAATAGGATTAATAGCAGGACAGATGAAATGATGAAGCTGGGTTTATTGGATGAGGTGATTTCATTGCTTCCTTTCAGGCATCATAAGAATTTACAAACGGTTGGGTACTCCGAGCTTTTCGATTATCTGAATGGAAAGTATGCTTTAGAGGAGGCGATAGAAAAAATAAAACAGCATACCCGCAACTATGCCAAGCGGCAGCTTACCTGGTTTAGGAAAGACAAAGAATATAATTGGGTGGATGCAGGTGCGACAAACTTATCAGAGAAAATTCTGGCGTTAAAAAAATAAGTCCCGCTACTTGCGGGACCCGTATATCTTGTCTCTGTGCCTTTCAGTTAAGATTTCTTCTCTTCAACTTTCTTTTCATCCTGCTTTGCTGCGTGCTTGCAATCTTTCTTTTCGTCTTTGCTGCAACAAGCTTTTGCTTCTTTTTTGTCGCCCTTCTTGCAACAAGCTTTTGCATCTTTCTTACCATCGCAAGCAAAAGAAGCACCTGCAATCATTAGGGCACCGAGAAATAAAGTCAGTTTTTTCATTGTGTAAATTTTATGAACCGAAGATAGGGATATTTAGGATAAGTGTGCAATGACTGTTATTCCCCCTTTTACTACCTGTCCAATTTTAACATCTACTTTAGTTCCCACAGGAAAGAAAAGATCTACTCGTGAACCAAAACGGATAAAACCAAATTCACCATTTTGCTTCACCACATCACCTTCTTTCACGTAGTAGCAAATTCTTCTTGCTAATGCACCGGCAATTTGCCGCACAAGTAATTCCATATTGTTGTTGCCGATTACCATTGTAGTGCGCTCATTCTCTGTAGAAGATTTAGGATGCCATGCTACCAAATATTTTCCCGGATGGTATTTCATATAGCGTACAACTCCACTAATAGGATTGCGATTTACGTGCACATTAAGAGGAGACATGAAAATGGAAACCTGCAATCTTTTGTCCTTAAAATACTCAGGTTCGTAGGTTTCTTCTATCACCACTACTTTACCATCTGCGGGAGCAATAACTTGTTCTTCTCCTTCAGAAAAATCTCTGCCAGGAATACGGAAGAACCAAATAATCCAAAACCAAAGCAAAAAGCAAACGAAATTGAACAACCAGAATAACACCGAAACATCGAAGAAAAACTGGTAGGAAACTAATCCCAGCAACACCCATAGCACTGTGGCAATCAGAATGTATTTATAACCCTCGCGGTGAATACGCATCGTTTATGAAAATTGATTTGCAGCGAAAATAGTCTAAAAAATTTCCAGCAAAAGTGGCGGCATAAAAACATAAGCATAGCAAAACGCAAATGGTGTAGCTACAAGCAATGAATCAAAACGATCTAACGCGCCACCATGCCCAGGCATCATCGTTCCGCTGTCTTTTACATCTGCCATTCTTTTCAGTTTAGACTCCAATAAATCTCCGGCAGTACCCGCTATAGCAGCGCACAGTGCCAGCATCATCCAATCCTGCACTTTATAATAAGGCGAGTAATAACCCCAGATTGCAGCGCCAACAATAGTAAGTATTGCGCCACCTATGGTTCCCTCCCAGGTTTTTTTCGGAGATATTTTTGAAAAAGGAGTTTTTCCAATAAAAGAACCTACCAGATACGCCATTGTGTCGTTCATCCATATCATTAAAACCAAAGCCAACGGAATAGCAATGCTTATAGTTCTTAACCCAAAGAATAGCAATAAAGGAACAGCTATATAAAACAAACCACCAAATGCCTGAAAGGTTGAATGAAGTGATCCCCGCTTGCCCAGCACTCCACCCAATAAAATAATAGTAGGAACAAACAGCAAAGCGGGCAGATAAAATCCTTCGTCCGCAATTCCCAACCCGAATAAAACCATTAAACCAACGCCTAAAAATTGTACGGCTGCTTCCATCCACCGATGGGGTTTATTGTCGGGAAATATCTTTCGCATGAGGCGGAAATACTCCCTCATGCACAGCACTTGTATTAACACCGTCAACGCCCAAAAAGCCCACACTTCCCATAGCAAGCCCACCATCATAATTGCTGAAAACACTACGGCACTACCAAGTCTTGTAAAAAATGTAGGCAAATGCAAAGCCATCCCAAAAGTTTATTTGTAACCTACTTTGATTCTTCCTTCTGCTCTTCAGCCGTATAATCGCTACTCCAATCTTTTGCCAGTGGTGTCCTGTTTTTCCACAGCAAATAAAACAAACCCACAAAACACGCCGTACCCACCACTACCCAGGTCAACGGAACTTTGTTACTTTCCTCTATTGCTTTAAATGTACTACCATCCTTACCCAAATACGTTACCAGCACCTGCAATCCGTTGTAGCACCCATGCGCCAAAATACTGCACCAAAGCGACCCGGTTAAATAATAAATTCCGCCCAACAACACCCCAGCAAGAAAAATTGAAATCATACCATACGGATTAGAGTGCATCATGGCAAACAAAACCGCCGATACCAGTAGCGGAAACACCACACCTCTGCTTCGCTTGGCTGCAAACCGCATCAGCACACCCCGGAAAAACAACTCCTCACTAAACCCTGGTAACACAGCCAGCACAACAAGCGTAGCCCCCAGTTGCCAAACATTCCCAATATTCAGCAATCCCTTCATCATCCTGTCGTTCATCTCCTGCTGTGCCCGCACACCCGCACCAAAATCTATATGACTCATGCCCTCCGCCACAAAAAGAAACAACGGAGTAGCGCTCACCACCACCGCAGGTGCCAGCCACCAATGCATACCGTTGCCCGGCCGAACCAATCCCAAATACTTAGCAGGGCGCGGATGCGTAAAATACCCAAACAAAAGCGCCGGAAGCAAAAACACTCCCGTAGCCGTAAAAAACTGATACATCAGTGCGCCATTCACCACTCTGCGGCTACTATCTTCACTCAATCCGCCCAATTCTGCCGCCGTCACACCCATCACCTGTAGCCCAACCGGACCTACAGCGAGCAAAAAAAACGACCCCACTACCAACATCAGAATTATAAACTGCACCAATTGAAAATACCACGGATACACACGCCAATACCTATTAAACATATCACCAATTTACGTCCGCAAAAGTAACATACTAAAACGCTCAAAAGCACACACATCAACGCAGCTACTATCAGCCCGCGCGCAAAAAGAAGCAATGAATGTGGTGGTGAAATTATTTTACAATGGTACCTACGTGGTTGCCAACTACTACTTCGAGTAGATTGCCGGCTTTGTGCATGTCGAATACGATGATGGGAAGATTATTTTCCTGACAGAGGGTGAAGGCGGTCATGTCCATCACTTTTAGTCCTTGGGTTATTACCTCGTTGAACGTAAGTTTCTCGTATCGTTTTGCGGTTGGGTCTTTTTCAGGATCGGCGGTGTATATGCCGTCCACGCGGGTGCCTTTTAGAATTACGTCGGCGTTTATTTCTATTGCGCGGAGTGATCCGGCTGTGTCAGTGGTAAAATAAGGGTTGCCGGTACCAGCACCAAATATTACTACGCGGCCTTTTTCAAGGTGGCGTATGGCGCGGCGGCGTATGTAAGGCTCTGCTATTTGCTCCATTTTTATGGCGCTTTGCAGGCGGGTTTTTACACCTATTTTTTCGAGAGCTGCTTGTAGTGCCATGCCATTTATCACGGTGGCGAGCATGCCCATGTAGTCGCCCTGAGCGCGTTCAATGCCGGTTTCGGCTTCGTTCATGCCGCGGTATATGTTTCCGCCACCTATTACTACTGCTACTTGCACACCGAGGTCGGTAACTGCTTTGATGTCGGTGGCGTATGCGTCAAGCATTTTTGGGTCGAGACCGTAAGTACGGTCGCCCATTAGCGATTCGCCAGATAGTTTTAGGAGTACGCGGTTGTATTTAGGCAGCATGGGTGCAAAGAAAGAAAAAAGTTTGCGGAAAATGGTGGAGTGTAGGTGGTTTTAAATTGTTTGGCAGCGAAGGGTATTGACATTGTTGGACGTGGTCTGCTACCTTTACGGGGTTGATAATTTTTGATGAATTATGTTTATAAATAAGGTGGCTATGCCAAAGGTGCTTTATTGGATGGGTGTTGTAATGTTTTGTGTGTTGGTGTTAATGGCTGTGTTGTTATATAAAGAGCGTACAGCCTTTATTGATATAGCGTATCATCTGTTTTTTATTCTGAAGGATGGTGAATTCGCCATTCAGAATTATCGGTTTGTGGCGGCGGGCACTCAGGTATTTCCATTGGT
Source organism: uncultured Taibaiella sp. (assembly GCA_937870855.1). Lineage (GTDB taxonomy): Bacteria > Bacteroidota > Bacteroidia > Chitinophagales > Chitinophagaceae > JAFIGV01. The sequence continues at coordinate 6,167 of CALMWT010000130.1, forward strand.
TGGGAGTATGTTGGGGTTGCCGCTCGATGTGATAATGAAGTTGTATTCAGTGGCTTTTCCTTTAGTGTTTTTTGGGTGCTACTTAGTATGTGGCGTATGGATGAAGGACAAAAAGGGAGCATTGCTATTGTTGTTCACAACCTTACTGTTTACAACCGACACGTTTTACTGGATACAATCGGAATTGCAGCAGGGGCTGGCGTTTTTAGTAGTGCTTTTTTGCTGGATCTATTCTTATCGCGGCAATGCACAAGGATTATTTTGGATAATAACTGCCTGCCTGTGTGCGACGGTGGTGTTTGCTCATCCACTACTGTTATTTCCACTGGCCTATGGTTTTTTGTTTTTTGCTCTGATAGCAGAAGATGTCACCTTACGCAAGCGTGTCGTTATCACTTTTGCATTTACCGCTGTGGCATGGCTGGCAAAAAAGTTTGTATTTACTACCAGCTACGATGATAGCGCTATGGGCAACCTCCGAAAGTTTATCACGTTCTTTCCCGATTATTTTACGCTTTCTACAAACAAAGAATTTTTGAAGGCTTGCGTGTCTAAGTTTTATGCGTTTCCAATCTTTCTTTTCGTCGTTGTGTTTTATTATTTCCGGCAGCGTCAGTGGCGACTTCTTTTTTTATTGTTGGCATTTACCGGTGGTTATTTATTGCTCATTAATGTTAGCTATGAAGCAACCGGCGCAACTGCTTATTACATGGAGAATATGTATTTGCCATTAAGCATCTTCGTGGGTTTACCTATGGTATATCTTGTTTTATCTCACCCACGAATGTATTCGTTAGCTTCTATCCTAATAGTGCTGATGGTAGTGGGCGGAGTGTTTCGCATTTGGTTTTTTAGAGAACCGTATGTGGCAAGATTAGCATGGATGCAGTCGCTTTTGCAGCAGCACGGAAATGAGAAATTGGTGATAGATGAGCAAGACATTCCTAAAGAAAAACTCATGATGACATGGGGAACGCCTTATGAGTTTTGGCTGCTCTCCACTTCTGAGACCGGAAAAACTGCATCTATAGTTATAACAGAAAACGCAGCCCAACTCAACTGGACGATGGATAGAAAAGATGCGTTTGTAACTGTGTGGGGAGTGTTTCCGTATGAGGAGTTTGGTAACAACTACTTCAGGTTCACAGATACAATCGACACCTATCAACGCCTTCATTAGTTTGTGCCAATTTCCTGATAACTTAGTCTGCGTATTTCCTCATCACTATAAATGTCGGCTAAGACCGAGTAATGGCTTGAGCTAAGTTTGAAATAATTTTCCGGAACATCTTTTATGGGCCAATGCTCAATGCCTACCGTAATAAATGACTCTCCTTGCATAGTAGCTTTTCGACTATCCTGCTCATTCCAGACCATAGTGATAGTTTTTGCATGTTCAGGATTATCCAAGGCACTAAGAACAAGCGATTCGTACATGGTAAGCCAGTTTGCTTCCATTTTCCATCCGATGTCAATTCTTTCAATCCCCACAACTGTTTTCTTTATACCCTTTTTGTCCATAAGTTCAAAGCAGCCTGCATACCAGTCGAGTCGTTTTTTCATAGGCTCGTGACTATAATATATTTTGTTTAAAGACACCGCTACGACAATGGTTAGGATAAGAACACTAAATTTTTTAGAAAAGCAAATAGTGAAGAGCCTGCCGGTTGCCAAAGCAATAAAAAAGCTTAATGGTTGATACATGTGTTCGGAGTAATACCAGTAAGGTTCATTTTTGAAAGAAACAGTCACAAGAAGCCAGAATGCAAGTATGATTGAGGGAAGCAATATTGCTGATATGTAGTGTTTCATCCGAATGAGGGCTACTATTGAAAGCACAATCAGAAGCGGAACCAAAAAGTAATCGTCTCTGAGAGCCTTATAAAACTGATTGGCAAGTGTATCATCGAGATGCGCCATTGAAAAAGTCTTGAAGTTTTCCATGGTCTTTGCCTTTTCGCTGTCATAGGGCACTTCAAAGAAAGCTTTCTTTACTAAATAGGAAAGTGCAGCTATAAGCACAATGAACAAGGGCTTAACTATGGACTTTTTTGAAATGAAAAATTGAAAGATCAACCATGCTCCTAAAACAAGAATAGACAAGGGATGACTGAAAACTACTGTAGGGATGAAAAAAAGAGATAGTAACCAGAATACCGTAGCGTTTAACCTACTATTCTTCTTTAGTGAATACTCGTATAATCCAATATAGAAGAGCAAAAAACACAACCCACACTGAAATTCACTTATGGGGAAGTAGAATAATCGTGCTGACATAATCGTGTAAAAAAGCAAAATACTCCAAGCCGTGCGGGTCTCTTTGAACCAATAAACGCTAAGTAAGGCCAAAAGCACAGGTATCAGTATAAGATTCAACGAGTACAAGAAGACAATAAGTCGTAAGGATGAGTTAAGCTTATAGGAAGCGAAAGGAAGTAATTCGCCAAAAATACTGATATACCGGTTTGTTGTAACGTTCAGGCTATCCTTTTTAAGCATATCCATAATACATCCCACCGTATCCGTAAAGATGATTCGTTCCTTGTAAAAGACCGTTGCGAAAACTGTAAGAATTAACAGGAAAATGCAAATTATGATGCGTTCAAAATAAGACTGCATCTTGACATTGGAAGTAGTCATCGCTAACTTGTGGCTTAATTTGGCACAAAGAAAAGAAACTTCGCCGTCTTATGTTTTTATAACAGTTGAAACCACTCTTGATATTAATTAGCTTCGCACCGGGTAAATGAAAAATAGTCTAAGCGTAATACTCCCATGCTATAATCCACAGTTACATGATGATTGGGATAAAATAATTATTGAAAATATGCAACGCATACATAGCGAAGTAGGGGGGTGTGAGCTAATAATAGTTGACGATGGGACTCCCAAAGACATTAGCAAAGAACTGAATAATATTAAGACCTCTATTGATCAGGTGAAAATAATAAGCTCTAATCTGAATATGGGCAAGGGTTATGCTATTAGAAAAGGCATTTATCAAGCTTCCCACGAACTTATTATTTACACAGATATAGACTTTCCGTATCAACATGAAAGTTTTATGTCCATTTATCACAACCTACAAAAAGCTGATGTGGATATTGCGGTTGGTGTAAAAGAGAAAGCCTACTATGACGGAGTTCCCTTTTTCCGGAAATATATATCCAAAATACTCCGGTGGATGATAAAAAATTTACTTAGTATCGCTATTACCGATACTCAATGCGGACTAAAAGGTTTCAAAAAATCAATGAAACATTTATGGCTTGAAGGAACAATAGACCGTTATCTGTTTGACCTCGAAATGATCTACAATGCAGAGCAGCAAGGATATCAAGTAAAGCCAATTCCTGTGAAGCTGCGTCCAGGCGTTGAATTTTCTCAGATAAAAGTATCAATTCTGGCTAAAGAGCTGAATAATTTCCTAATGATAGTATGGAAGTCGCGCTGGAATAAAATTCGTAAAACATTGATGAAAAACAACCAAGCTACTAACTGAGGGTTTGAGTGGCAAGTTTCTTACTTCTTATTTCTATTAACCTCCGCAAAAGTAGTATAACATTTACTGCTGGTAACACCCAAAAAACACGGTGTTGCAGCCGATCAAGAACGTTTGCGAAGCAGGCTGTAACAAAAGCATTGCATACTAAAAAAACAATTACAATACAGTAGATTTTTATGTCCTGTTCATTAAGTAAGGTACGATACTTATAAATGATTATTAAAGAGGTGGCAAGAAAAAACAAAAAATATAGCTGATTAAAAAAACGACCTTCAAGATTACCTGAGTTTTGAAGAGAGGTATTGTATTCTGTTATCTCATCTTCAAAATAAAATTTCACAGAGTTAGCTGGCGATGATCCATAGCTTAACGCCGGAAATTTTTCTGGAAGTGTTACTTGTGTCAACTGCCTCAGTGTGGAGATAACAGACTTTTGTATAAATAGACTTAGATATTCTGGGTCAGTAAGTACCCCTTTTATGATTGCGTCATATTCTGCTTTACTGTTCTCCCAGCCACCACTCTTATGGAAGGGACCATTGTCTGACCATATAAACTCCCAGGCTCTTCCTTGTATATCGTCTTTTACTTCACATAGTTTATATGAATTTCCGCTGCAATTTTCATCTAAATATTTTTTTAAAATACCGGTTTCTCCAAGTCTGCCCATTAAGAATACATGACTTCCGCGGCTAAATCTGAAACCATGTCCTTTTATGTAGGAAACAGTACAAGACAAAAGCACCACTGCTAGTCCCAAACAAAATATTGCAGCACTTTTTCTTACCATTGGTTGCCAATTTCGCTTTAAACCAAAAACAATAATGCAAGCTGAGAGACAGAATATTATGAGTACATGAGAACTATGGAAAAGCAATGAAAGAAAAATTATTGCAGCATAGCAACCATAACTGACTATCGTATGCTTCTTAAGATAAAATAAGATAACAGCCATTAACAGTATTCCCGTGAAAGCATCAGGCATTAGTTGCCCAAGAACCCATGGAAGGCACGTAAAGGATGCAATAGCAAGTAAGGAAAGCATTGTGCATTTTTTATAAAATGCACTGTTGATAAACATCAACTTTGTTAACTGTGATAATAATAGCGCTGCAATCATGCACTGAATAACAACTGGATACCATAGCGAAGTCCATAGGCTGCTAAGTCGGATAAATAGTCCATAATATGGTGGGCGATCATAGGGAATTCTAAATTCGAAACCCATATTTATATATGCGCCTGTGTCGCTGGTAACGATTGGGAAACCATTATATAGGCTGGCGGACATTAATATTAATGTGCAACCAACTAACAATAATATTCTGTTAATCATTCTTGCAGATATATCCCTTACGCAAATGGCATCTTCACCACTTGTGCCTTTACAGCCTTGTCGCGGATCATTATGAATACATCATTTCCTTCCTGCGAAAAATCTTTACGGATATAAGCCATACCGATTGCTTTGCTGAGGCTGGGTGCCTGCGTACCTGAAGTTACATACCCAATTTCTTCGCCAGCTGCATTTTGTATTTTGTAACCGTGGCGTGGTATGCCTTTGTCAATCATCTCAATACCCACCAGCTTACGTTTTATGCCTTCTGCTTTTTGTTGTTCAAGGATAGATTTTGCAGTGAAATCTTTGGTGAATTTTGTGATCCAACCCAATCCTGCTTCAAGCGGAGAAGTCGTATCGTCAATATCATTTCCATAAAGGCAATAACCCATTTCAAGTCGCAGTGTATCGCGCGCAGCAAGACCAATTGGCTTTAAACCTTGAGGCTCGCCCACACGGAAAATTTCATTCCAAAGCTTTTCTGCGTTTCCGTTTTTGTCATCAAAATAGATCTCAATTCCACCAGAACCTGTGTAGCCTGTTGCACTCACTATCACATCATTAATCCCTGCAAAAGTTCCTTTTACGAAAGTGTAATATTTAAGATTGGTAATGTCCATCTCAGTCAATTGCTGCATATATTGAACTGCTTTAGGGCCTTGCACAGCCAGCAATCCTATTTTGTCTGAAATGTTTTCCATTGGCACATTGTCTGTGTTGTGTTCACTGATCCAGTTCCAATCTTTTTCAATGTTCGACGCGTTTACAACCAACAGATATTCTTCGTTTTCTTTTAGGCAATAAATAATCAAGTCATCTACAATGCCGCCATTATCGTTGGGTAGGCAAGAGTATTGTGCTTTACCGGCTGTAAGTTTACTTGCATCATTACTCGTTACGCGTTGAATTAAATCGAGCGCCTTAGGTCCGCGCAGCATGAATTCACCCATGTGGCTCACATCAAACACTCCTGCATTCTGACGAACTGTGTGGTGTTCTTCATTGATGCTGCTGTAAGAGATAGGCATATTGTAGCCTGCAAATTCAGCCATTTTTGCGCCGAGCGCTATATGTTGCTGCGTAAACGGAGTATTTTTCATCAGTGTTGCTTTAAGTATGAATGCGCGCAAAAATACATCAAGAAAGAGAGAGTGTATTGAGTAAAATAAAGTGGGTCATAAGAAGAATTTCTTTGACTATTTAAGCCATACCTGAAATTTGAAAGACGAAACATAAAACTCCGTCAGTCCTAATTTTCATGTTCGAAACTGCATTTTAATAATCGTTGGAGCGTAACCACTATTTTTATGTTTCATGAATCATTTACCGCCGTTAATCAGTGATCTCGGACTCATACTTTTTCTGGCAGGTATCACCACGCTTCTTTTCAGAAAACTAAAACAACCGGTAGTTTTAGGTTACATCCTTGCGGGCTTTCTTGTAAGTCCTAATTTTTCTCTTTTACCCACCATTGCCGATCCGCAGGATATAAGAATTTGGGCAGACATTGGTGTTATCTTTCTGTTGTTCACATTGGGTCTTGAGTTTAGTTTCAAACGGCTGATGCGTATTGGCGGTGCCGCTTCTGTTACTGCTTTTACTGAGGTATCGGTGATGTTGCTGGTTGGGTTTATGCTCGGACAGGCCATGGGCTGGGCGCTGATGGACAGCATTTTTCTGGGCGGAATTTTATGTATTTCTTCCACCACTATTATTCTTCGTGCCTTCGATGAGTTGGGTGTGAAAAGTAAGCGTTTTGCTAATCTTGTTTTTGGGGTGCTCATTATTGAAGATTTGGTGGCGGTGGTGCTGATGGTGTTGCTTTCTACAATTTCTGTTAGTCGTCAGTTTGAAGGTGGCGAAATGCTGATGTCTATTTTGAAACTCTCTTTCTTTTTACTGCTTTGGTTCGTTGCGGGTATTTTCTTTCTTCCCAGTTTTCTGCGGCGCGCACAAAAATTACTAAGCGATGAAACGATGCTTATTGTTTCAATAGGTCTATGTCTTGTGATGGTAATGCTTGCAGCGCAGGCCGGTTTTTCTCCTGCTTTAGGGGCATTTATTATGGGTTCAATTTTAGCAGAAACTACTCAGGCAGAGCGCATTGAACATTTAGTGAAACCGGTAAAAGATTTATTTGGTGCAGTTTTCTTTGTGTCGGTGGGAATGCTGATAGATCCTAAAGTCTTAATAAACTACGGTTGGCCTATTTTGATTATTACCGTTGTGTTCGTTATTGCAAAAACATTGAACGTAACGATGGGAGCACTTATAGCAGGACAACCCCTGAAAATTGCATTACATGCAGGTATGAGTCAGGCACAAATCGGTGAGTTCTCTTTTATTATTGCAACCTTAGGATTAACGCTCAACGTAACGTCCAGTTTTCTTTATCCCATTGCCGTGGCGGTTTCAGCAATCACCACTTTTACTACACCTTATATGATCCGATCAGCCGGTGGTTTTTATAGCTGGATAGAAGTAAGGCTTCCACCAAACTGGCGAAAGGTACTTTTAAGATATAGCACGGGAACACAAACAATTGCACAGGCTAACGATTGGCAGTTGGTGATTCGTTCATTTTTTGCACACGTCGCGCTGCTCTCCATCATTATACTCGGAGTAATTTTTCTGTTTTCCGCCTACTTACGTCCCTGGATATTTACAAATGTCAACAATGGAAGCACCGGAAATATTCTCACTGCGCTTGTATGCCTGATAATCTTGTCTCCTTTTATGTGGGCATTGGTGACAAGAAAATTTCAGACGCAGGCTTTTGCAAACCTCTGGGCAAATAAGCGTTACCGCGCCCCGCTTATATTTTTTAGGGTGGTAAGAGGCTCTCTTGCTATTGTTTATATTAGTATTTATCTGCTCAGCTTTTTCTCTTTTTACATTGCTTTTGCAGGCTTAGTCCTTCTTATCAGTTTTGGTCTGATTTTCACAAAGCGAATACATGCTTTTTACATAAAACTTGAAACACGTTTTTTTAATAATTACCATGATCGGGAACGGCACGAAGCGGAGCAAAATCGAATTGAACTTGCACCCTGGGACGCGCATATTGCACAATTCACCTTACCCGTCGGCACACCTGTAACCGGTATGACGCTTGAAGAAATGGCGCTGCGAGAAAGGCTTGGGGTGAACATTGCAATGATAAGACGCGGTGAACATTATACCATTAATGCTCCAAGTCGCATGGAAAGGGTTTATCCCGGCGACACGCTATTTGTGATTGGTACAGACGACCAACTCGATCAATTTAAAAAACACATAGAGCCTGTAAACGGATTGCCGGTTCAGGTGTCTGGCAACAGCGATAGTGTAGTTCTTAGAAAAATATCGGTGAAACGCAATTCTTTTCTGCATAAAAAAACAATCCGTGAAAGTGGTGTGAGAGAAAAGACCAATGGGCTTGTAGTAGGAATTGAACGAAACAACCGCCGCAATCTAAATCCTGAAAGTAATGTGATACTTGAAGAAGGCGATCTGTTGTGGATAGTAGGAGATGCGCGCATGATTGACAAAGCACTACAACAGTAGCTGGTGGAAATATTTCATCCAACGTTCGTTTCTTTCCGGTGCATTCTTGCAACAAAAAACCCCGCAACTCGCGGGGCTTAAAGTTTATTGAAAATCAGATAACCTACGCTACACTCGCCATAACTTTTGGAGCGGCGCTTCTAATCTCATCATTTGCCTGGTCGGCATATTTTGCGAAGTTCTTCACAAACAATTGTGCAAGTTCGTTAGCTTTCTTGTCATAAGCTTCTTTATCAGACCATGTATCGCGTGGGTTTAGAATTTCCGCAGGTACATTAGGGCAAGCTTGCGGAACCAACACACCAAATACCGGATGCGGAACATACGCTACGTTATTCAGTTCACCGTTCATTGCAGCAGTAATCATTGCACGGGTATATTTCAAACTCATCCTACTACCTACGCCATAAGAACCGCCACTCCAGCCTGTGTTTATGAGCCATACATTCACATCAGTGTGCTCTTCAAGTTTTTTGCCAAGCAGCTCGGCATATTTTGTAGGATGCAATGGTAAGAATACTCGACCGAAGCAAGCAGAGAAGGTAGTTTGAGGTTCTGTAACACCCACTTCAGTTCCGGCAACTTTAGCAGTATAACCCGAAATAAAGTGATACATAGCCTGTGCCTTCGTTAGCTTGCTGATAGGCGGAAGAATACCAAATGCATCGCAAGTAAGGAAGAAAATATTTTTTGGATCGCTGCCGTAAGAAGGCTCTTTTGCATTAGGAATATGATAAATCGGGTAAGCTGCGCGTGTGTTTTCCGTGATGCTTCCATCCACATAATCTACCGTCTTACTGTTTTCTTTGAAAACAATATTCTCAAGAATAGCATTTGGTTTTATAGCGGCATATATCTGCGGTTCTTTCTCTTCAGAAAGGTCAATCACTTTTGCGTAGCAACCGCCTTCAAAATTAAATACAGAACCATCTGCCCATCCATGCTCATCATCACCAATCAAGGCACGGTTAGGATCTGCCGAAAGCGTAGTTTTCCCTGTACCGGACAAACCGAAAAATAAAGCCACATCACCATCTTTACCTTCATTGGCAGAGCAGTGCATACTTAGCACTTTATGATCGTGCGGCAATACAAAATTCAGAACGCCAAAAATACCTTTCTTCATTTCGCCGGTGTAGGCGCTGCCTCCAATAAGTATTATTTTACGAGAAAAGTTTACTGCTGTAAAATTTCCTTTTCCCTCGGCGCGTGTACCAAATTTCCCCGGCGTAGCAATGTAGCCCGGCGCTTGCAAAATGATCCAGTCAGGATTTTGCGTTTCTATTTCCTGCGAAGTAGGACGCAAGAAAAGGTCGTGGCAGAAAAGATTAGCCCACGGTGCTTCGTTGATCACGCGAATGTTGAGACGATATTTTGGGTCGGCGCAAGCATAGGCATCACGCACCCACACTTCTTTTCCGTCAAGGTAAGCACATACTTCTTTGTACAACCCATCAAAATCTTCTGGAGACATCGGGAAATTGGGTTCGCCCCAGCTTACGCTGTTTTCTGTGAGCGCATCCTTTACTGTAAATTTATCTTTTGGAGACCGACCCGTGAACTTGCCTGTGCTTACGCAAAGTGCTCCGGTATCGTTTAGTTCGCCCTGACCTAGTTCTAAAGTTTTATTCACTAAGTCTTCAGGGGCCAGGTTCCAATGTGCCACGGCAACGTTAAGACCCAGATCTGCGAGGTTTGCAGATGGATTTTTCTTACCAAATTCCTGCATAGAAGAGTTCTTTTGATTTCAAAATTTGAGAGGCCAAAAATAACATTAAAACACTACGAAGTGCATTAATTTTCATGATTTACTACAAAAATTACCATTCATTTCCTATGCAACTACTCAGATTTAATCATTAAATAATTGGGTGATAAAATATCGTGAGTTAAACATACACGGGTTAACATGTCGAGCAACTGAAGTTGAAACAGAGCCAGTACTCTTATATGCCCTTTACTATTTTAAATGACATGCTTTGCGTAGCGCCAGACAGTTTTAAAAAGTACACGCCCACTCCAAAAAGCTGTAAAGAGATTTGTTTGTGAAAGGAGTTGTTATTTACTGTAATCGTTTCATGAAGCACCGATCTGCCTGTCTCATCCAATAATTCCATTCGCCAGATACCATTTTCAATACCATTTGCTTTTATACTTACCATATCGTGCGACGGGTTAGGAGTAACTATAAGATGGCTATTAAGCTTTTGCGCACTCTTCACATCCAGCATAGTCCCTAAATGATAACGTGCCATTGCGCCGTAATCCACATTATAAGAATATCCTCCCAGCACAATCTTTCGATCGGGGGTGAGGGCAGACGCACGACTTTCTGTAGATAATCCCGAAAAATTAGTCGTCACTCTACCGTCTGAACTGAAGCTACTATCAATACTGCCATTTGAGTTATAACGTATCAAGACGAATTCTCTACAGTCGCCCAAAAGACAACACATATTGTAGCCTCCGGCTAGTAACCTCCCATCGGGTTGTAGGAGGATGGATGTAGCCTTCTGTCGGGGATTAGAACAGTTGCCCGGAGTCCATGCGGTTGAAGTCATACCAGCAAGGCCAAAACCACTATCGTAGTTCCCATTAGAGTCAAGCCGCATTATTACAAAAGTTGTTGCACCACCCGCTAATGCAATCTTACCATCTGCTTGAATAGCGAGATCGTTCATTGGCGCTGACAAACCCTTGAGGCCATTAGTACCAAAACTATTATCCATATTGCCATCGGGGTTTATGCGTGCTATAAGGGAAGCGCTGCCTGCTACTATTTTTCCATCCGCTTGCAATTTCATGAAAGTGGCATGGCTCCAGTTATTGTTAAAATCAACCGTAATGTTATTGATTACTACTTTTCCATCCTGATCAAAAGTGCTGTCTAATGAACCATCCGGATGTAAACGGCATAGGGCAAGCTTTTGGTTAGATGCTCCCGCAACTATTATTTTTCCCTCCGTTTGTATCGCCAGTTCATATCCAAAATCATCCGACCCCAAATCGAAATCGGTCACCAATTCGCCATCTCCATCAAAACTACTATCCAGACTTCCGTTAGCGTTATATCTTAGAACTAGAAAGTCTTTAAGGTTTACATTCCCATAGACTGGGCCGCCCACAACTAAAATTTTTCCATCCGGCTGAATACCTACCGCGCTACAATGAACAATACCGGAACCGCTTTTTATAGTATCAATACCGTTAGTGGCGAAAGTGCTATCCAATGTACCGTCGGTTTTATATCTCGCAATGACATGACTTACTGCTACAATTTTACCGTCAGGTTGTACTGCTACGTCCATCCATGCTACCTGAGGCATAACTACCTTCCCGCCTATGCCGAAACTGTTGTCTAAATCTCCCGGTTGTTGCGCAATACCTCTTCTACTCTCAATACTTAGAAAGGTCAGTAGTAAAAAAATATACTTTCTCATGAGTAAGCTTTTTGCAGTTAATAGACATTCATTGTGTGAACATATTAAAGTTAGGGATTTTTTCTTCGGTTGTTTTGTGTGCAATCGGAGAGTCGTTTGATAATACCACAACATTGGCTGGGCAGTGTGCTTTCTGTTTACACATAGATGGAAAAGTGATCTCTAAGACTACCCTTATTTCAAAGGAAATATTTCTTGAGCACCTTATAGGACAGCATAGGAGCATCTTTCATTATAGTATTGGGAAAGCTGGCCAACACTTTTTCTCCGGCAAATGGGAACGGCCCTAATGTCAACTCAGTCTTTTGGACGAATGTTCCGTTTCCTCATGATCCTTTTATATCCCATTTCCTCCTACAAACAACTATGGTATCCCATCTGCGATACCATAGTGCAATGTCAACATAATTCTTTTACCCCCTCGCTTCCTTATTTCCCCTCGGCAGCCACCAGCCCAGCCATAGCCCGGCAAGCACCCAGCTTGCTACCGCATCGCTTAGATGAGCAGAGGTATCGAAAAACTGATACCAGATATGGCCAGTGTAAATGCCGTTCATAAATACTATAAGTCCGATAAACAGGGAAGCGGTCATTACCCTTCCGAAGCTGAGCGGGCGCATACGCAAAAGCATCCAGCAAAACAGCGCTACGGTAAGCACATTTACGATATAGCCTCTTGCCATGTTCATGCCCATGTTATACTGCATGGAATTATGGTATTGTACCATTGCCCATGGTTTGCCTTCTTTTTCTTTCATGTATTGCTCCCACTCTTGCTGTGTAGCGGTTTTGGGCAGGCTGGGCATAATGTAGCCGCCTTCGGGCAACTGCGAAAGTGAATTGAGAATAGCATCCTGCTGTTCGGTGTATTGATGCGCCTTGTAATGAAAGTCTATGGCAGCGTTGGAAATAAATTGCCAGATGAAGATGATAAGCCCGCCTACTAGTGAGCCAATTAAGATCTTTTTCATTGTATTTGTTGTTTTGGTTGGTTACAAGATACAGAGAATAAGATATGTTTTATACATTGGGGGAATAAGAGTGGGCAACTGCGCCTATAGTTTCTTTATAGATTTTGCCTAAACCTTTAATACTACAATGAGACGTATCCTTGATCCCTTAATAAAATCTGTAGTCCGCTCGGACGCTGGCTGGTATTGCGGTAAATTATCACTTAGGTTTACCGAGTGGCTTCGCTACGAACGCAGCCTGTATGAGCATCAGCTTTCGGAGCATCGGCTGGGAATATTTTTTTCTGACCTTACCGTTAGGGATGGCTATTTCAAAGGACTTCGCTATCCGGGTTTTGGCAGTTTTGGCAGCTCTCTTTTTCCAAAGTTATCGGGGAGTTATGAGTCGGAATTGGTGCCTGTGTTCAAGGAATTGGAGAGAAATCATTACGACCAAATCATTGATATAGGATGTGCGGAAGGTTATTACGCCATTGGTCTTGCGAAAAAACATCCGCAGGCATTTGTACATGCTTTCGATATTAGTGAAAATGCAAGAAGACTTTGCCATACTATGGCAGAGATCAACCAGGTGGCGGAAAGGATAATGGTGGAAGGGGAATGTACACCAAAATGGCTAAGAGAAATGGATGCAAATGTGCGGCGGCTGTTAGTGTGCGACTGCGAAGGGTTTGAAAGAAAATTGTTTGACGATACCAACGTGGGTTCCCTGGCACAGTGCGATTTGGTTGTAGAGCTGCACCCTATGTATTATACCGATGTAAAAGAATACTTGCACGAACTGTTTAAAGACACACACCATATTACCTACGTTAGCAGCTACGACGATGCGCGAAAAATCTTTGACCTTCCTGCAACCTATACCTCATTCCCTCCAGTAGATAAAGTAAAACTTGTGCAGGAAGGCAGGTCTTTTTCTATGGATTGGATGATAGCGCAAAGTAACCGCTAAGTGTATCTTATTCTTTCGCAATGTCTCCAACGGCCCACATTTATGCACTGTCTTTATTGAGAAGGCTGCACCATTAGCAAACTACTAACTATGAAAAAAATCTCTTGCATTGTCCTACTCCTTTTTAGTTTATTGGAAAGCAATATTGCAGCAGCTCAAGCACCACCTCCCTGGCGTTGGGTAAAACGAGGCGGTAGCATGGATTTGCAAAGTCAGGATGCGGTGATAGACAAAGCTACTGACCGGTACGGAAACGTGTATATACTGGCTGATAACCGCAGGGGTCTTGTGAACATAGATGGGCATCATAGCATAGGAAGCAATGACAAAATATCATTAGCAAGCTGGGACTGCTCTGGCAATTTTCGCTGGATGAAAAATTATGGGGGTGGCGGTTTTGCAACTTATTTAAAAGGTTTGTCCTTAGGTACAGATTCAATAGGCAATGTTTATGTAAGTGGACAAATTTCGATCACAATGTTGACTGACACTATCTATTTTGATTCTGACACGCTACTAACAAATGCCACTAGCCAACGCTTTTTTGTAATAAAATACAATACAACGGGCAATATGAAATGGCTGGATGTGCCTATTACCACTCAAAGCCAATCGGGTGTAAAATTGTTTGAAATGGAAATTGCCCCTTCAGGACACATCTACCATTTAGCACAACTGGCACCTGGAACTTATCATAACAATAGCTACAGCATACAAAGCAGTGGCTATTATGTTGTACAATATGACCCGAATGGATTGTTTCAGACAGTAACAAAACTGGACGTGCAAACTTCAAAAGCACTGGGTGGATATCCGGGCAATTACTTTTCTTTTGTTCGCGATCATAGGAATGGAAGGTACTATCTCTCAGGCAGCTATAATGCAACTACCTTGGGTACCAACTTTATGATAGGCTCCACACAAATAGTTACCTCAGATTCATTTAATTATTGGCCTATGTACGTGGCAGGTTTCAATGCTGCTGGTAATAGCTTATGGGTGAAACAAGGCAATAGTAATATTACCGGATGGGCAACGCTGGCCCCACCAGACTCAAAAGGTAATATTTACATTGGAGGACTTTCCCATACTGGAAATTCCTTTATCGGACACAACATCACAAACGGATGGGGATGGAGTTCAGTAAATTATATCATTGCTGCAGACAGCAACGGCAATACAATATGGGGAACGAACGCATGGCTTTTACCCACTTGCACCTACCCCTCTAATTACTATGATATTACCTGCACAAAAGATACAGTTGCCTTCGTAGCTACCAATAATGGACAGCTAAAGTGGGGAGGGCTTGGCTTAACAATAACTACTCAATCAGCACAGGGATTTCTTGCCCGCTTCAATGCCACAAACGGCTCCATTCTAACACTAGATTCCATATCATCCAACGAATTGTCGGAGCCAACCGCAGTAGTAATGGATGATAATGCAAATGTTTTTACATCTGGTCTGTTTAGAACAAGCATAAAAGTAGGCAACCACTCTGCTGCTGTTACCGATACCATTCTTTATGCCTGTGATTGGTTTGTAGTGAAATATGGTCGTAATGACACTTGCAAAGAAGAGATAAGGACCACTGTCAATAAATCTGTGAGGGAGATACCTTTGGTACTGTTTCCCAACCCTGCACATGATGTCATTTATTTTGACAATGTTGGTGAAAGTTATAGTGTAGAAATATTTAGCCTTACGGGTGTGCGTATGCTACAGACTACCATTAGCGCAGCACAAATGAAAGTAAATATTACTCAACTCCGCGCAGGAATTTATATCATACAGCTAACCAACAGTAAAGGCAAACAACATTATACCCGGTTTGTAAAACAAGAGTAAAAGTTAGGCTTACAATCTTTTCTTCACATCCGCCTTCTAAATTGCAGTGCAGGATTAATGATTCCTCTAAGATGACTTAATACGCAAAATTAAGCTGCAAGAATATTAAGGACGGTGCATGTAAGCGTTTTTATAATTAACTTTAAGAAACACTACAACGTATGTCTGCAACATGGAGAACATTTAGCGGCGAGGCATTGAAAGCACCGGTAAAGCAAGCGGTAGAAGAGGCAATAATGCGTGAAACGCAAAAAGGTTTTAAGCTGAAAGTGTGCATAGGCACAGATAGTCAGGTATATGGTGCTGAAACGGAGTTTGCTACGGTTATAGTCTTCCTTCGGGAAAAGCGTGGCGGGTTTATGTTTATAGCCAACGAGCGCACTACGCACCGGTATTCTATAAAAGAGCGAATGCTGGTAGAGGTGGCAAAAAGTAT
The DNA here is from genome assembly GCA_937870855.1 of uncultured Taibaiella sp. Taxonomy (GTDB): domain Bacteria; phylum Bacteroidota; class Bacteroidia; order Chitinophagales; family Chitinophagaceae; genus JAFIGV01. Next base: position 22,207 of record CALMWT010000130.1, read on the forward strand.
AGAAATAGCCTACGAACTATGCGACCTGTTTACCGAGTATGATGTGGATATGGAAGTTCATGCAGATATTAATACCAATCCGCAGTTTAAGAGTAATGAAGCACTGCGCGAGGCTATGGGCTATATATTGGGGATGGGTTTTGCGTTTAAAGCAAAGCCAGAGGCATTTGCGAGTAGCTGCTGTGCTAATAAAATGGTGAATTGAGGGTGTGGTGTTTTGATGAATTATAAGAATTGGGTAAAGGCCATATCTTTCGGTGGTATTTGGCTGTCTATATAATACACAATTGCGTTAAATTTACTAATACAAGCCTGAAGCTAATAATTTATGAAGCACTGCTACTTGCTGTTATTTCTTGCATCTTTCCTTACACCATTCAATATCAGCGCACAGAATGCTCCACTCGAGTTTGTCGAAAACAAAGGGCAGTGGGAGGAAGATTTTCTTTATAAAGCAACGGCTCCGGGAGGAGATATTTATTTGCAGCAAGATGGTATAATGTACATGCTTAGTGCAGCAGACAATGCCGCGAAAATTCATGACATGAAACACGGCAAGGTAAAGCAGGCACAAACGCTGAAGTTTCATGCATACAAAGTGCAGTTTGAAGGGGCAATGAAAGCTGAAGAGGTAAAGGGTAGCAAGTTGCAAAAGCATTTCTACAATTACTTTTTAGGAAATGACCCCGCAAGCTGGAAGAGTGAGATACACCCTGCGCTGAATGTAGATTACAAGAACCTTTATAAAAACATTGATCTGCACGTGGCATCTGCCAATAGAATGATGAAGTACGATTTCATAGTGCATCCCGGCGCAGATGTGAAACAAATAAAGCTGAAAATAGAGGGTGCAAATGGCGTAGCAATTAAGAATAACAAACTGGAAATACGAACCTCCATTGGGTTGGTTTCAGAACTTGAGCCTTATGCCTACCAATATGTAAATGGTGAGAAGAAGGAAATAAAATGCAGGTATGAATTGAAGGATGGAAGAGTAAGTTTTGGTTTTCCCGAAGGATATAATAATGATGAAATATTGGTGATAGATCCTACAGTTGTATTCTCTACATACAGCGGCTCTACTGCCGATAACTGGGGATCTACAGCTACCTACGATGCCCAGGGAAATTTTTATGCAGGTGGCATTGCAAACGGCGTCGGATTTCCGGTGACCACAGGCGCTTTTCAAACCACATTTGCCGGTGGTGGTACTGGCGGCGGTAACCAACCTGCCATGCGCTGGGATGTAGCAATTAGTAAATTCAATCCAAATGGAAATGCCTTGATTTATTCCACTTATCTGGGTGGTGCCGACAATGAGCAACCTCATAGTATGGTAGTGGACAACAACAACAACCTGATTGTAGTAGGACGCACCTTTTCAAATAATTTTCCTGTTCAAAATGCTTACGACAATATTTATAACGGTGATGCAGACATATTTGTCACCAAGTTCAATGCACTCGGCACAGGAATAGTAGGTTCAACATACATAGGGGGTAGCAGTAATGATGGCGTTAATATCTCAACCGACTGGTTTACATTCGGCGGTCTAAAACACAATTATGGAGACGATGCGAGAAGCGAAGTGATAGTGGACAATGCGGGCAATGTGTATGTAGCTGCCTCCACAATTTCTTCAGACTTTCCTACTCAAAATGCCCATCAAAATACGCTTCAGGGCGCACAAGACGGTGTTGCATTCAAACTAAACCCAACCCTGAGCAACTTACTATGGAGCACATTTATAGGAGGAGTCAGCAATGATGCGGCTTATGTTCTGGCGTTAAATCTTGCACAAACAAGTTTGTACGTGGCGGGCGGTACAGAAAATAGCAACTTTCCGGTAACAACTGGTACGTTTCAATCTTCATTTGGCGGCAACATAGACGGCTATATTCTCAAATTTCAAAACGGAGGTGGCTATGCTTTACAGAGAGGTACTTTCATTGGTATGTCGAATTATGACCAATGCTATGGCGTGCAGGTAGATAAACAAGATCAGGTATATGCTATGGGACAAACACATGGAGGAACATTTCCGGTGACACCCGGTGTTTATTCCAATCCATCTTCCAGTCAGTTCATCATAAAGCTTGATAATAATTTAACCACTAACATTTATTCCACTGTATTTGGCTCAGGCACTCCCAATACTGTGAATATATCACCAGTTGCTTTTTTGGTGGACACTTGTCAGCAAGTATATATTTCGGGATGGGGGGGCGCTACAGGCGGGCAACCAGGAAACGTGAATAATATGCCCATCACAGCCAACGCAGCGCAAGCCACTACCGATGGCAGTGATTTCTATTTTATCGTTCTTTCGAAGGATGCCACAACGTTACTGTATGGCACGTATTACGGTGCTGTTGGTCTCGGTGATCACGTGGACGGTGGTACCAGCCGCTTTGATAAGAACGGAGTGGTATATCAGGGAATTTGTGCGGGTTGTGGTGGTTCGTCTGCATTTCCAACTACCTCAGGTGCATACAGTAACACAAATAATAGTCCCAATTGCAATTACGGAGCTTTAAAAATTCATTTCGACTTTATCCTTTTTTCAGACGCAAGCGCATCTCCTGCCACTAAAGGTTGCGCACCTCTTGTAGTAAACTTTGGTAATAATTCTGTTTATGCTACTTCCTATCTCTGGGATTTTGGAGATGGCAGTCCAACCGACACGAGTACAGCGCCAACTCACACGTTCACCACACCGGGTACTTATACAGTCAAGTTAATAGCATTCAACGTAAATGCCTGCAACCAAAGTTCTGATACGGACTACATCACAATAATCGTTGACGGCTCAAATGTGAAGGCGGACTTTACAACAAGTATTATCAATAGCTGCGACCCCTATCAGGCATCCTTTATCAATACTTCTACACCGATAGGACCGAACACACAATTCTTCTGGAATTTTGGCGATGGTACTACACACACAGGCGCCAATCCACCAATGCATAATTATCCTGATACCGGAACTTACGTGATTACGCTTCTTATGGTTGATACAACCTCTTGTAATAAACGAGACTCCGTTACTAAACTGGTTACGTTTAGCAGCAGTTCTGTAAGGGCTAATTTTATAGGGGACTCTGTGTGCATAGGAAACAGTATTTTGTTTTCAAACGGCTCAACAAATGCCCAGAGTTATACGTGGAATTTTGGAGATGGCAATACTTCAACCGTTAACTCTCCAACTTACACTTACACAACTCCGGGTACTTACACTGCAATTCTAATAGCCGCAAATCCCGGTACTTGCAATAAGTTCGACACGGCAAAACAAACCATCATGGTGTTTGGAAATCCTTACGCCGATTTCTCCTACGATCCGATAATACCTGTACCAAATGAACCCATAAAATTCACAAACAAATCTGTGGACGCTACAAGTTACTACTGGGCATTTGGCGATGGAACTAGCAGCGAAATAGATCATCCTTCGCATTTGTACAAACGTACCGGCAGATACAAAGTATGTCTTCAGGCAAAAAACAAATGGGGTTGTATTCATCAAACCTGCAAATTCGTAGATGCAGAAATTTATCCTGCTATAGACGTACCGACGGGTTTTAGTCCCAACGGTGATAACTTCAACGATGTATTGTATGTAAGAGGCGCTGCAATAGAAACACTCAGTTTCAAAGTTTATAACCGGTGGGGAGAAAAAGTATTTGAAACAGACGATGTGAACCGTGGCTGGGATGGTAACTTCAAAGGAAAGCCGCAGGAAATGGAAGTTTACGCATGGATACTAGATGCCACTTTTGTTGATGGGACTTCTATTCAAAAAACCGGAAATGTAACTCTATTGAGATAACTGTAAAAAGAAACTTGAATGAATCCTCAAAAGAAATACGCTATCACATTCGCCTGCTCTGCTTACTGCTTGCTGCTTACTGCTTTCTGCAATGCGCAGGGTATGCACTTCTCCCAATATTACAATGCGCCACTTTTGCTTAATCCTGCAAATACGGCTCTCATGCCGGACAACGATTACAGGGTAGGTGTAAATTACAGAAATCAATGGGCAGCTGTGCCTGTACCGTATCGTACTTATTCCGTTTACGGAGATTTGCAAGCTTTAAGAAATCGTAACTATACCAATTGGTTAGGACTTGGTTTTGGATTTTGGAGCGATAAAGCAGGAAATGGTGATCTTTCGCTTTCAAGAATAGAAATGAATGTAGCCTATCATGTGCAAATGGGTGAGTCGGCAATGATAAGTGCTGGAGTAAGTGTGGCACAAGCCCAGCGTACGGTAGATTTTAACAAGCTTACTTTCGATCGTCAATGGGATGGGTTCCGTTTCGATCCTGCAAAAACAAATGGCGAAAATGGCTACACAGCACGAACAAGTTTTTTTGATTTAGGCGCGGGTGTAAATCTTGCCTATTTCCCAAACGAAAACACTTACTTAAAAATCGGAATGGGGCTCGCACACCTCACTCAACCCAAAGAAACTTTTTACGGTCAGGAGAATAAAATGGGTATGCGTCCTACCGGAAATGTTGACCTGCTTGTGAAGCTCAGCAACAATGTGATCTTTAATCCTTCAGTTTATTATACCACACAAAAGGGCGCAATGGAATTGCTTTATGGAACTCAGTTTAAAGTAAATGTGAGCGATCCAAAGCAAAGAACAGTTACAGCACTCATTGTAGGTGCATATCATAGATGGAATGAAGCTTTGGTCGGAACTCTTGGTTTGCAACACGGGCAATTTCGGTTCATGACTAGTTACGACTACACTATGTCTTCTTTCAACACTGCCACCAAAGGCCGTGGTGCATTTGAGATAGGAATTGTTTATGAAGGCGTTTATGGGGAGTTTTCCCGTACAAGGCAATCTTTCAACTGCCCACGCTTTTAACAAATATTTTCCTCTGGAATGAATTTTATGGATATTACATTTGACCAACACACTTCCAATTCTTATGGAAAAAGAAAAATCAAAAGTGCTGCTTGTTGAAGACGATACAAACTTCGGACAAGTCTTAAAAAACTACTTAGAGCTAAACGATTTCATTGTAGAGCTTTCACGCGATGGCATTCTCGGACTCGCTGCATTTCGCCGCGAAAAATTCGACATTTGCCTGCTTGATGTAATGATGCCCAACATGGATGGCTTTACGTTGGCAGAAGAAATACGGAATGTGGATCCTGAGATTCCGTTGTTTTTCCTTTCTGCGAAAAGTATGAAAGAGGATATATTGAACGGCTATAAACTTGGTGCAGACGATTACATCACGAAGCCATTTGACTCGGAAATACTTTTGCAAAAAATCAGAGCTGTACTGAAACGAAATCAGGAGCTACAGGAAAAGCAACATTCGCAGATTGAATTCAACATTGGACGCTATCACTTCAATAGCAAACTTCGCACTTTGAAGATTGATGAAAATGCTCATACTCTTTCTCCAAAGGAAAACGAGCTGCTAACAATGTTGTGCGAGTATAAAAACGATCTTCTTCCGAGAGAAACTGCTTTGAAGCGTATTTGGGGCAGCGATACCTATTTCAATGGTCGCAGTATGGATGTTTACATTGCCAAGCTTCGCAAATACCTGCGTGAAGATTCTGGTGTTGAAATTGTAAATATTCACGGAAACGGATTTCGCCTGGTTGCACCGGAAGAATAAAAAGCAAAATCAAAACTTTTCAAGTCGCGCCGAGCGACTTTTTTTGTGCCTTGAATTTACTCAGCGAGATGAAGAAACTAACGTTTGTAAACTTTTACAGAGTATGTGTAAAGCTCCAGTTTTTCTACTTGTTGTTCCCGGTTAAGCTTTGAAAGCTTGTTTGCCTTTGGAAGTTTTAGCTTAAGATCGGAATTAGCAATCAGTCGGTGAATGGCCTTTGTGCTTACCGCATAAGTAGTACCTGAGGATTCGCTTTCTTTCCCAGTTATAAGTCCGATAACGTTGCCGCTATTATCAACTACAGGCGCACCGCTTTGTCCGGGCACGGCAGGAATTTCAAGACGATATTGCATTGAATCTCCCAGGAAACCATTTTTGGAACTGATGTATCCTTCGTTGTACACAATTTCATCTTGCGGATATCCAAGGGTAAACACTTTCGAACCAAGAGTTTTCTTATTGGCTGCTAATGTGTAGGGTACTTCTCCTTTTGAAAAACGGAAATTGCTTTGTTGCACTTTCAAAATAGCAACATCGCTTGTTTTGTCAAAAGTTACCAGATGGGCTTTAAAATATTCGCCCTCTTTGTTTTGAATATAAACAGAATCTGCCCCTTCCGTAACATGGTAGTTGGTAACAAAATAGCCATCGTTAGAAATTGCAAAGCCCGTACCTGAGAAATTGGCAGGAGCTACAGGAGTAGTGTTTTGGGGTGTGTTGATATTTCTAATTATCGCCGATTGAGAGCGCTTTATTGTTTCCAGTTCTCGCTTTAGCAAACTGTATTGAGAAGAACGTTTTTTTTCATTGTGTGTAACAATCCAAAATGTGGATAGGGTAGTAAGCAGTGCTATGCCGGCGGCAACAGCACCTGTACGAAGGTAATGTGTGCGTAAAGGAATGGTGCGCACCTTCCAGTTTGGTTTGGTAGATTTCTCAGTTTGGTCATGATGAATATTCACAAGCATATTGCGGAACTGCTTCTGCTTACCGCTTTCGTTCAGCGCAGTAATCATCCTCACACATTCATGAAACTCTGTAGCAAAAACAGGGTCTGTTTCCAATCTTGTCTGCAATGCAGCAAGTTCTACCGCAGGGAGCATTTCCGCTTTGAAAGCCTCCGCCAATTGCCAATTATTGAAATCTCTGCTTATCATTCTATCTCATTTTTGTCTGTGCGCCATAGAAAATTTTCCGAAGGCGGTTGAGGCATTTATACTTTTGTGTTTTAGCGTTATCAGGATTGGTATATCCAAATTCCGCAGCTATTTCCTGCATACTTTTATCATTATGGTAAAAAGCTTTGAGCAACGATCTGCACGGCTCACCCAAATGATCAAGCGCAATGTCTAAATTCTGGTAATGCGCCTCTCTTTCTTTATAAGCATTTACATCATCTTCATACGCCCAATCTCTTCCCTCATCATTTCCAGCATTATCAGGCAAAAATCCTGGCTGCTTTTGCGCTCCTTGCAATTTTTTGTACCAGATATATTTACATACCGCAAAAAGGTAAGTACCTATTTTACAACTAAGCCTGAAATCTTCCTGCTGTGCTTTCTCATAAAGAACTACCATCGCCTCCTGAAATACATCGCCAACATCGCTCTCCGAGCCGCCATTTTGCAATATCCAGGGACCTACAATTTTTATATGCTGCCTGTACACCACATCAGTAGCCATTCGCTCTCCTTTCGCCAAACCCGCCAGCAACTGTTGCTCTGTATATAAAGGCTGATACACTAATTAATGCTTGCTTTTTAAAAAAGTAACCCGTAAAATAAGTTAAACTGCAAACTTACTTGGCTTCATCTAAAGTTGTGTGCTCGAAAGTCCTCATCAGAAAAATTCTAAAAAAAATTCTAAAACACTGGGTTACCTTTTTTAAAGACGCGTATAAACTTGAAATAACCATTTAAAAAAACAAACATGAAATTTGTAAAACTTAGCATTTTCGCGCTTTCTATGGGTCTTTTCGTTGCTTCTTGCGGTGACAGCACTTCTGAAGAAACAACCAATGTGGACAGCACAATGATGACTACTCCAGCTCCAGAAGCTACTCCAGCTCCAATGGACACTACAATGGCTATGCCTGCTGATTCTGCAGCTGCAACAACTGATACTACTCAAGCTGCTCATTAATCTGAGCTTTGAGAAAAAAAGACGAATCCCGCTCTAAAGGCGGGATTTATCATTTGTGTTGGTTGTCCTAATGTTTTATTCTTTTCCAGCTATCACAATTACAATTTCGCCTTTTGACAGAGTGGTCTCATAATGTTGAACGAGTTCGGCAAGGGTTCCCTTTTTTGTCTCTTCAAACATTTTTGTAAGCTCCCTGCACACAGCCGCTTGTCTTTCAGCTCCAAAATATTGAGACAGCTCTCTAAGAGATTTTACCAGACGATGTGGTGATTCGTAAAGAACAATGGTTCTTTCTTCGTCTGCCAGTGCCTTCATTGCTGTTTGCCTTCCTTTTTTTAACGGAAGAAAACCTTCAAATACAAATCTGTTTGAAGGAATACCGGATTGCACCAAAGCGGGAACAAAGGCGGTTGATCCCGGCAGACATTCTACTACGATGTCATTTTTTACACACTCCCGCACTAACAAAAAACCCGGATCGGAAATGCCGGGCGTACCCGCGTCTGTAATAAGCGCGAAAGTTTTACCTGCGGTTAATTGTTCGATAAGGTGTGGAAGCACCTTGTGCTCATTATGCTGATGATAGGGTGTAAGTGGCTTTTGGATCTGGTAATGCTTTAGCAATATGGCGCTGGTACGAGTGTCTTCACACAATATTGCATCGGCGTGTTTTAATATCTCTACAGCACGATAAGTTATATCTCCCAAATTGCCGATGGGTGTGGGAACTAAAAAAAGTTTTCCTTCCATAACTGTTCTCGCTGGGTGCCCCGACTATTCCACTACGGTAATATCAAAGCCTTCCATCACCTGATTTACCAAAAGTTTTTTGCAAGCCTCTATAGCAAGTTGTTCCGCTTCTTGTTTGCTATTGGCTTCTATTTGTAAGGTAATGTGCTTACCAATTCGTACATCCTGAACGTTGGTAAGTCCAAGATTGTGCAGACTGCTATTCACTGCCTTTCCCTGCGGGTCGAGCAATTCCTTCAAAGGCATTACATTGATATGTGCGGTGTAATTCATTTATTGTAAAGTTTTTGGCTTGTAAACGAATGATAGAACTAAATACAGAATAAACGCGAGTGATATTGCCGCGCTCTTTAAAAAAGGAAAACTTATTGCAGTTACAACCACTATCAGCAATTGCGGCCACATACTTCCGATGCCGAAACTGGATGGCATAAACTTAAAAAACCTTACTTCAGAAACCATCAACCAGCAAAGGATTCCGATTATCAAATAAATAACCCACACATTGTAAAGGCTAAGCGCAAGACCCAATGGATTTTGCCAAAGAATAAGCGGAAAACTTGCAACAAAAACACCCACAGCAGGCACCGGCAGCCCTTTGAATAATGTGTGGTCTTCGCTTGCTGTTACATTAAACCTTGCCAACCTCAGCGCTGCAAAGCACGCCACCAAAAACGCTGGACTCATTGCCAGCATACTCACATCCATAGCTTCAGGACGTAGCATGTACGCACTCCATAGCATTTTAAACAAAATCATAGACGGGGCTACGCCAAAACTTACTACATCTGCCAGGCTATCAAGGTCTTTTCCTATGGGAGAAAAAACTTTAAGCGCTCGTGCCACCCAACCATCAAGCATATCGAAAATAGCAGCCAGAAAAATAAAAACACTCCCCCAGTAGGGCTGTGCCACAGCCGGCACTTCAATGTACTCATCAACATTAAAACTGGTAGTAAAATTTTGCGCACTAAGAATAAAACCGATGGCAATACATCCGCAAAACAGATTTGCCAAAGTAAGCAAATTGGGTAAGTGCTTCATGAGGTTTCAAAAGTAGTGAAATTGGTTTATTGATAGAGGGGCGATAGCTTGCATCTACAAATAATCCCACCCCAGTTTCACAATCAATGCGCTTACCACTATCAGAAAAAAGATTCGGATAAAGGCACTTCTTTCAAAGCATACTGCGCACCCACGTAATTTCCCAGCATATTGGCAGCTGCAACCGGCAGAGCTATTGACCATACTATATGACCCTTTTAAAACAGAAAAAGTAAACGCGAAGAGATTGGTACTCTTTGGATTTCAATGTCTTGCCATTACTTTAGCATAAAATTATAACCTTATGAAAAAAGCCTTTATCGTTTTACTCGTTCTCGGTTCGGCAGCTACACAAAGCTTTGGGCAGGACAAAGCACCGAAAAATAATGCTCCGTTTTACCTGCGTATAGGGGGCACATACGCTTTCTCTCATGCAGGTCAAACCGCGGTCGGAGGAGCTTACATTAATGGCTCTTACAGCTCCGATGCTTCTTATTCAGGCGGGCAGACATCTACGTTTTCCGAAACCTACGATCTAAAGAAAGCATCTTTTGGCAACGGCATCACCGCTGTAGTGGCGTGCGGCGCAATGCTTCACAAACACATAGGTGTAGAGTTGGCGGTGAGTATCGGCATTACCGCTAAAAAATACACCTACAGCTATGTGGACAATGAAACGGGTTCATCTCCCACTTACACATATAAATTCACCCAGCAGACCACCATGTACCAACGCACACCTATCCTCTTAATGCCATCGGTAGTGTTGCAAAGCGGAGGCGAAAAGCTAAATGTATATAGCCGAATGGGCTTGGCGTTGCCGGTAGCAGGAAAATTTATCATGGAGCGAAGAATCACGGAAAACCATTCGAATAATCCTAGCACCATTGGCGCAGA
>CALMWT010000131.1 GCA_937870855.1 uncultured Taibaiella sp.
AGGTGCTGGGTATTGATGACGATCTTGTGATCCCTGACAAAAGATTGAGCGTATATGAAGGCGCAGTTGCATGCTGGAAAGGAGAAAAGATGAGCGAGTGGCAACACGCATTCATTCGCAATGCAGCAAGGTTTGATTTCCCTATTCATAAACCCATTGCAGAACTTGCAGAAAGCGAACATGATTTGCTTTGGAATGGCAACAGCAAGATCAGTGGCATCCGGGATTTTTTCGATATGGTAAGCCAGAATCTGTATAAAGTTCAGTATAGAATCATGCAGGCACGCTATCGGGGTAAAACTACTTGCCCTACCTGCAAAGGAACACGGTTACGACCCGAAGCATCTTACGTGAAAGTAAACAACGCGACCATAGGCAATTTGCTTTCATTGCCAGCAACTGATTTGCATGAATGGTTTCAGAACATGAAGCTGACCGAACATGAGCAGATGATTGCAAAGCGTATTCTTATTGAAATTAATCAGCGCATCAAAACATTGCTTGATGTAGGTCTTGGTTATCTTACTTTAAATCGTTTAGCAAATACACTTTCCGGTGGCGAAAGTCAGCGCATACAGCTCACAAAATTTCTTGGAAGCAATCTTACCGATTCACTTTACATACTTGATGAACCCAGCATTGGTTTGCACTCACGCGATACGGAAAGATTGATCAGTGTATTGAAATCCTTACGCGATCTTGGCAATACCGTTGTGATTGTAGAGCATGATGAAATGATGATGCGGGAAGCAGATTACATTATTGATATGGGACCGTTGGCAAGTCATCTCGGAGGAGAAGTAGTTGCAGCCGGAACATACGCTGAGATCATCAAAAACAAAATGAGCCTCACGGGTCAGTATTTGAGTGGTGCTATGCAAATTGAAACGCCAGCAATTAAACGAAAGCCAACAGGTAAAATAAGAATAGAAGGTTGCGGGCAAAATAATCTGAAAGATGTAAGCGTAGATTTTCCGTTGAATGTTTTGTGTGTGGTAACCGGTGTGAGCGGAAGCGGCAAAACAACTTTGGTAAAACAAACCTTGTATCCTGCGTTGCAAAAGCATTATGGTGAAAGCGCAGAAAGACCCGGACAACATAAATATCTCGGCGGCGATCTTGATACCATTGCACACATCGAAATGGTGGATCAAAATCCGATTGGAAAATCTTCACGCAGCAATCCTGTTACGTACATCAAAGCGTGGGATGAAGTAAGAAAACTCTACACCAAACAGCCTTTAGCAAAAATGCGGGGCTTTGCAGAAAAACATTTTTCGTTCAATACCGATGGCGGACGGTGCGATACATGTAAAGGTGAAGGAGAAGTGATTGTAGAGATGCAATTCCTTGCAGATGTGCATTTGCTTTGCGAAAGTTGTAAAGGCAAGCGTTTTAAAGAAGAAGTGCTCGAAGTTACCTATCGCGGCAAAAGTGTTTATGAGCTGCTTGAAATGAGTGTGGATGAAGCGATAGATTTTCTGAAAGACGAAAAGAAAATAGCAGCTGCATTACAGCCTTTGAGTGATGTTGGTCTTGGGTATGTCAAGCTCGGACAAAGCAGCGATACGTTAAGTGGTGGAGAAGCGCAGCGCGTAAAGCTCGCATCTTTTCTGGGCAAAGGAAAAGCAAAAGCGAAAGACAAAGTCCTTTTCATCTTCGATGAACCCACAACGGGCTTACATATACACGATATAAAAAAACTGCTTGGCTCATTTGATGCATTGATAGAGCAAGGTCATAGCATAATTGTAATTGAACACAATGTGGATGTTATTAAGTCTGCAGATTGGGTGATAGACCTTGGTGCGGAAGGCGGTGCAAACGGCGGACATCTTTTGTATGAAGGTGTGCCCGAAGGATTGAGAGAGGTGAAGGAAAGTTATACGGGGCAGTATTTATAATAACGAAGACCGGCTTCTCACCGGTCTTCGTTGCAACGTTTCCAACAGAACTTTTCCAAAGTTTCAAACTTTGGAAAAGTTCTTTAGTCTTTCAAAACAGTTCTGCTAATCACTATTTTCTGCACTTCCGTAGTTCCTTCATATATCTGAGTGATTTTCGCATCACGCATCAAACGCTCTACGTGGAATTCTTTTACATAACCATAGCCGCCGTGAATTTGTACGGCATCGTTCGTTACCCATTGTGCAATTTCAGAAGCATATAATTTAGCCATTGACGCAGGCAGCGTGTAATCTTTACCCTGATCTTTTGTCCATGCAGCTTTAAGACACATTAAGCGTGCACCTTCGATAGCAGTTGCCATATCAGCCAGCTTGAAAGCAATTGCCTGATGATTCATAATCTCAGTATTGAAAGCCTTGCGTTCTTTAGAATATTTCAGTGCCAATTCATAAGCGCCGCTGGCAATTCCAAGTGCCTGTGATGCAATACCAATTCTTCCACCTGCAAGTGTTTTCATCGCAAAAGTGAAACCAAATCCATCATCACCAATTCTGTTTTCCTTCGGCACTTTCACATCCTGAAACATGATGCTGTGTGTATCACTTCCGCGAATACCCATCTTGTTTTCTTTAGCGCCTACTGTTACACCTTCCCAGTTTTTCTCAACGATAAAAGCATTAATACCTCTGTGTTTTTTCTCAGGATAAGTCTGTGCGATTACCAGATAATAATCGGCAGAGCTACCATTGGTAATCCAGTTTTTCGTGCCGTTCAATATATAATGATCGCCATGATCATCAGCAGTTGTTCTTTGCGATGTAGCATCAGAACCAGCTTCAGGTTCGCTCAATAAAAACGCACCGAGATTTTGTCCGGTAGCCAGGCGAGTAAGGTATTTTTGCTTCTGCTCTTCATTTCCAAAAGTCTCTATTCCCCAGCATACAAGTGAATTATTTACGCTCATACACACAGAAGCAGATGCATCTACTTTAGAAATTTCTTCCATTGCCAATACGTAGCTTACGGTGTCCATTCCCGAGCCGCCATATTTTGGATCTACCATCATACCCATAAAACCTAACTCGCCAAGTTTCTTGATTTGTTCTGTCGGAAACTTTGCTTGCTCATCGCGTTCAATAACGCCGGGAAGCAATTCGTTTCTTGCAAAATCGCGCGCAGCCATCTGCACTGCAATCTGTTCTTCTGTGAGTTGAAAGTTCATAATCCGAACGAAAATTTTAGGTTGCAAACGTACAATTTATAGAGCAATAACTCAATAGATCTGTACTACTTAAGGCGTATATATACAATGCGAAAGCAGGCGAGTGAATGCCTGCTTCCAAAAATCTTATCAGTGTTTAAAAAAGCTACAAGCTCATTTTCTCCATTATTCTTTCAAGGTCATTATCGTTATAAAATTCAATCATTATTGCACCTTTCCCGTTTTTCTTCCTGTCAAGTTTCACCTTCGTAGAAAAATGGGAAGACATGTTATCCTGAATGCGTTTATAGGCAGGAGGTAGTTGACTATCCTTGTTCTTTGCTCTTGCTATATCGGGTCTGTCATCGGCAAGCATTTCTTTTACTAAAGCTTCCACCTGTCTTACAGAAAGTCCTTTTTCTTTCACTTCCCTAAAAACATAAAGCTGCTGATCTACCATACCAAGAGCAATAATAGCGCGCGCATGACCCATACTTATTACGCCGTCTCTTACTGCTTTCTGAATATCAGGCGGCAGTTTTAAAAGTCTGATGTAGTTGGTTACTGTGCTCCTATCTTTTTTCATCCGGTCTGCAACCTGCTCTTGCGTCATCGCACATTCATCCATCAGGCGCTTGTAGCTCACCCCTATTTCTATAGCGTTAAGATCTTCCCGTTGCAAGTTTTCAAGCAAGGCAAGTTCCAGCATTTCCTGATCGTCGGCAGTACGCACATACGCAGGTATATCTTTCAACCCTGCCATTTTGGAAGCTCTCCAACGGCGTTCTCCCGAAATAAGTTGAAATCTGTTTGTTCCGGCTTTTACAACTGTTACCGGCTGAATGATGTCGTGAAGTTTGATGCTTTCGGAAAGCTCGAGCATTGCCTGTTCATCAAAATCGCGGCGTGGCTGCTTAGGGTTTACCTCTATCTGCTCTACAGGAATTCGTGCAATGCTTCCTGCATTCTGTCCCGATACTGCGGGCACTCCTTCTGCTGTTGTGTTCAGTTCATCATCTATACTACTAAGCAATGCGCGAATACCTTTACCCAGCGCCTGCTTTTTATTATTGCTATTCTGCGCCATGCTCATCTAAAATTTTATCCTCGTTCTTGATCTTGGTAAGATTATTTTTCTGAAGAATTTCTTTTGCGAGATTTAGATAGTTAACAGCCCCCGTACTTTCTGCATCATACATTAGTGCCGGTTTTCCGAAACTCGGAGCTTCGCCAAGTCGTGTATTCCGATGAACTATAGTATTGAAGACAAGGTCCATAAAATGGTTTTTTATTTCTTCCACCACTTGATTGCTCAAACGCAAACGACCATCGTACATCGTCATTAATATGCCTTCTATTTGCAAACTTGTGTTTATTCTTGTCTGAACTATTTTAATCGTGTTCAACAACTTGCCCAATCCTTCGAGGGCAAAATATTCGCATTGTACCGGTATCACTACGCTATCGGCGGCAGTAAGGGCATTAACTGTAATCAAACCAAGGGATGGCGAGCAGTCAACTACAACAAAATCGTATTGATCTTTCACTTCGTCCAATGCGTTTCTCATGATGTGCTCACGGTTCGGATGATTGATCAGTTCTATTTCCGCACCTACAAGATCGAGGTGGGAAGGGAGCAGAAAAAGATTGGGTGTTTCCGTTTCCAGAATTACCTGCGATACGGGTGTATCATTTACCATACAATCGTACAGGCTAAGCTGAATATTTCTCAGATCAAACCCGTTACCGGTGGTGCTATTTGCCTGTGGATCTCCATCTACCAGCAGTGTTTTGTATTCGAGCACTGCAAGACTTGCCGCAAGGTTAATTGCTGTAGTTGTTTTCCCCACTCCACCTTTCTGGTTGGCTATTGCTATTACTTTTGCCATTCTCTCTTTGTTGTTAAGTCGTGGGATGCCAAAGTTGTAAATTGTTTCATCGGCTTTCGAGTTACAACTTTTCCCTTTTACAAATTAATCGTTTCACCGATCTTCGGAAGTATCAGTTCCAGACCAGCATTTTCAAATTGTTTCTTTGAATTTTCGTGGTTGATCTCAATATAGGGGAAGGTATCGAAATGTACACCAATGATCTTCCCACACTGGATAAACTCTGCGGCAATAATTGCATCCTCTACACCCATCGTGAAGTTATCTCCCACAGGCAAGATAGCAAAATCTAATTTCGCATAACGGGGAATGAGCTGCATATCGAGCATAAGACTTGTGTCTCCGCTGTAATAAAAGTTGCTTTCATCAGTAGTGAGTACGAAACCGCCAGGATTACCTCCATAAGTTCCATCGGGCAAAACACTGCTATGCATAGCATGAACATATTTTACGGTACCGAAATCAAACTGTTTCTTGCCACCAAAATTCATGGGATGCGTGTTGGAAACTCCAAACTTATTGCACCACTCAGTGATCTCATAAGAAGATACTACCAAAGCGCCGGTACGTTTTGCAATTGACAGGAGATCTCCTGTGTGATCTTCATGTCCGTGCGACACTAAAATATAGTCGGCTTCAATGCTGTTCACATCTATTTCCTTTGCCAAATGGTTTCCTGAAATAAAGGGATCGAACAGGATTTTTTTACCTGCAATTTCCATCAAAAAACAGGACTGGCCGTAATAAGTAAAACGCATGTGTTCAATTAAATGGTTTTCAAAAAGCGACAATAAGGGTTAGAACAAAATTAACGTGCGAGGCGCAATTTATAAGAAGGCTGGAATGAATGTGGAAAAGAACTTGTGCGAGCCGAAATAAGGCAAAGTCTCTCCTTTCGTTGCCTTATAAAAGAAGAAGCTGCCCTTTTGAGACAGCTTCGATTATCTATTTATTTGACCCAGCCGAAATTATTCTCCAGCTACTTCAAATTCCATTTCAACAATATTTTCCTTACCAAAGTCTATTTGAGCTTTGTAAGTTCCTACTTCTTTCACCTCATCAAGAATAGAGATACGGCGGCGGTCAATTTCATAACCTTTTTGCTCGCGGATAGCACGTGCTAATTGAATAGCAGTTACCGAACCAAAAATCTTTCCACTTGTACCAGTCTTAGCGCCCACTTTTACAGGAGATGCAGTAAGCACTTCGCGCACTTTATTGATCTCCGCCATTAGTTTTTCTTCGCGCTTTCTTAATTGCTTTTGGCGCTCTTCAAGCACTTTCTTGTTGCTTTCGCTAGCTTCAATAGCATATTTCTGAGGTATCAGGTAGTTGCGTGCATAACCAGGACGAACAGTTACCAGTTCATTGGAAGCACCGAGATTATCTACGTCTTTTATTAAAATTACTTGCATTGTTTTTTGCTTTTTCTAAGTGAACAATCACCTTATTTATAAAGGTCAGTTACGTAAGGCATCAATGCCATTTGGCGTGCTTTTTTCACAGCTTGCGCTACTTTACGCTGAAACTTCAAGGAGTTTCCGGTAATACGGCGTGGAAGCATTTTACCTTGTTCGTTCACAAATTTTTTCAGGAATTCTGCATCTTTATAATCAATGTACTTGATTCCCATTTTCTTGAAGCGGCAATATTTCTTCTGACGCTTTTCTACTCTGGTAGAAGTAAGAAATTTTATATCGTTTTGCTTAGCCATTGTGTGCGGTTTTTAAGAGTTAACAGCTTCTGTTTCTACATTCTTGTTACGCTTTCTGTTATTGTAAATAACTGCGTATTTGTCGAGGCGGGTGATCATGTGACGCATCACGTTTTCATCACGATTCATTTGAATTTCGAGTCTGTGATTTACATCGCTTGGCGCACTGTACTCCAGTATCCAATAAAGACCGGTAGTCTTTTTATCAATTGGGTAAGCAAGAGAACGAAGTCCCCATGGATTGGACTTACTAATTTCTCCACCATTTTCTGTAATGAAGTCTGAGAACTTTTTCTGAGATCCCTTAAAGTCATCTTCAGCCAGCACCGGCGTAAAGATTACCATCAGCTCGTAGCTTTGAAGGTTGTTTGTTGCCATAAATTTTTATTTGTTAAGAAATGATTCCCCCTCACGCTCTGCACAACTTTGGACCGATGTGGTTTTTGGAATTAAATCCGCAATACACAAAGGGCTAAGCGATTTTTGGGATGGCAAAAGTAAGGCATTATTATTAAATGACAGCGGTTTTTTCGATAATGTATTTTCCCGAAGCATTCTCTATAAATAGCAACCCCTATCTTTGACGCTGTTTTAAAAAAAACCTAGTGAAATATCGTCACGCCATCTTAATTGTTCTCCTTATTCTCGTTATTGATCAGGCATCTAAAGTTTATATCAAAACGAATTTCTATTATGGTGAAGAGGTAAAAGTAGCTGGCGATTGGTTCAGGTTGCATTTTATAGAAAATGAAGGAATGGCCTTCGGCATGAAACTAAGTCAGGGCACTATTGGCAAGTTAATTCTTACGCTATTCCGTTTGTTCGCGGTAATATTTGGCTTCTTTCTTTTGAAAAAAATTGTGGTAAAAGGCTACACAAAAGGAGCGATCATTTGTGGTTCGCTTATCCTTGCAGGTGCTCTTGGCAACCTAATTGATAGCATTTTTTATGGGATGATCTTTACAGAAAGCTCATTTCATATTGCCAGAATGGTTCCATTTGGGGAAGGCTACGGAGCATTGTTTCATGGCAGAGTGGTTGACATGCTCTACTTTCCATTAGTTGACACAAAACTGCCGGGATGGATACCCTTAGTAGGGGGTAAAAATTTTGCATTCTTTGAACCCGTATTCAATATTGCCGATGCTGCAATTTCTGTTGGGGTAATTACACTTTTGGTTTTCCAAAAAAGATTGCTGCAAAAAAATGAAGTGCAGGAACCCACTGCTACACCGGTTTTAGAACATTAATTAGTCACTAATCCCTCGACAATTTTGCCATGCAGGAAGATGAATTACTTGCTATTAATGTTTGGCTTTCTGGAAGGAGTTACCGCATACGCATAAAACCGGAAGAAGAGGAAGCTGTGCGCAAAGCGGTTAAAATTGCCGATGAGAAAGTAATGGAAATGCGCGCGCTATATACGGGCAAGGACGATCAGGATTATATCGCAATGACTTTGCTCACTTACGCAGGCGATAGCGCTATGACGGCAATGAACAACCCTTTCTTAAAATCCGAACTGAAAGGAATGGCGGACAGAATTGATAACGCATTGAATAAGTTGGATTAGCTTTTCAAAGCCTCCAGTAAGTTTTCCATTCTGTTACCGCGCGATCCCTTAATTAAAATACAAGTACTTTCTGGTTTATTGGATTTAACAGCTAATGCTGCTTCGTTTGAGGTTTCGAACCATCTAAAATTTTTACGAAACGATTCAAATTCCTTTCCCACCAAAACCACGTCTTTCCATTCAAATTGCTCAATGAATTTCACGAGTTCTTCATGCTCAATTTTTTCATCATTGCCCATTTCCTTCATTCCCCCTATCCAAAGTATCTTATTGCCTGATGGCGATGCGGCAAAATTGCTGATGGCAGCGCGCATACTTGTGGGGTTGGCATTGTAGGCATCGAGAATGATTGTGTTATTTCCAATCTTCAGCAGTTGGGAACGACTATTATCGGGCTGATAAGATTCAATTCCGTTCTTTATTTCATCAATAGAAATCCCAAAATGCAAACCTACAGCTACCGCAACCATAACATTCGGGAAGTTGTAATTCCCTACAAGATTTGTATGGATAGTCGCTTCTGCATTTTTCGAGAGAATTGCAACTTTTAAGAACATCTCATCTGCCAGTGTTCTTCCAATGTATTTCGCATTGGCGCTGCCATACAGTATCTGATCGGAAATTCCCTTTGCCATTTCTTCGAGATAGGACAGGTCAACATTTCGAAAAACAGTACCATTATTATCTTTCAGGAAACGGTATAATTCTCCTTTCCCTTTCCGCACTCCATCTTCTCCACCAAAACCTTCAATGTGCGCTTTTCCACAATTGGTAATGATGCCGTGTGTTGGCAAAGCAATTTCGCAATAGCTTTCAACTTCCTTTTGGTGATTAGCTCCCATTTCGATGACTGCAACTTGCGCATCAGATTTTATTTTCAGCAGGGTAAGCGGAACACCTATATGATTGTTGAGATTTCCTTCTGTTGCATAGGTTGTAAATTTTTGCGACAAAACAGTAGTCACAAGTTCTTTGGTAGTGGTTTTTCCGTTCGATCCGGTGATGGCAATGAAAGGAATTCTGAATTGCTGGCGATGATATTTTGCAAGTTGTTGAAGAGCATTTAAAACATTGGGGACAAGAATGCAGTTATCACCTATTTTATATTCTTCCTCATCAATAATTGCATAGGAAGCTTCCTGATCTAAAGCCTGCGAAGCCAGCGTATTGCCATTGAAATTTGGACCTTTTAACGCAAAGAAAATATCACCTTGTTGTAGCTTTCTTGTATCGGTTTGAACGGAGGGATGTTGTAGATAAATCTGGTAAAGTTGAGCAATATCCAATGCTGAAATTTTAGGTTGTAAAAATAAAAAACCCCTCAAAATTTGAGGGGCTTTTCAGCTTTATTAAAACTATTATCTTCTGCGACCATAGTAGTTACCAGAACCACGATCGTTTCTGCCACTTGGGCTACCAAGGCGATCTACTACAAGTCTGAAACCTACTGTAGAGCTACCCATATTTGCTTGCTGGAAACGGCGTGTACCTGGAGAAAGCCAGTATGCACGGTCAGCCCAGCTACCACCTTTAATAACGCGAGTATCATTGTTAATCAAAGTAGAACGGCCATAATCGTAAACAAACGCTGAGTCACCGTCAATGTAGTCACGTGCATCAGGATCATTAACCATAAAGCCTTGATTTCTTTTCTGAGCAATTTCTTCAGGAGTCATCAGACGCTTAGGAATATTACCCAGGCTATCTTTTTCTTCCAGTGAATTATCTTCTGCAATTCTTTTGTAGGTATCATAAACATTACCACGGAATGGACGGAAATCTTCTGCATCCTGATAAGTAAGAGGACGATAAGTATCCAACACCCACTCACTTACGTTACCAGCCATGTTATAAAGACCATAGGAATTGGGTTTATAAGAAAATACAGGAGCCGGAATATCTGCGTTATCATTCAAACCACCTGCAACACCCATCGCATCGCCAGAGCCGCGTTTGAAATTGCCAAGAAATTCACCTTGCTGCATATTGCGTTGTCCTGAGCGAACACCGTCTTTAGGCCCCCACGGATAGACATTGCGATCTGTGATTACTTCTTCACCACGACGACGACGAGTTTCTGGCTCTGGATTGTTTCCAACCAATCCAAGCGCTGCATATTCCCACTCAGCTTCTGTAGGAAGGCGATAATTAGGTAACAAATAGCCATCTGCGTAATTAATATTACGACGACCTGCTCCTTGCGGATCTAAATCACGCTTTTTTCTTGCACCCGCAGAACCTTCATACTGTCCACTTGTGTAAGTTTCAGTAGTAAAGATGTCTTCGTTCACTTGGTTAGGATTCTTTTTCAGCATACCATTCTTAATGAGTATATACTCATTAACACGATCGCTGCGCCATTTAGCAAATTCATTTGCCTGATACCAGTTCACACCTACTACAGGGTAGTAATTGTAAGCAGCATGACGGAAATAATATTGAACCAATGGTTCATTGTAAGATAATGCTCTGCGCCATGCAGTGCTATCTGGTAATGCACGCGCTATCACATCAGGATAATCTGAACCGTAAGACCGCTGCAACCAATAAAGGTATTCGCGATAATGCACGTTTGCCACTTCCGTTTCATCCATATAAAATGAAGAGACCGAAACTGTACGTGGAATATTATTGCGTTCTACAGTAAGATCTTCTTCTGTTTGCCCCATGGTGAAACGACCACCTTCTACAAACGTCAAACCAGGTCCGGTTTGTTGCCCGGGATAATTCGGAACATCAAATCCACCAAGGCGTGGGTCATTGTAATCCCATCCTGTAGCCCTTGAGACACCAGTTGATTTTGGATTCGAAGAGCAGGCTGGTAAAAGGGTTGCTGCTCCTATGCACAGCATGCTCACGCCAACGAGAGTTCTTTTCATAATCAGTGAAAAATATTAGCTAGATTGATTGATAATAGTTAAAAGCGTTACAATGATAGAGCATTCTTTCCAAAATGTCAAGCGTTCACCACAATCACTAAAAAAAACAAAAAAAAAATTTCAGAGTCATCTCATAATATCTTGTTATGTTTTTCGTTTTAGCAGCTATAATACGTCCTGCAAACCGTGAGAGGGATTAATTATGTAATTTCGATAATAGTGTAGGAGTAATCTGTAAGTTATTTAAAAATGAAAAAACTATTCTTTCTATCGTCATTCCTTCTTTTAGGATTCACATCTTTCGGTCAGGCATTTGAGCACCAGTTCAAGGTAACTTCCAGGGAAATTCATGACGGTTTTATTACTCAAAAAATTTGGCTGCAAAACTTTGCACCGCCTACCGTGAAATTGCTGAAGCCCGAATTCGACATCGTGGATTTTGTTCCTAAAAATGCGCAGGCGAATAATGCTCACAAGATTGAAATCGCATTGGGAATGGAGCGAAAAAGACCATTTGCTTTTGTTCGCATTCCAGCCTATCAGCAAGACCTTAATTCCAAAAAAACATTACAGCTAACCTCCTTCTCACTTAGCGTAGAAGAATCTGCTACTGCACCCACTCCAAAAGCAAAAACCACAACTGTATCTGAGAGTGTTCTGTCTTCCGGCAATTGGTACAAAATATCTGTAGCCGAAAAAGGAATTTATAAAATTGACTTCGACTTTATCAAGAATAAACTCGGTGTAGATCCTTCCACTATTGACCCACGAAATATAAGAGTGTATGGAAATGGCGGAACTATGCTGTCGGAAAATAATGCCGTTCCTATTGTAGATGATCTTGCGGAAAACGCCATTGAAATACGCGATGGTGGAGACAATAAATTCGACCAAAACGACTTTGTGGTTTTTTATGCAAACGGACCTTTGGAATGGATGGCTGATGCTTCACAAAAAACATTTTATCACCGCACCAATCTCTACGAAAACAAAAGCTACTACTTCATAACATTTGATAAAGGAGCGGGACAACGAATAAACAATCAACCCAACGCTACAAATCCCAACATAACTGTAGTAAGCTATGATGATCATCAGCTACACGAACAGGATTTGATTAATGCAGGTAGATTTGGCAAAAGATGGTGGGGTGAAGATTTTGGTATAGATGCAGGCAAGCAAGCAACAAGAACATTTTCATTCAATCTGGGCAGCAGCGACTCAGCAACATTTCGCATAGCAGTAGGATCGAAAAGTAGTAATTGGATGAATTCATTCAAGCTCAACTTAAACGGTCAACTAATAAGAAGTTTATCGCTTGGAAGTACAAGTGATGACAGACCAATGGCCGCCTCTTCCGCAGAATTTAGAATGCCGGTAACAGGTGGCGTTGCAAACGTAGAACTTGAGTACGCTTCCGTAGATGCAAATGCCCGTGGCTATCTTGATTTTATAGAAGTCATTTCGCGTCGTCCATTATCGCTTGGCAGTGGTTTTATTTCATTCCGCGACTGGAAATCTGTGGGGTCGAACAATGTTGCAAATTTCAACCTTTCTAATGCAAACGCAAATACATCAGTCTGGAATGTGACCAACCCGCTACAACCTGTTCGTATGACGGGCAATTTAAACGGCACTAATTTTTCTTTTGCCCAAAATGCTGACATCCTTCATGAATATATTGCCTTCGATGGCAGCAATTTTCGCGCACCGGAATTTGAGAAGAAAATTGACAATCAGAATCTTCACGGAACCAGCGCGGTTGACTACATAATTGTTACTCATTCTGACTTTAGCGCCGCAGCAGAAAAACTTGCAAATTTCCACAGACAAAACAGCGGTATGCGTGTAGTGATAGCCACTACCGAACAAGTGTATAATGAGTTTGCCTCCGGATCGCAGGACATTGGCGCAATAAGAGATTTTGCCAGAATGCTTTATAAAAATGCAGGAACAGACAGCGCAAACATGCCTCGTTATTTGCTTCTTTTAGGAGACGCTTCTTACGATTATAAAAACAGAATAACGAACAACTCCAATTTTGTTCCGACCTATGAAACGGCAGAATCCGAAGATGGAATAGACGGCTATTGCTCCGATGATTATTTTGCTTTTTTAGACGATCATGAGAACATTGAAGGCATTACTTCTGCGGGAAAAGCTGTAGTGAATACTATGGATCTGGGTGTAGGACGTTTGCCTATAATAACCGCCGATGCAGCAAACAGGCTTGTGGATAAAATCATCCGCTACGCAAGTCCTGCGTCATTAGGTCCCTGGAGGCTTTCTACCACTATTCTTGCAGACGATGGAGATGAAAACATACATTTTGAGGATGGAGAGATTATGGCAAACACCGTAAACCAACATTCTAATCTTTACAACGAAAGTAAAGTCTATGTTTCTGCCCTCCCATTAGTTTCCACTCCGGGAGGTTTGCGATCGCCGGATGCAAACAAAATGATCAATGATCAAATCTTTAAGGGTACTTTTCTGATGAACTACAATGGACATGGAAGCACTACAACTTTAGCACATGAGCGCATACTGACACAAGATGATTTCAACAACTGGAGAAATGGTGATAAACTACCGATTTTGGTTACAGCTACTTGTAGTTTTAGTAAGTACGATGATCCAAGTTATGTGTCTGCGGGTGAGCAATTAATAATAAAACCAGACGGCGGAGCTATAGCGATGCTAACCACTACACAACTCGTTTACCAGTATTTAAACAGAGATATGAATGTTGACTTTCTAAACGCATTTTTTAGAAAGTATAATGGCAAGTGGCCAACTTTTGGCGATGCTTTCAGAATAGGTAAAAACGCTACCTACATTAATCCAAATGAAAGTTTATATACACTTGGCAACTTTAGGAAATTTGCTCTATTGGGAGATCCTGCACTTACGCCTGCTTTTCCCAAACATAATATTCACACCGAAGCAATTATTGACGGTTACTCCAACCTTCCTGTTGACACACTAAAAGCTTTGGGAAAATATCAAATCAGCGGTAGTGTAAAAGACGAATCAGGACAGGTACTGAACAACTTCAACGGGCGCGTGTATGTAACTATTTACGACAAGGTGAAAACAGCAAATACACTGACAGGTCCTTCACGCAGTTTTAAAGTTCAAAACAACATTATCTACAAAGGGAAGGCAACTGTTACTAATGGTCTTTTCTCATTTGCTTTTATTGCTCCGAAAGATATAAACTATGAAATGGGCAAAGGAAAGATCAGCTATTATGCAGAGAATGGCGTTACTGACGGAGCAGGGTCTGACACTTCGCTCAGCATTGGTGGCTCATCTGATGTGGTGGAGACAGATAATGATGGCCCAATTGTAAAACCTTTTATGAACGATAGTTTGTTCCGCGATGGTGGACTTACCGGATCGAATAGTGTGTTGTACGTTCAGCTTTTTGACGAATCCGGAATAAATGTTTCCGGCAATAGCATTGGTCACGACCTCACAGCAGTGCTTGATGACGATATGGCTAATCCTTATCTTCTGAACGATTATTACGAAACCGCACCGAACGATTATAAACGAGGATATGCATTCTTCCCTGTTTCAGGATTGAGTGATGGAAAACATACACTTCGGGTAAAAGCCTGGGACATGCACAATAACTCAGGCGAAGGAGTGGTGCATTTTGAAGTAGCGGGCGGACAAGTAGTACGAATTCAAAACCTAATGAACTACCCCAATCCTTTTAGCGATAAAACCCATTTTGTATTTGAACATAATCATCCCGGCGACGACCTGACCGTTCAAATAAACATTTACAGCACAGCAGGCTACTCAGTGCGTACCCTCACTCAAGACTTTACACCAAGCGGCAGCCGTAGCAATGAAATTGTATGGGACGGAACAGATAACAATGGCGCCAAACTCCCGGCAGGGCTTTATGTTTATAGACTCATCCTTTCAACTAAAAAAGGAATTCAAGCAACTGCATACCAAAAACTTGTGCTTATCCGTTAGTAAGTTGTAATTTTTAGCTGTCTGATTTTTAGGATTAGATAGCTATGTTTGCTACCATTTTAATTAAATACTTTTGCAAAACTTCTTTATAAATAGCTATAGAATGCCAAAACATTTTGCTCTTATTGGATTGAGTTTGTTAACCACTATAGCCGCACAGGCGCAAAAAACTAGTATCAATGGTTCAAACAATATCAATACTATCACTACCGCTGTTCCATTTTTAAGAATTTCCCCCGATGCACGGTCTGGTGGAATGGGCGATGTAGGTATTGCCATTTCGCCCGATGCAAATGCGCAGTATTGGAATGTGGCCAAGCTGCCTTTTTCTCAGAAGAAGTTTGGCGTATCTGCTACTTACACTCCCTGGCTTAAAGATCTTGTTCCCGATATTTGGCTAGCCTATGTTTCAGGTTATGCAAAATTTGGGCAGGAAAACAACCAGGCAATAAGCGCATCGTTACGGTATTTTTCTTTGGGAGACATTCAATTTACAGACATTGAAGGACAAACGCTCGGAACAGGTAAACCCCGTGAATTCTCTTTCGACTTAGGATACTCCCGCAAACTCTCTGAAAACCTCTCAGTTGGTTTAAGCTTGCGCTACATACGCTCTGCCCTTGCTGTAGGATACGGTGGAGGACAAGCGAACGACATGAAACCGGGTAATGCCTTCGCCGCAGATCTTGGTGTATTTTATACCAAAACAAAAGAGATTGACGAATTCCGTGCAGACAATTTCAGCTTTGGCGCAGTACTTAGCAATGTAGGTTCTAAAATTTCCTACACATCGGTGAGAAGAGATTTCATTCCCATAAACCTGGGTCTGGGGATTGCTTATACCAAATCACTTGACGAATACAACAAGGTGACTATTGGTCTCGACATCAATAAACTGCTCGTCCCCACTCCACGCGACTCCGGCACACAAGGCGCATCCAAATACTACATTCCTGAGAAATCGGTGGTGTCCGGTATGCTTGGTTCATTCGGCGATGCTCCCGGTGGTTTCAATGAAGAGCTTAGAGAATTTCAGATTTCTATCGGTGCGGAATATTGGTATCAAAATCAATTTGCAGTACGCGCAGGATATTTTTACGAAGACAAAACCAAAGGAAACCGTAAATACCTGACGTTAGGACTTGGCGTAAAATTGAACGTGTTCACATTAAATGGGGCTTACCTCGTGCCTTCTGGCAGCGGCATCAATCGCAATCCTCTGTCCAATACATTCCGCTTCTCTCTCGTGTTCGATTTCGATGAGTTGAAGAAAGATGAAGCAAGTGGTGAGTAGAAAAAAGCTCTAAAAACATTTACAAGGCGCGGACATACTCCACGCCTTTTTTTTGGCTCAACTATTTGAGATTAATGTTGGTAGCGTTAACACACGTTCATCATCATGTTGACCTGATTTTCAAAAACAACCCAAATGAAAAAGGTTACCTCTTTGCGAGATAACCTTTCCTCTATCGAAAAAATAAACTTCTACTTGGCCAACTCCTTTATGCGAGCAAAAACTTCATTCTCACTTCCTTCTTCATAACCTGTATGCATGAATACCACCTTTCCAGTCTTGTCAACAATGATGGTAAAAGGTACGGTTTGGAAATTCAGAGAACGCTTAAGATCGGAGTTCGGATCTATATAGTAAGGAAAATCCCAGCCTTGCGATTTTGCATAGCTGCGTACTAATCCTTCTGCTCTCGACTCATCTACCGAAACGGTTTGAAAATTAAAATCTGCTTCCGCCTTCCAGCCGGCCATCTTTTCTCTGATGTTCTTAATTTCTTTTTTACAAGGCACACACCAGGTAGCCCAAAAGCTTACGAGCGTTACTTTTCCTTTTTCAAAGGTTTCGTTGAACGCTATCTTTTTACCGGTATTTACGTCTTTCACCTGCGTATTTGGTAATTCGCTCTGGGCAAATGCAATGCCAGCAAACATTAGTCCGGCAAGGGTTGCAAAAATTCTTTTCATAAAAACTGATTGTTTAAAATATTAATCCAAAACCTTGCCATTCTTTAGCAAGTGTTCTAAATTCGGAAAATTTTTGATCAAACGGATATAGTCAAACTACAAAAAATTGTAAGGGCGATGAAACATGATTGCTACTGCAATAATCGAACATCCGTGTGGCAAATAAAAGCCAATATTTTTAGCAGATGAAAAAAACAGCTCTTTTCATTTTATTGTCGGTGTTTGCATTGAAATCTTCAGGACAGGGTCATTTATCGGGAGACTTGATGATGAACATGAATTTCTTTCAGCGCGACTCATCCATTAATGCAGCAAACAATCCACTTTACGATAACCTGAAAAGCGGTGGTGAGGCCTGGCTTTCGCTACGATATTCTTACAAAGGATTTAATGCTTTTTTGCGTGCCGATGCCTTTCACAATTCCAACCTTTACCGTCCGGAATCAAACTTTACAAGTTATGGAGTGGGCGCATGGAGTGTGAGCAAGGAAGTAAAAAATTTAACGATCACCGGAGGCTACATCTACGACCAGATAGGAAGTGGAATTATGTTTCGCGCTTATGAAGACAGGGGATTATTGATAGACAACGCATTGGTAGGACTGCATCTGAGATACCAGCTCAGCGACCGTTTTATGATCAAGGGTTTTACTGGTCAGTTTAAAGATGTGTCTAAACTAAATCGCTACGACCCAATTGTAAAAGGAATTAATGCGGAAGGTGATTTTCAACTCGGTGAAGATGTACATATCATTCCAGGCATTGGAGCAATAAACCGTACACTTGATGCGGAAAGAGTGAACGTGATTGCATCTGCCATCAACGGAGAGCCGGAGGTGAAAGACCGCTTTGTTCCGATGTACAATACTTATGCGTTTACCGCTTACAATACGTTGACTGCCGGTGCCATTTCATGGTATGCAGAAGGTTCGTACAAATCACACGAAGCTATTTTTAGAGATGGCAAATATCGTGATTTACCGGGCAGTGTTTTGTACACCTCGTTTGGCTATGCAAGAAAAGGAATTGCGGTAAACCTGAATGGTAAACGAACAGAAAACTACATGTTGCGTTCCAACCTACAAGGAGAAGATGTATTGGCACAACGAGGCTCTATAAGCTGGCAACCTGTAATAGCACGCATCCGTCCGCAACGGTTAATGGCTCGCTACACTCCGGCATCACAAGACCTGTCGGAATTGGCTATGGGCGGTGATGTACTTATTGCACCCAATGACGATCTTGATTTGAATTTTAACTACACCCACATCAATACTTTGAGCGACACTGCACTTTATCGGGAAGCCTACGCCGAAATGAATTATCGCGGTATAAAAAACTGGCAGTTTCAGGTAGGCGTTCAATACATAAAATACAATCAGGCGCTTTATCAGGTGAAGAATGTTCCGATGCTGGAAGCTATTACGCCGTTCATAGAAATTGTACATAAAATAGACGAGAAGAAATCTATAAGAACCGAATGGCAATACATGCACACAGAGCAGGATTATGGTAGCTGGCTGTATGGATTGGTTGAATTTAATATCGCACCCAAATGGTCGTTTGCATTGTCGGACATGTACACCATAGCATTGAATCCTAAAAATCCCAGCGGACTGCAAGATCCGCAGCACTACTACAATATTTTCATGGCGCACACCAAAGGTCCGCACAGATTTACTTTACAGTACGTGCGTCAGGTGGATGGTATAAATTGTACCGGTGGTGTTTGCCGTTACGAACCTGCATTCAGCGGAGTAAAATTTGCCGTTACCTCAAGCTTTTAAAAGGAAAACTCAAACAGGTTACATTTGTAACGGTTCCCTTAGTTGGAACCGCTTTTTTTATCCTTACATAATGTTGCAAACAGATTTTCTCATCATTGGTTCCGGCATTGCAGGCCTCACATTCGCAGTAAAAACAGCAAAGCTTTTTCCTGATAAAAAAATAACCATTCTTACCAAAGCAAACACCGATGAAACGAATACAAAATATGCACAGGGCGGTATTGCCGTAGTGAATGATTTGGAGAAAGACAGTTTTCAAAAACACATTGATGATACGCTGATAGCGGGAGACGGATTGTGCAACAGAGAGATTGTAGAAATAGTGGTAAAAGAAGGCCCCGACAGAGTGAACGAGATCATTGAATGGGGAACACAATTTGATAAAAACCCGGAAGGCGACTATCTGCGCGGAAAAGAAGGTGGACACTCAGAATTTCGTATCCTTCATCACAAAGACATCACCGGATTTGAGATAGAGCGTGCGCTGGTTGAAGAAGCAAAGCGATATGCAAATATTGAGATACACAATCACTGGTTTGTGGTAGACCTTATCACGCAACACCATCTTGGTTTTCTGATCACAAAAGCTACTCCTGATATTGAATGCTTTGGTGTTTATGCGCTGAATTTAAATACCGGTGAAATAGAAACAATCCTTTCAAAAATAACACTGATGGCTGCGGGCGGCACGGGACAAGCCTATCGCACTACTACAAATCCTAAAATTGCAACCGGCGATGGAATAGCCATGACTTACCGCGCAAAGGCTCGTATTGAGAATATGGAGTTCATTCAATTTCATCCTACAGCTTTGTATGAAGTTGGAATTAGTCCTTCTTTTCTTATTACAGAGGCGGTGCGTGGCGATGGCGGTATTCTTCGCAATAAGGATGAGGAAGCATTTATGGAACGTTATGATATGCGCGGTGATCTTGCTCCCCGCGATATTGTGGCACGGGCTATTGACAGTGAAATGAAACGAACCGGCACAGAGCATGTTTACCTCGATTGCCGTCATTTAAATATCGAAAAGTTTGTCGCTCATTTCCCCAATATCTATCAAAAATGTTTGAGCATTGGTATAGATATAGCAAAGCAAATGATACCTGTTGCACCCGCAGCGCATTATTGTTGCGGTGGAATAAAAGTGGATGAAAATGGATGCTCTTCAATAAAAAATCTTTACGCATGCGGAGAATGCAGCAGCACAGGTTTGCACGGCGCAAATCGTCTTGCTTCCAACTCACTGCTTGAGGCGCTTGTGTTTGCACATCGGTGTGCAATTCATTCTGCGGAAAAAATAGATTCAATTTCATTTCGGACAGACATACCCGATTGGAATGCATCTGGTACAAACGACCCGAAGGAAATGATTCTTATTACCCAAAGTTTAAAAGAAATACAACTTGTGATGACGGACTATGTGGGCATTGTGCGCAACGATGTACGCCTTGAACGTGCTATGCGCAGACTCGATTTGCTGCATGAAGAAACAGAAGAACTTTATAAAACAACTTCTGTATCGCCGCAACTATTGGAGCTTCGCAATTTGATAACGATTGGATTCTTGATAGTGAAAGGAGCACAGTTTAGAAAGGAAAGCCGTGGTTTGCATTACAATACAGATTACCCAATGAAAAGTGCCTTGTTGCAGGATATTGTGTTGTAAGATTTCCCTTTATCAAACAAAAATTATTTCTTAAGCCTGTGCAATTTTTTTCCTTTTTCTATAAACCTTTCAAGAACGCCGGTTGCTTCAAGGTGCATTTTTACACTTACTGCAAACCAACCCGGTGATCCTCCAAATTCAATATCATTCTCCGCAAGATATTCTTTCACTCCTTTTTCCAACTGTGTCCAGGTAATTGGAGAAGCGCTGTGTTTCATAACATGCAGAATTGCTTTTTCAAAAAGGTTGAAATTGTCTGCACTAATCGCTGGCGCATGTTTTCCCTGAGGGTGAATGAGTTGAACTTTTTCTGATTTTTTTGTCATAGCTCTTGTTTTAGCGCCTACGATATTATCATTTTTCGATGGAAGGTTTCCCTCTGTTGAACAATCAATTCCACAACCAATAACGTATCAACTAATCAACTTACCTTTGCGCCGCTATGCAGATCGAAGTATTAAAATCGAAGATCCATCGTGTAAAAGTGACCGAGGCAAACCTGCACTACATTGGCAGTATAACTATTGATGAGAACCTGATGGATGCCGCAAACCTGATAGAAAATGAAAAGGTACAGGTACTAAATATTGACAATGGAGAACGGCTGGAAACTTATGTAATCAAGGGCACTCGCGGCTCCAAAATGATCTGTATGAATGGCCCTGCTGCACGACGAGTTTCTGTTGGTGATACAGTGATCGTGATCTCTTACGCGCGTATGGATTTTGAAGAAGCAAAGACTTTTAGTCCCGCGATTATATTTCCTAAAGAGGACAATAGTCTGTAATTTTTATCTTTAAACCCTATGAAGAAAATTGTCCTCACTACTTTACAATACGTCATTTTCTTCGGACTGGGTGGTCTTCTTATCTGGTGGCAATACGGAAAACTTTCTCCAAGTGATAAAACAGAAATCTTTGCATCGTTTGCAGAGATAGAAGATAAACTGTGGTTGCTGATACCGGTTTTACTGGTCGGCTTCCTGTCTCATCTTTTTCGTGCGCTGCGCTGGAAACTTT
Source organism: uncultured Taibaiella sp. (assembly GCA_937870855.1). Lineage (GTDB taxonomy): Bacteria > Bacteroidota > Bacteroidia > Chitinophagales > Chitinophagaceae > JAFIGV01. Next base: position 21,613 of record CALMWT010000131.1, read on the forward strand.
TACTTCAGCCCTTAAAACTAAATCCTACAACCACCAATATTACGTTTGCCGTTTTGATTGGCTATCTCGTAAATCTACTTGTGCCGCGAATGGGAGAAGTGGCGCGCTGCTCTGTACTTGCCAAATATGAAAATGAACCGGTAGATAAAATTGTAGGAACTATTGTAGCCGAAAGATCGTTCGACATGGTTTGCCTAATACTTGTTACAGTGCTTGCCTTTGTTTTGCAAATGGACATAGCCAGTGAGTACGTCAACGAGCAAATGGCGAAATTTTCCATCACCGGAACCACATTGGCTATTGTTTTTGGAGGAATTGCACTCTTCATAGCATTGCTCATTTTCATTTTTCGAAAAAACAGAAAATCTAAGATCGGGCAGTTTATCACCAACATTGGTTACGGCATTCTCTCCATAAAATTTATGCAGAAGAAAGGGCAGTTTTTACTTTACACTGCGCTTATTTGGTTTTGCTATCTGGCATTAGTATTCATCGGTTTCAAAGCAATAGATGCTACCGAACATCTTGGCTGGATGCCCGCATTATCAGTATTGGTTTTTGGCAGTTTGGGAATGATTGTAACGCCCGGTGGCATTGGCGCTTATCCACCCGCTGTGCAGTTGGTACTTGTAAAACTTTATGCAGTGAAAAGCTCCTATGCACTTGCATTTGGTTGGGTTAGCTGGATGGCTCAGACTTCTATTGTGTTGGTGCTTGGTTTGTTGTCAGTTTTGTTACTACCTATTTATAACGTAAAACGTCATGGACAAAATAAATTGGATCACCAACAAGATAACGAGTAGCGATGTTTTAGCCTACCGTGTGAATGGCTTTAAATCGCTGGGACGAAAAATCGTTTTCACCAATGGCGTGTTCGATATTTTGCACCATGGTCATTTAGATTATCTGGCAAAAGCAGCGAGTCTGGGAAATTATCTGGTAGTGGGTTTAAACAGCGATGCTTCGGTGAAAAGATTGAAGGGAGACGAACGTCCTTTAAATCATGAACAGGATCGTGCTTTCCAATTGGCTTCACTAATGTTTGTTGATGCAGTTTGCATTTTTGAAGAAGACACGCCTAAAAATCTCATAGAATTAGTGAAGCCGGATGTACTGGCAAAAGGCGGTGACTATACCATAGAAACAATTGTGGGCGCAGACTTTGTGCAGGCCCTCGGCGGACAAGTAGAAGTGATTCCTTTCGTAAATGGCTACTCCACAACCTCCCTCATAGAGCGTATTAAGAAATTGTAAACAATCGTTACAAAAGTTAGGTGATGCCCACTTACAGCAGGTGTGCGGTTACCTTTGCATAGGTCTAAACAAAAAATAGTGAAGACAAAACAAACTATTGTACGCGATTTAAGTTGGCTTGCATTTAATGCAAGAGTATTGCAGGAAGCGCAGGATACTACCAATCATGTGTACGACCGGCTCCGCTTTCTCGGAATTTTTTCCAACAATCTCGATGAGTTTTTTCGTGTTCGCGTAGCTACACTCAGCAAAATGGCGCGTTTGGGAAAGCCTGCACGTATGCACCTGGAAGCGAATCCTGAAAAGATTTTACAACAAATACAGCAAACGTCCATTATCCACCAAAACGAGTTCGACCGAATTTATTCCGACATTATTAAAGAGCTTGAAAGAAATAAGATCTTCATAAAAAACGAGAGACAACTTACAAAGCCTCAGAAGGATTTCGTTTCCACTTACTTTGATGAAGAGATCAGAACCCAGATCATTCCTTTAATGATCGAAAGTATTCCTCAGGTTCCGCTCTTGCGCGACAAGTCTATTTACCTCGCCTGCGTACTTGGAAATACTAACAATCCGATGCTGCAACGGTATGCGTTAATAGAAATACCTACTAAACTTTTGCCACGCTTCACTATTCTTCCTTCCGATGGAAAATCGAAGGACATCATTCTTTTGGAAGATATTATCCGGGCAAATCTTTCGCACTTGTTTGCTCCTTTTGGTTTCAATCGCTTTCTGGGTTACATTATAAAACTAACGCGCGATGCAGAATTGGAATTAGACAATGATATAAATACCAACCTTATTGACGAGCTTGAAAAAAGCCTTAAGAACAGAAAAAAAGGACGTGCAACACGTTTTGTTTACGATAAAAATATTGACCCCGGACTTCTTGATTACCTGATCAAACGACTCGGCATGACTAAGAAAGACAACCTGATAGCGGGAGGAAGGATTCATAATTTCAAGGACTTCATGAACTTTCCGTCTTCTGTTTTTGCAGACCTAAAGCAGCGACCCAAGCCATTTGTGCATCCGCTTTTGAAGCAACCTATTCGCATTATGGAAGTAATGGAACGAAAAGACATCATGCTTCATTTTCCTTATCATTCTTTCGATTCTATTATTGATCTTTTGCGCGAAGCAGCAATAGATCCTTTTGTGCAAAGCATCAAGATCACCTGCTATCGTCTTGCAAAAGATTCCAAGATTGCTAACGCGTTAGTGAATGCTGTGCGTAATGGCAAGCAAGTGACAGCGATGTTAGAATTGCGTGCCCGCTTTGATGAAGAGGCAAACCTCAACTGGAAAGAAAGACTGGAAGAAGAAGGCGTAAAAGTTTTGGTGGGCATACCCGATATGAAAGTTCATGCAAAGCTTTGCATCATTAAAAAAAGAGAGTTCAATAAAACAAAACAGTACGGATTTGTATCAACCGGAAATTTTAATGAAAACACAGCGGAGTATTATGGTGATCATTGCTTGCTGACCACCAATAGAAATATTATTGCCGACATCAACCGCATTTTTTCTTTTCTGGAATCAGCACATCCGCGCCTTGAAAGTTTGCGGAATTGTAAGACATTGCCCCTGGCTCCGGTCAATATGCGCAAGTTTTTTTTAGACGAGATAACCAAAGAAATACGCGCTGCGAGAAAAAATAAAGACGCATCCATAATCATCAAACTCAACAGCCTTGTAGATCAAACTCTGATCTTGAAATTGTACGATGCTGCCAAAGCAGGTGTGCATGTAAAAATGATAATTCGTGGAATTTGCTGTGCCTACACAGAAGCAAAATCTTTGAAGGGTCGCATGAAATCCATTAGTATCATTGATGCCTATCTGGAACATGCAAGAGTATTTGTTTTTGATAATGGTAAAAAGCCAAGCGTGTATATTTCTTCGGCCGATTGGATGGTACGAAATTTAGATCATCGTATCGAAGCGGCTTGTCCCATTTACGATAAGGAAATACAGCAGGAGCTAATAGACATCCTCGATATTCAGCTTGCCGAAAATGTGAAAGGACGTATATTAGACGACGAGCAAAGTAATACTTATGTGCAGCGAAATGTGGGGGAGCCGGAAGTTCGATCGCAACTCGCCATCTACCAATACCTGAAGAACAAACACTACGAAATTTGATACTTGCAGCAATAGACATTGGTTCCAACGCAGCCCGATTACTTATCTCTGAGGGCGCTATTTACAAAGACGGAACTGTTGATTTTACTAAAATAAATTTGCTTCGTGTACCCCTGCGGCTGGGCATTGATGTGTTTGACAAAGGCTATATCTCTCAGGAAAGAAAGGTAAACCTTATCAACACCATGAAGGCCTATAAACTTTTGATGGACGTATATAAGGTAGAGGCGATGAAAGCCTGTGCCACCTCCGCCATGCGCGATGCTACAAACGGCAAGGAAATTATTGATGAAGTTTATAAAGAAACGGGCATCAGGATTAATATTATTAGCGGACAGGAAGAAGCGAATATTATTTATGAAACGCACATCGCGGAAAATCTTGCTTTCAACAAATCCTACTTGTATATTGATGTAGGTGGTGGGAGTACGGAAGCCACTTTGTTTGCTAACAACAAAATCATTTTCAAAGAATCTTTCAACATAGGAACTATTCGCTTGTTGCACAATAAAGTGACGGATGAACATTGGGAACAAATGAAATTGTTCATTAAAACCAATATCAAAGATTACGCACCTATTGAAGCAATAGGCAGCGGTGGCAACATCAACAAAATTTTTTCGCTCTCTAAAAGGAAAGAAGGAAAACCTTTACCTCTGGAGCTGTTGAAAGATTATTATAAAGAAATGAGTTGCTCTACGCTGGAAGAAAGAAAACATCTTTATGGTTTCCGGGATGATCGTGCAGATGTGATTGTTCCCGCCTTGCAGATTTATATCTCCATTATGCGGTGGGTAGATGCCGATGAAATTTATGTTCCTAAAATTGGATTGGCAGACGGCATCATTAAAATGCTTTACAAAGAACGAACAAAAAACACCACTGCCTGATCTTGCAAAGTTTTTAGTTGGCAAATGAAAAAGCTCAGTCCACTTATGCTCGTGCAACCGAGCAAGTATGGACTGAGCTTTCAGAATTTTTACCCGCTATCTTATAACATTGAATTTACCGTGCTGATTCACTTCTCCTTCGCGGTTCATTACTTTGAAAACATATAATCCCACAGAAAGACCGGAAATATCAACGGTTGTGGTCTTGGAAAAATCTCTGGTTGCTATTTTCTGTCCCTGCACATTGTATGCTTCCCATCTTAGATTTCCTTTTTCCTCCGAAGCAATATGAAGGAAGTTGCTTGCCGGATTCGGATAAACGGACACTTTTTGTTGCTGTGCTACATCGTCTATACCTACTGTCACAAAGTCCACATCATCTACATAAATGGTACTGCTGTCAACGCGGGAAGTACGTGCGCTGCTTGCAAATGCCACTATCAAATGAGTAGGTACTACAGAACTGTTGATGTAAGAAACAGGCGCAAAAATTTGCCCATAATTGTTGCTTGCTGTAATTATAGAATATCCCTCTCCCACAAGCGAATCTTTATTTCCGGTGCTGGCATTGTTGAGAATTGCCCTGACAGCTAAAGCGGCTGTGTCAGTTCCTTTTGTCAGATATTTTACCATTGCTTTTACACCTCCTACACGTTGCGAAATGGTTGTTCCGCCTTTGAATACCACACCTGCAGATGGATTGTTTGGATTCGCAAGCAATTTCGCAAGGTCGTAGCCTACTTCTGCATTTGCCAATATTCCCGAAAGTATTCCGATTGTGCCGCCTACATCCCTACTCATTACCATTGCGGCAGCGCTGCCACTATTCGAAATAGCTGTTTGAAAAACATGCTGTTTAGGGTTGGGAACAAATGCTGCCGGCAAAGTCGTTACCAAAGAGTCTGCTGAATTCCAATTGACAGGCACTGTAAAATTGTGTCCTGTTGCAGCCACATTTCTCCATTGCTCCATTCCTCCGTTGGCCAACTGTGCAGAAACCATGTTACCGGCGCACAAAAAGGTTCCGAAGGTCAGTAAAATTTTCTTCATAAAATTGATTGAGCCTTAAAGATAGTAAAACAACAAACGGGTGCTGATTTTGTGAAATAATTTCATGGTGAAGGAAATTTTGACTGCCAGAAAATGTCAAGGGTTAAAGGTTTTGGTTCGTTTCTGTAAAAATGACCGACCTTCGCCGCCCGGCACAAAATCTGATGTTATCGGAATCACAAATCATCTTTCAAACATCTAAATTTAAAATAGACTATGGCAAACAACGTAAACATTACTCCGCTCCACGACAGGGTAATCGTTCAACCCGCAGCCGCTGAAGAAAAAACAGCGGGTGGTATCATTATCCCTGACACTGCAAAAGAAAAACCACAACGCGGCATCGTAATCGCCGCAGGTCCTGGCAAGAAAGATGAACCAGTATCTGTAAAAGCAGGCGACAATGTACTTTATGGCAAATACGCCGGAACAGAAATTAGCCTTGAAGGAACAGATTACCTCATCATGCGCGAAAGCGATATTCTGGCGATTGTTTAAGGCAATTTGACTCTTTGATGATGTGCTGATTTGATAATGCACATCACGAGTTTTAAATGCCTTTGCGACAGAACGTCAAATCATCAAATTTCCAAATTATCAAATTATCAAATCAAGAAAAATATGGCAAAGCAACTCTTCTTTAATACAGAAGCACGCAATAAAATGAAACGCGGCGTTGATATTCTCGCAGACGCAGTGAAAGTAACACTCGGTCCTAAAGGACGTAACGTAGTTATCGAAAAGAAGTTTGGCGCACCTGGTATCACTAAAGATGGTGTATCGGTAGCAAAAGAAATTGAGCTGGAAGATGCAATCGAAAACCTCGGTGCACAAATGGTGAAAGAAGTAGCTTCTAAAACTGCGGATGTAGCGGGCGACGGTACTACTACTGCTACTGTTTTGGCACAGTCTATCATCAACGAAGGCTTGAAAAACGTAGCTGCGGGCGCTAATCCTATGGATTTGAAACGCGGTATTGACAAAGCTGTAACTGCAGTAGTTGAAAACCTGAAAACGCAAGCTCAAAAAGTTGGTAATGACAACAGCAAAATAGAGCAGGTAGCTACTATCTCTGCAAACAACGACAGCACTATTGGTAAGCTGATAGCTGAAGCAATGGCTAAAGTTGGTAACGAAGGTGTTATAACTGTAGAAGAAGCAAAAGGCACTGATACTACTGTAGAAGTGGTAGAAGGTATGCAGTTCGATCGTGGTTATTTGTCTCCGTACTTCGTTACGAACACAGAGAAAATGCAAACCGAACTTTCAAACCCTTACATCCTTATCTATGATAAGAAAGTAAGCACACTGAAAGACATTCTTCCTATTCTTGAAAGCACAGTTCAAAGCGGTCGTCCGTTGTTGATCATTGCAGAAGATGTAGACGGTGAAGCACTCGCGACACTGGTAGTGAATAAACTTCGCGGCTCATTGAAAATAGCGGCTGTAAAAGCTCCTGGTTTTGGCGATCGTCGTAAGGAAATGCTTCAGGATCTTGCCGTATTGACTGGCGGAACTGTTATCAGTGAAGAGCAAGGTTACAAGCTGGAAAACGCTTCTATGGCTTACCTCGGACAAGCTGAAAGCATCACTATTGATAAAGACAACACTACAATCGTAGGCGGCAAGGGTGAAAAAGATAACATCACTGCTCGCGTAAATCAAATCAAAGCACAGATCGAATCAACTACTTCCGACTACGATCGTGAAAAGCTGCAAGAGCGTCTTGCTAAACTTTCAGGTGGCGTAGCAGTTCTTTATGTAGGTGCAGCTTCTGAAGTTGAAATGAAAGAAAAGAAAGACCGCGTTGACGATGCGCTTCATGCTACACGTGCAGCGGTTGAAGAAGGTATTGTAGCAGGTGGCGGTGTTGCTTATATCCGTGCTATTGAAAGCCTTGCTAACCTTGTAGGCGACAATGCAGACGAGAAAACAGGTATCCAGATCGTTCGTCGTTCTTTAGAATCTCCACTTCGTACTATTGTTGAAAATGCAGGTATCGAAGGTTCTATTGTAGTACAAAAAGTACGCGAAGGAAAAGCTGACTATGGCTTCAACGCACGTACAGAGCAATATGAAAACCTACTTGCTGCCGGTGTAATAGACCCAGCTAAGGTGAGCCGTGTAGCACTTGAGAACGCTGCTTCAATTGCTTCTATGCTCCTTACTACCGAGTGTGTAGTTGCTGATAAACCAGAACCTAAATCTGCTGCTCCTGCAATGCCAGGTGGACCAGGCGGAATGGGTATGGATTATTAATAAAACAACTTTCCCAACGCCGGAAAAATTTGGAAAAAATTTCCAGTAACCGGATGATAAATAATGGTGACGCTTTCTGCGTCACCATTATCTTTTAGAGCAATGAGATTATTTTCGCTATTTCTTTTTTAACTTTCGACTTAGATACCAACTAACTAAGGCGCAAATGCGTCTTAATTACCGAATAACTGAGATTCTTATTGTATGAACTTTACGAATACTAAGCGATTATTGCTTCTGTTGATTGTACTGATGTCTTTCAATTCTAACGGACAACTCACAGTTACAAATAACCAAACGGCCTTACAATTAGTACAAAGATTGGTGGGTAGTAATGTAACTGTGCTGAACCCCGTGCTTAATTGTCCGGGAGCACACAATGCTAATTTTACTTCTAGTCCTAGCAACTTAGGGCTGACAGGAGGTATAATATTAGCAACAGGCACTGCCACCGACCTTAATAATGACGTGAATTTTTTTGTTGGTCAAACAACTTCTTCTCCGGGAGATGCGCAATTAGATTCTATTGCTGCACCAAATAACACTAATGATGCTTGTGTTTTGGAATTTGACTTTGTTCCCGATGTGGATAGTGCTGCTTTACTTTCTTTTGAGTATGTTTTTGGATCGGAAGAATATCCAGAATTTGCTTGTTCTCCCTACAATGATGTTTTTGCTTTCTTTTTGTCTGGTCCAGGATACAATCCCCCAGTGAATATAGCTTTGGTTCCCGGTACTAATATCCCAGTTGCTATTAACTCGATTAATATGGCTCCAACAGGAACTGGCTATTCGCTTGGAACTTGTCAAGGCATGGGGGCTGGATCGCCTTTTACGGGATATTATGTAGATAATCTTAATCAGCCTGGGTCTATCATAGCTTTAGATGGTTTTACAACCGTTCTTCAAGCATCTGCGATTATTCAACCTTGCGATACATATCACATGAAATTAGCTATTGCGAACGTTTCAGACCATGCTTATCAATCCGCTGTTTTTTTACGTGAAAATAGCTTTACTGTTGATACGGTAACACTTGATCTTAGCGGCGTACTGGCGACGGATAATGGTTATTTGATTGAGGGTTGTACACCCGCTACCATTACAGCCAGCCGAACAATGGCAACGCCCAGAAAAAAGAAAATTTGTCTTGACTTTAGTGGCACTGCTGTAAACGGCGTTGACTATCCGTTCCTTGCAGATAGCATTATCATTCAGCCAAACACTACCTCCACAAGTGTTGTCCTCAATCCATTTCAGGATAATTTTGATGAACCGGGATTTGAAACCATCAAAATAAGAAGGCTTAATTGCTGTAGTCTAGAGCCAATTGACAGCGTAGTTATTCAAGTACGCGATTCGCTGAAGATGAGCTTGCTGAGCAAGGATACCACCATTTGTGGCGGAAGCGGTTTAGTTACTTTACATGCATCTGGCGATCCTCTCTATGATTTTAGCTGGACACCTCCTGCGGGTATTGCCAATCCAAATGACACACTTACCACAGTTTCACCTACCACTACCACCACTTACACAGTTACGGCAAGCTATGGAGGATGTCCCACACTCTCACGCTCCTTCACTGCTTTTGTTGAGCCAATTCCCATTGTTTCCATTGCTCCAACCGACACCAATTTTTGTATCAGAGATCCATACCTGCTGAATGCACAAGTGGAACCCTCCTGGTTTCAGAATTACACCTATACATGGACTCCAACTACTCACCTGGACGACCCAACAGTGATGCAACCTTATTTTTACACCAAAGAGGCTGGCACTACTACTTATGTGTTGACGGTAAATACGCCTATTGGCTGTATCGGTAGCGACAGCATCACAATTACTGCCCGACCGTTACCTGTACTGGTGGACGTTACCCCCGACTTCACTGCCAAGTATGGAGACATTGCGCAATTGAATGCAGGCGGCGCTACTTTTTATACATGGACTCCTACCCGATTACTCGATTATCCGAATGAAAAAGACCCGAAGGCTACCGCAACAGATACTGCCACTTTTCAGGTAATAGGAACAGACAAGTATGGATGCCGCGATACCGCTTATGTAAAAATGGATATTGACTACACCATGTTTGAAATGATACCCAACGCTTTCTCTCCAAACGGCGACGGTAGAAATGATGTGTTTAGTGTAAAAAATATGAAGTTTCAGCGGCTTATAGAATTCAGAGTATTCAACCGCTGGGGACAAGAAATATTCAGCACCACCGATGCAAACAGAGGCTGGGACGGTACGCACAAGGGCATACCTCAGGAAATTGGCGTATATCATTACCTGATAAGAATTACCACACCTAACGGACTACAACGTACTTACAAAGGCGATGTATCGCTCTTACGATAAGACAGTATTCTCTTAAAAATCAAAAGCCGGCGTTTTTCACTCGCCGGCTTTTCTGTTTCTGTCAATTATCAGATCATTTCTAACACAAGCAGCACACGCTTCTTTGTTTCCTCCTTCCCTATCATTTCCGCAATATGGAAAACACCGGGGCCATACTTCCCACCCACCAGCATAATACGCAGCGGCAGCAACACATCGCCCTTCTTTAACCCATGTGCAGTGAGCAACTCCGTAAAATGACGCTCCATATCTTCATGCATCCAACTTGCTATTGAATCAAACTCATTCACCCAACTTTCAAAGAATATCTTTTTAGCCTCTGTCCATTTATCTGCAATAGCCGATAGCTCCTTAATCTCCGGTGTTTTAAAAAAGAAATGTCCCTGCTCCCAAAAATCTGTAAGCAAGTGGCAACGTTCCTTTATCAATGCCGCAACCTGAGTCAGATAACCCTCATCTGCCGTTACTTCGTGCTTTTCTATAAAGGGCTTTATCAATACTGCCAGCTCACCATCTGTTTTTCTTTGTATATACTGATGGTTAAACCACTTAGCCTTTTCATAATCAAACTTTGCACCGCCCTTATGCACCCGCTCTATAGAAAACTGGGCTATCAACTCTTCCATCGAAAACAACTCCTGCTCCGTACCACTATTCCAACCCAGCATAGCCAATATATTTACAAATGCCTCTGGCAAAAACCCCCGCTCCTTAAAACCCGTAGTAGTTTCTCCCGTCTTGGGGTCCGTCCAATCCATGGCAAATACCGGAAAACCCAGCCGCTCACCATCGCGCTTGCTAAGCTTGCCATGCCCATCGGGCTTTAGTATTAGCGGAAGGTGCGCCCACTGCGGCATCTCTTTCTCCCAACCCAAATACCTCCACAGCAATACATGCACCGGTGCACTCGGCAGCCACTCCTCACCCCGAAAGGCATGGGTTATCTTCATCAAATAATCATCTACCACCACAGCCAGGTGATACGTAGGCATACCATCTGCCTTCAGCAACACCTTATCGTCCACCACATTCGTATCAAACGATACATCGCCAC
>CALMWT010000132.1 GCA_937870855.1 uncultured Taibaiella sp.
GCGTGTTCGGGACTTGCACCCTATAGCTGATATACATGCCTGACACACAATAAAAAAGCGATGGTACAACCACCGCTTTGTAATTTTTTAAGCTACTATTTTTTTTAGGACGCTATCGGATTCTCCGCAATAGTTCCTGTTACAGGAGGAATGCCTTCGTTGGGAGACATATCCTCATAAGGACGCTGACCGATTAGTCTTTCAAGATCATCTTTATAAAGCACTTCCTTTTTCAAAAGTTCCGCAGCAAGTGCATTCAAATGATGCACATGTTGACGAAGTAAGTCTTTGGCTCTTTCATATTGCTCTGCAATTAAAGCCCGAACTTCCTGATCAATAATTTTAGAAGTTTCCTCAGAATAAGGCTTTGCGGTCGCATATTCCTGATTGCCGTCGTAGTAAGAAACGTTCCCTACTTTTTCGTTCATGCCATAGATACTCACCATACTGTAAGCCATCTTGGTTATCCGTTCCAAATCGTTTTGCGCCCCTGTAGAAACTTTACCAAAAGTAATTTGCTCTGCGGCTCTTCCTCCAAACAATGCAACCATCTGATCCTGCATTTGCTCCAACGTGTAGAGATATTGCTCCTTCGGTAAATACTGTGCATAACCTAACGCAGCTACACCACGCGGCACTATAGAAACTTTAATAAGTGGATGCGCATGTTCTAAAAACCATCCGCAAATAGCATGTCCGGCTTCATGGAATGCAATCACTTTTTTCTCTTCAGGGGAAATGATCTTGTTCTTCTTTTCAAGTCCGCCAATTACGCGATCAATAGCATCGTTGAAGTCGCTCATTTCTACTTCTTCCTTGCCTTTACGTGCTGCGATCAATGCTGCTTCGTTACAGATATTGGCAATGTCTGCACCTGCAAAACCCGGAGTCTGCACAGCAAGTTTATTAATATTGAGGTCAGCCGATTTCTTGATGGGTTTAAGATGCACATCAAAAATTTTCTCGCGCCCCTTTACATCCGGTATATCAATAGAAATTTGTCTGTCAAAACGACCAGGACGAAGCAATGCAGTATCCAACACATCAGGTCTATTGGTAGCTGCAAGAACAATAATGCCCGTATCGCCACTAAAGCCATCCATTTCCACAAGGAGTTGGTTCAACGTATTCTCGCGTTCATCATTGCTCATCACTACATTTTTCCCACGTGCCCGACCGATTGCATCTATCTCGTCAATGAACACGATACAAGGCGCTTTCTCTCTTGCCTGCTTAAACAAATCGCGCACACGGCTTGCACCCACACCTACAAAAAGCTCTACGAAATCGGAACCCGACATAGAGAAGAACGGAACCTGCGCTTCGCCAGCAACCGCTTTTGCGAGCAAGGTTTTACCGGTACCCGGAGGGCCTACAAGCAAGGCTCCTTTTGGAATTTTACCACCAAGTGCAGTGTATTTTTTAGGATTTTTCAAGAAGTCAACGATTTCCATCACCTCCACTTTCGCTTCATCAAGTCCCGCAACATCATTGAATGTAATATTCACACGAGTGCCTTTTTCAAAAAGTTGTGCTTTCGATTTTCCGATATTGAAAATACCACCGGCGCCACCGCCCGGTGCACCACCCCCCATCTTGCGCATAATGAGAAACCACATAGCAACAAGAATGATGATTGGTAATAAAAATGAATTGAGAATATCGCGCAGCCAGTTGCCACGAACATCATAATAAACGTTTGGTTCCTTCACTTCCGCAGGCTTAGCTTTTAAGGCATCAGCCATATCATCACGAAACTGTTCGTCAGAACCAATTTTAAAAGTGAAGGCCGGTGCCTTTGCGTTATTTCCAAAGCCTGGAAGTCCTTTGTCTTCCGGCTGTTGTGGCGTGGCGGCAGGCGTAAGAAACACTTCTACTTCATTTCCATTCACCACTTTTACCTGCTCTACCTTCCCTTTGTACAGATATTCATCTCTGAATTCCTGAAAGCTTTTCGTTACTGCGGTAGTACCTACATTGCTGGTGTAAAACTGTAGTATGATCAACGCAACGAAAATGATACCGTACACCCAATAAATATTGAAGCGCGGACCCTTTCGCGAAGGTTTATTATCGCTGCCCGGAAAGGGCTTTTGCTTGTTATCTTCCATTTTATCTTTTACGTCTGTTATTTAAAGTCGGCAATATTAATCATTATGCTCCACACGCCCTGCGTCTTCCCAAAGACTCTCAAGATTGTAAAAATGACGTTGTTCAGGCTGAAAAATATGAACCACTACATTTACATAATCCACCAAGGTCCATTGGTCTCCACGCTCTGTGTGATATGATTTTTCGCCACAATTTTTCGCCACAATGTCTTCTATATTGTCGGCAATTGCCTTCACCTGAATATGCGATTGTGCTTCGCAAAGAATAAAGAAATCAGCCACCGCTTCGTCTATTTTTCGTAGATCGAGCGATATGATCTGACTGCCTTTTTTTTCCTGAATTGCTTCGATGATGGTTTTGAAAAGCTTGCTGTTGCGGGTCAACCGGTTTTCTGATTTTTTACGTCCTTGCAGTGCCGTTACTATTTTCTCCAAATGCTATAAATTCTGTTTTGTGAGAGTAATATCTTTACAATCAAAACTACTGAAATCTTGGCTCATAGCTTACAGACATTATTAGATGCGCCGATAATTGAGCTTGATTGCATTGACAGTACCAATAACTATGCCATGCGTCTGATAGATGCCGATACGGCACAGGCAGGATTAACCATTGTTGCTACGGAACAAACACAAGGCAAAGGGCAGCGGGGAAGGCAGTGGAAAGACACACCCGGAGAAAGTCTTTTAACCAGTATTATTTGTTGTCCACAATGTTCGCTCGATGAACAATTTGTTTTCAACGCGGCGGTGGCTGTCGCCATAGCCGAGGTACTCAACGAATTGTATGAAGGCTGGAATGTGCGGATAAAATGGCCAAATGATATTGTTATCAATGACAGAAAGGCAGGAGGCATATTGATTGAGAATGTATTGCGTGGAAACCACTGGAGCTTTAGTATTATAGGGCTGGGACTAAACATTGCACAAACTGAATTTCCTGCGGAACTTCCATTTGCTACTTCTTTAAAACTCGCATCGGGTAAGGATTTTAGTGTGAAGCATATTTTTGAACGACTACGCAAAAATGTTTTGTCAAAAGTAGGCGCATCATTGAACGGAGATGTAGTAATGAAAGACTATAATGATTATCTCTACCGAAAAGATTGCGATCAAAAATTTACTGATGGCTCGCAGGAATGGCCGGCAACTATTCGCAGTACCGGTAGCAACGGAATGCTACAGGTAGAGCTTGCAGACGGAAGGACTTTGCATTACAACCATGGTGTGGCGCATTGGAAATGGGAGTAGTAATTGAACCCGCTAAACGATTAGCCTTAATACATTCCAGCCCAGTTTGCTAACATCCTCATCCCGTCAACTGTTCCCACCGATTCGGGATGAAACTGAATTCCCACACAAGGATATCTTTCATGAACAATCGCCATTATCTGGTTATCATCGTTTGAATGTGCTATTGCTTTGAGTCCTGTTCCTGCAAGATTTTCTATTGACAGGGAATGGTAACGCATTACCGTAAATGGAGAGGAAATGCTGTCAAACAATTCATGGCCATGATGCATTAATTCACTTGTTTTTCCGTGCATGGGGTAAGGTGCATGAATAAGTTTCGCACCGAAGTACATCCCTAACGCCTGATGCCCAAGACATATTCCAAGTATGGGCGTTGTTTGGTAAAAACGATCAATCACATCCAGGCAAATGCCAGCCTGTAGTGGTGTTTCCGGACCGGGAGAAATGATGATGCGTTCAGGATTTATTTGCTTCAATTCTTCAACAGTAATTTCATCATTGCGAAAAACTTTGCACTCATTTCCTGTTTGCAAAAGATAATGATGCAAAATGTGCGTAAAGGAATCGTAGTTATCTATCAGTACCCACATGCTCTGGCAGGTTTTGGTTTGCATCGTTAAATAGCTCACTCAAATCGCTGAATACATCTTTGGCAAAGGGCAACAACTTGCCTACATATTCAAACACCCACGGTGCAAGCGGTTCGAGATAGCTGTATGTCTTTGAGTAAGTTTTAGTTTCCGGGGAAACAAAGTGTACCTGATTGGCAATCCATAAAATAGAACTCCAGATAACCGCAGCCATAAAAGCATAAAGCAAACCTCCTATCAAACCATTCAGCCAGCCGAGCATGGTAAGTTGAGCCACAGATTGAATTGCTTTCGCTAATAATCTTACCAAGACCAATACTCCGAAAAAAAGAATTGCATAGCTGATGATGGTTGCCCAGCCAGTCGTTACCCATCCTTTTTCCAGCAACCACGCTCCAAATATTCCTGAAAGCTTCAACGCGCAAACAATGCCAAGAATAATGGCAAGCACCGAAAAAACGGCTACAATGATTCCTTTCATGTAGCCGCGAATGAAAAAAATAATGATGATCGTGAGACCGATGAAGTCGAGTACCATGCTGCGGTATAACTTTTCCAAAGTCTTAAACTTTGGAAAAGTTCTGGAATTGGAAAAGTTTAGGAAGCTAAAAGTTGCTTTACTGTTTCGGAAATTGCTTTTCCATCTGCTTTACCCGCCAGTTTTTTGGAAGCCATGCCCATCACCTTCCCCATATCGGCGGCAGAAGTTGCACCCAGTTCGGCAATGATCGCTTTCAGTTCTGTTTGCAGTTCTTCTGTGCTCATTTGCTTTGGTAAAAAACGCTCAATGATTGCCAGTTCTTCGCGTTCCTTTGCTGCGAGGTCCTCACGGTTTTGCTGAGAGAAAATATCGAGCGAATCGCGGCGTTGCTTTGCCATCTTCTGAAGCATTTTTATTTCGTCTGCTTCATTTATTTCGGTTCCGCTGCCCGATGTTTTTTCCAGCAATATTGCAGCTTTGATAGCGCGAAGTGTTCGCAATGCGGCTTCATCTTTGGCACGCATAGCGGTTTTCATTTCATCCATTACTTTGGCTTCGAGTGACATTCTCTAAAAATTTAAAAGTGAAAATGCAAAAGGTAAAAAACTGTTCTATTCGGTACTTGAATTTTCAAATTAATTGGGTCGTAAAACTAATCGAAATTGCAGGCAATGTTTCTCAAATTTCCCAATTGTGTAAAAAGCACCTGAACTCCAAACTCTCAAGATTACCTTATTGTTAAGTTTGCGTAACTTGTAGTTCAATTGATTTGGGTGGTGCGTTTACTGATAATAGTTACAACGTTTTTCTTGTCGTGTTTTCTTTCTACCGTTGTTGCACAACAGCAGGTAAAAAGTTGTTCGTTCGATTTTTTTGGTGAACAATTGATCCTGCCTTTTAACCCCACAAAATCTATAGAACTGAACGACAAACTTTCCGCATCTTCCGTAAAAGATTTTTATGCAAAAATGGAAATTGCCGGTTATGAACCATTGATCCGTGCGATGTTGTTGTACCAGGGGGAAACACAATGACGATGGGTTATATTACCAATTGGTTAGAAAAGTGGCTGAAAGCATTAGTCCTAAAAAAGACAACTATGCGCAATACACATTATACAAATGGTATTTCCTGCTGAAGAGCGGGCATGATGCTCAGGTATCTATTTCGGGGGATACAATTTTGCTATATGCTCAGTGCGATGAAAATATTTACGACATTCCATTTTATACAATTGGCAACCGTCAGTATAGCTGTCTTAACTATCACGATTACAATTTTAACCTTGATTTTTCAAAACTTGATCTCACCCGGTTAATGTTGCCAGATCAGAGTGGAAGATCATTTTCTTACAGACTTACACATGCACCTGAGTTTAGAACCGCAGACTATGAATACAAGACACTGAAGTTTGAATACAACAATATACCTTATCATTTTAAAATCAAGATCAGTGAAAAATTGAAAGCAGTGTATGCCAACTATCCTCTGGCAGATTATCAATTGTATTTTAAGGCACCGATGAGTCGGGAAACCTACGATTCGTTTATTCCTGCCTTGAAAAAAGCAACGCGGGGAATGAAGGTGAAGAATGGTGTTGATTATCTTATGCGCTTCACTCGTTACGCTTGCCTCTACTTACCCGACATAGAAAATTTTGGGAAGGAAAAAAGATTAAGTCATCAACAGACTTTACTTTATGAACATAGCGATTGTGAAGATCGTGCTGCCTTATTTTTCTTTCTTACGAAAGAACTTTACAACCTACCAATGGTGGTACTTGCCTATCCAAATCATGTAACTATTGCTGTAAAACTGGAACAAGCAAAGGGAACACCCATCATTTACAACGGCGAAAAATATTACATCTGCGATCCTACCCCGCAAGGGGAAGATCTGAATATCGGGCAAATGTCAAAAGCTCTTCAAACTACACCCTATGAGATAGCCTTTGCATATAACCCCTGACCTGCTTTTGAACTTGTAATTTGTTTATCCTTTCAATTATCAGACAGCTTGAATACCACCACACGTACCCATTTAGTGTTGATGCCCTGCCATCGGATCACTTCCCTTTTTAAAGACATACTCACTGTTGATTAAATAAGCGCCACTCGTTACTACTACATCGTTTGTATCAAGACCAGAGGCAATCTCGACGAAACCATTGTTCTCAATACCAAGCGAAACCATTCTGCTTCGATAAGTATTCTTTCCTGTTTGAATCCACACTGTAGCGCCACGACTATCGCGTATTACAGCATCGATTGGAAGCGTAACTGCATTTGTTTGTTTGCCTCTTATAAACACATACGCGGGCATACCTGGTCGTAACCGATTATTGTTATTAGGAACAATCACGCGCAACAAAGTAATGCGAGATGCAGTATTTGTTTCGGGGTTAATGAATTCGATAGTACCATGTGTATTGAACTCGGGTAGCCCAGGTATTTGCACCTCGGCATTTGCAGACATATCTATTTGTGAAAGCTGCGCGGTATATGCTTGCGCTTCCGCCCATAAGGTAGTCAACTCAGCTAATCTTAAAATGATACCGCCTTCCATAACGTACTGCCCTTCTAAGGCATCAAATCCTGTAATATAGCCGGAGTATGGACTAAAAAATGTTGTTTGAATACTCGCCTTACCCAAACGTTCCATTTGTTTTATTTGTCCTTCCGTTAGCCCCCATAAGAGTAATTTGTTTTTCGCACTTTGCATCAAATCCTGAAAATCAACAATGCCATTTCCGAGCACACGTCGCTTTTCAAGCGCAAGCAAATATTCCTGCTTCGCATTGTTGAGTTCTTCGCTGTACAACTCGTAGATAGGCTCACCCTTTTTTACAAAGTCTCCAACATTGCGATAATACAAACGGTCAATTCTGCCCATGATGCGGGCGCTCACTGCATTCGTTTTCTTTTGGTCAATATTAAGTGTTGCCGTCAAAACCGTTCTGTTTCCGATCATGCGCTTTCTAAGTGTGTCAACTTTTATATTGCCTAACTGAATTTGCTGGTCCGACAACATGATCTCATCTTTGGCTGCACTGCCTGATTTCGATACAGCTATTAAATCCATCTGGCAAATTGGGCATGTACCGGGCTTATCGGAAATAATCTGCGGGTGCATGGAACAGGTGTAATACACATCTTCTTTGTTCGTAGTCTCCGTTCGGCTCTTGCAGCTTACAAGGGAAAAAATCAAACCGCACAATAACAAAATAAATCTCGTACTACTCATTGTTGCTCTTTATAAAACTTTCACTATCCATAAGGTATTGTGCATTCAACGCCACCGAATCATTAGCCCCTAAGCCTTCCATTATTTGAATCCATTCGGTATGTGTATGACCTGTAACAACTTTCTTCACGGCAAAGCCTGTACCTCGTTTTACGAATACAATTTCATTCATACCGAGCGATAGCACCGACTCTTTAGGCAGCCACCAGCCTGCATGAGCCTTGGCGAAAATGGTAGCTCGTATCTGGCTGCCTACCGGAAGCCGATAACCGCTGTTGGGAATGTTTACACGAGCAGTAATTGTCTTACTGCCTTGTCTAAACACGGGTTCTATGTAGGCAATGGTTGCGCGGAAATCTTTGACCGGGTTTGCTTCAGGCACTATACGCAAATTGTCACCCACTTTAATATACGGCTGGTCAGACTGATAAATACCCAATACACCCCACAACTTATCAGGATCATAAACGGAAAATAATGTTTGCCCCTTTTGCACATACATGCCTTCTTTCAAGTTCAGTTCTCGTGTGGTTTGGTTGGTTGCTTCGTTCATATTCGTTGCAGCGTCCTGTGGCATTGCAGCGCCTGCCTGCGCTTCATGTATATGTCCTGAATAGTTGCTGTACACGCTTATGCTCAGTGAAGCTTTTCTTGTTGCAATCACGTTCTGTACTTGCGCTGAAGACATACCCAAAAGCAACAGCCTTTGCTTTGCGGAAGAAATGAGCGATTGATTATTCGGATCGTTCTTTAAAAGAAACAATAAGTTTTCCTGTGCTGTCAACAACTCAGGGCTGTAAATATCCATGATGCGCTGTCCTTTTTCTATAAGCTGATAACGGTACTTCACATACAATCGTTCTATACGACCTGTAGTTCTCGATGCAATAGTACCGACAGAAGATGTGTTGTAGGCGGTATATCCAAGAGCTTCAATTTCCATTGGCTGATTTCGGTATTGCGCAGTTGTTACAGGAATGGTAGATAGAACATATTTATCAGTTGGTTGCAGTAGTGTTGTAAGGGTAATGTCCGTGATCTTACTTGCGTTAGTTTCTTTTTTCACCAAGTCCATTCCGCAGATAGGACAAGAACCGGGTGCATCTCTTACAATTTCCGGGTGCATGGGACAGGTATATTGCGTCTGTTGGTTGTTTGTTGTTTTGGTTGTTTGCTCACATGCCGAAATGCCAACCATGAAAACAGCAATAAACAGAGTCCAAAAAATAATTTTCAAATGCGGCATGCCTATCGTGTTTCTAAAATTCGTTCTAACTCGGCTTGTGCAGTAAGCAATTCCTGTAGTGTGTCGAGGTATTCAATTTGTGTCATGTTAAGCGTTTCCCACGCATCGAAAAGCATAAACAGTTCTTCAGTATTTTGTTCGTAAGCGATCAGGAATGTTTGATAATTATTTCGCACCGCAGGAATAATTTTTTCCTTGTACAGATCTACTTGTTTCCTTCGTGCAATGATCTCCCGCAACATTCCCTGCGCCATTCCGGTTGCTTCGTTCACTATCATCTGCCGCTGCTGCAAAAGACTTTCATTCTTCCATCGGTAGCTTTCCATGTTAGCGCGATTCATCCGCGACGACCAGGGCGCAAGTGGAATACGCATCATTCCCATAAGCGTGAATTGTGCAGGTTGCTGTGCAAGCCCTATCATGTGATCGTAGCGCAACCCAAACTCAGGAAGTAGTTGTGCTCGCTCATTATTTGTTCGCAGCCTGTTCAACTCTATATCGCGCTCTACAGCTTTGAGGTCGCTTCGTGAAGCGATAATTTGGTTAGTGTCTATTTCAAAAGCAGTGTAATCTTTTAATGCAAGGTTAGTGTCTACATCAAACTTTTTTGCTTTATCGCGATTGAGAATGGTGTTGATCGCAATCTGTTTTTGTTCTATCTCAGCCTCCGTCATGATGCGCATCTTTTGCACATTTCCCAACGCTGCTTTTGCCTTATAGTAAGCATTAATTTTTTCCAGTCCGTTTTTGTATCTAAGCTCAGCGCTTTGTATCATAAACTGCAATAGCTTCTCATTATCGTCCAGCACGCGCAGCTTTCGCTTTTGTATGCTCCACTGGTAATAATTTTTTTTGAGATCGGCGGTAAGTTGGTTGAGCGCTGTACGTCTTCGTTCTCTTTCTACCGAAGACATTGCGCTCATGTATTCCGAGTTTGCATTTTGCTTTCTCCTGCTGGGAAACATTTGTTCTGCGGAGATCATGAATTGCCCCATGCCGGGTTCAGTTGCGCCCATTCCGTTTTCCATCGGTTTGATGTATTTAGGATTATACGGAGTCATAAAAAATCCTGCGCCTACTTGCGGCGGCATCCAACTGCGTGCGCCACGTGCTGCTTCATCCATTGCACGCACATCATAGTCATACATCCGTAAAGAGGGATTTGCAATGGCTATCGAATCGAGCAGCGCACCCAGCGATACTACCTGTGCGAAACCCTGCAACTGCAAGACCATAAAAAATCCGATCAACAAAACTCTACTCTGCATCAATTAATTCAATTTTTCCATGTCGCTTTAACTCGCGTTCTTTCATCATCTCAAATACTATTGGCGTTACGAGCAATACATAAATAGTGGAAGTGATTGTTCCGCCAATCAATGGAATAGTAATAGGCAACATGATGTCGCTCCCCGTTCCGGTAGCCCATAGAATAGGGATCAATCCAAACAGCGATACGGACACCGTCATCAGTTTTGGACGAAGCCTTTTTGCAGCGCCATCAACAACATATTGTCGCAGAATATCCGCATTGAGTGTATCACGAGCGTTTCCATGTTGCGCTACCATATTTTGCATTGCTTCGTTCAGATAAATGGTCATAAGCATTGCCGTTTCAATAGCCATACCGAACAAAGCAATGAAGCCCACAGCGACAGCCACAGAAAGATTGACTCCGTAAAAGAATACCATAAAAACGCCGCCTATCAATGCAAACGGCACTGTAATCATAGTAACCGCAGCCTCCTTAATTGAATGATAGGTGAAGTATAGCACCATGATGATAATGACTATAACAATGGGCATAATCAGTTTCAACGTTTTATTTGCTCTTATTTGATTTTCCCACTGTCCGCTCCATTCTATATAATATCCTTTGGGCAATTGCGTGATCATGTTGTTCAACTTCGCCTGTGCTTCTTTCACTGTACTTCCTAAATCTCTTTCTCGTACATTGAATAACACAGTGCCTCTCAGCATAGCGTTCTCAGAATTGATCATAGGCGGTCCTTCTGAAATAGAAATAGCAGCCACCGCCTCAAGCGGAATGGGTCCATAATTCATTGTTTGCACAGGAAGGCGCATCAACCCCTGAATACTGTTACGGAAGTCTTGAGCAAAGCGTGCGTTCACAGAAAAACGTTGCCTGCCTTCAATAGTCGTAGTCAGTTCCATGCCGCCAATGGCTCCTTCGATCACAGCATTTACATCATCTACTGTCAATCCATATCTGCCTACTTCCTCACGCCGCACTTCAACATCAATATATTTGCCGCCGGTGATTGGCTCCACATAGAGATCCGCAATTCCCTCAGTGCCTTGCAGCGCGTTTTTTATTCGTTGAGAAAATGCAGCAATAGTATCCAGATTTTGTCCGTACACTTTTACACCTACATCTGTGCGAATACCGGTGGAAAGCATATTGATGCGATTGATGATCGGTTGTGTCCATCCGTTTGTAACACCGGGAATTTGCAGCTTTGCATTTAGTTCGTTGATGATGTCGTTTTTTGTACGACCGGCTCGCCATTCATGCTGCGGTTTCAGCAAAATGATCGTCTCTATCATGCTGATCGGTGAGTTATCTGTTGCCGTATTTGCGCGACCAGCCTTTCCTAATACGTGTGAAACTTCGGGAACTGATTTTATAATCCGGTCCTGTACCTGCAATATTCGTTTTGCCTCTGAGTTAGAAATATCGGGTAAGGTCACCGGCATAAAAAGCAATGATCCTTCGTCAAGTGGGGGCATAAACTCGGAGCCTAAACGGAATAACATAAGAACACCAATAATTAGGGCGAGAATATTAATACCGAGAACTGTTTTACGCCAGCGCAAACAACGCGCAAGGATGGGTGTGTAAATACGCTCAAGTTTTTTAGAAAGCGGATTCTCAGGCTCAGGTTTCAGTCGCCCTTTTATAAAAAATGAAATAAGCACGGGTGTAAGTGTGATTGCAAGCACTGCATCAACAAGCAGAATAAATGTCTTTGTCCATGCCAACGGATGAAAGAGCTTTCCCTCCATACCCGTAAGAAGAAAGACCGGTAAAAATGATGTTACCACCACAATGGTAGAATAGAACACACCAGGACCTACTTGCTTTGAAGATGCTTCGATAATGCGTAGTCGCTCTTCACTCGTGAGCGGATCATTCTTTTTTCGGAATATGCGCTTAATAAATTCAGTGCTACGGCTCATTCCCTACCTTTTTTATTTGTTCCTCACTTAGATGTCTGTATGCGTTTTCCACCATTACAATTCCGTCGTCCACAACCACACCAATCGCCAGCGCAATACCTGTGAGCGACATAATATTTGATGAGATACCAAATGCCTCCAATAGAATAAATCCCACTGCAACGGAAATAGGAATCTGTATTAAAATCACTAAAGCGCTTCGCCAATGAAAAAGAAAAAGAAGTACAACCAACGAGACAACAATCATTACTTCAATGAGTGTGCCCTTTATAGAATCAATCGCTTCTTTTATAAGCACACTGCGATCGTAGGAAGTTTTAAATGTTACTCCCGCAGGTAGTCCTTTTTGCACTTCGTTCATTTTCTCTTTAACTGCTGCTATGACATTGTCTGCGTTTTCGCCATATCGCATAACGATGATCCCTCCTACTACTTCTCCCTTACCATCCATATCAAAAATGCCAAGGCGCGGTTCGCCTCCCATTTGCACAGCGCCAATATCTTTTACACGAACAGGTATGCCATTGTTTTCTCCGAGAGAAATGTTTTCTACATCTGCAAGATTTTTTATGTACCCCTTGCCGCGAATGATGTAAGCCATATCGCTCATTTCGAACTTGCTGCCGCCGACATCATTATTACCAGCCCGAACCTTCGTCATCACATCCATGAAAGAGATGTTATAGAATTGCAGCTTTATAGGGTCTATGATGATTTGATATTGTTTTTCAAAACCACCGAATGAGGCTACCTCTGCAACACCAGGAACAGTTTGCAAAGCGAACTTCACGTACCAATCCTGCAATGCCCGCTGCTCTCCTAAATCCATTTGCGGAGCGTCGAGATGATACCAAAATATATGACCCACACCCGTGCCTTCGGGACCAAGCGTGGGCGTTGTGCCCTGTGGTAATAATCGTTGTGCATAGTTGAGCTTTTCTAACACGCGAGTTCTTGCCCAGTACAAATCAACATTGTCTTCAAAAATGACGTACACAAAACTCATCCCGAACATCGAAGTGCCACGTATGTTTTTTATGCGTGGAATGCCTTGCAGATTGCTCACAAGCGGATAGGTGATCTGGTCTTCTATTATCTGCGGACCGCGTCCCATCCATTCTGTATAAACAATCACCTGGTTTTCGGAAAGATCAGGTATGGCATCTATCGGATTTTTCCCGATAGAGAAAATACCCCAAGCAAACAATCCGCCTGCTATGAGCAATACAATAAACCTGTTGCGAAGCGCTATCTCTATTAACCGTCGAACCATGGATGCCTGTTGTCAGTTAGTGGTGTATTTATTTCTTAACGATTTCTTCCACAGTACCACATTCCAGCATTTCATCACCGAAGTATGGATTTCTAATTTCCCTGATCTCGCTGAGCCACATAGCTCCTTTATCATTCAGCGCCATAGGACAGTGATCATGATATATAGGTTTGTTGGCGCCAAAGGATTTTACTAAATCGTAAAACCGCTCAGATAGCCCCTCAAACGTAGTGCGTTGCGCTTCCAGATCGGATGCGTTTGCTATTGCCCGTGCATTGTTTTCTATCTCTGTGAGCGCCTTGTCATAGTCCGGTTTTTGGTCGGCAGGTAATAATGATTTATCAAAGCCTTGCGCAACATTGAGGATGGCGATCGCACCATTTTTTGCTTCGTTGCTATTACCATTTACAAGCGCTGTTTTTACATGAATATAATGATCCACTAACTCCTGTACATGACTACTCACTTTAGTGTCTACATTGGCAAACGTGGGTTTAATTTCTTTTACCTGCTCTTCAGTGGCCGCTTCTGTTGTCTGTGCTTCTTGCTTGTCGTTACTTTCTGTTTTCGCTTCCTGACAACTTGCAAGCGCAAGACTTGCGATGATAATACCTGAAAAAATTACTCGTTTCATTATGCCTATTTTTTAGTTGATTTTTTGGGTAGTAAAAGATGCTGCAACAGTGCAACATCTTTTCTTTCATTTGCAACATTGTTTTTGAAATAGCATTCGCCACAAACCCTTCATCCATTTCACAAATGCGCTCATCCTATAATTCCTCTGCTTTAAAACCTGCCTGAGCTACTATGGCTTCAACAGCCTCTGCACCCGCCTCAGTTTCCACTGTGAGAATTCGCTGAGGATTAGTAGTGTCTACTTTCCAGCTTTTGATAATGTTTTTGCTTTCGTTCATATACGGTGCAACCTTTGCTATGCAGCCCCCGCAATTAATGTTCGTCTTGAATTGTAACGTTTCCATCTTTTCTGTTTTAAATATTTCTACAAAGTTCACTACGCTTGTCTGTGCGACTGTTACAAAATCTTTGAAAAGATTTACAGGATTTTTGCTTTACAGCTTTGCCCATTTTAAACGCAGACTATTACTTACTACCGATACCGAGCTTAATGCCATTGCTGCTCCCGCTATCATGGGATTGAGTAAAAAACCGTTAACAGGATAGAGTAATCCCGCAGCAATCGGAATACCGATAATGTTGTAAATGAACGCCCAGAATAAGTTCTGACGAATAAGCTGCACTGTTTTTCGAGATAACGTAATCGCCTTTGGTATGTGCAACAGATCGCTTGAAATAAGTGTCATCTTTGCAACATCCATGGCAATATCAGTGCCCTTACCCATAGCAATACTTACATCTGCCTGCGCAAGTGCATGACTATCGTTGATACCATCACCAACCATTGCTACCACCTTTCCTTCTCTCTGTAGTTTTTTAATAAACTCCGCTTTGTCAGAAGGCATTGTCTCGGCTTTATAATTGCGTATGCCTACTTTTTCAGAAACTGCTTTTGCGGTATTACTGTTGTCGCCCGTAAGCATGTAAACTTCAATGCCCATTTGCTGCAACCGACTAATGGCTGTAGCTGAATTTGCTTTGATCTTATCAGCAATAGCAATAGCCGCGAGCACCTTTGTCTTATCAGCAAACCATATTACGGTATGAGCATCTTGTAGCCATTGGGTTGCTTGCGTTTGCAATTCGGGTGAGACTGCAATGTGTTGCTCGTGCAATAATCGGGGACTGCCAACATAGTAGCTTTGACCGTTGTATATCGCATGAACACCTTTCCCCGTAAGGCTTTCAAATGACGAAAGCGTAAGGGCACGGGTAGTATTTGGCTTGAGGTAACGCACAACCGCATCGGCTAATGGATGCTCTGACTGCTGCTCGATACCTAAGAGTAAAGAAGACAATTCATGCACGTCTATTCCTTTCGCCCATTCTATGCTTATTACTTCAGGTCTTCCTTCCGTTATAGTGCCTGTCTTGTCAAGAATAATAGCGTTCACCTTGTGCGATAGTTCGAGGCTCTCTGCGTCTTTAATAAGAATACCATTTTCAGCGCCCTTCCCTACTCCTACCATAATGGCTGTAGGCGTAGCAAGTCCTAACGCACACGGACAAGCAATAACAAGTACGGTAACGAGTGCAAGTAATCCTTGCGTTAACCCGTTGCTACCACCGAGCGCTATCCACGCAATCAAACTTGCTACAGCAATGACGATGACGATAGGCACAAATATTCCGGCAATCTTATCTACAAGTTTTTGCACCGGCGCTTTACTTCCCTGCGCCTCCTGCACCATCTTAATGATGTGAGCAAGCACCGTGTCGCTACCAACTTTTTCTGCTTTAAATAAGAAGCTGCCTTTTTGATTGATGGTGCCGGTGAAAACCTTTGCGCCATTTTCTTTTATTACAGGAATCGGCTCGCCGGAGATCATGCTTTCATCAACATAGGAACTGCCTTCTACAACCGCTCCATCCACAGGAATTTTGTCGCCGGGTTTTACTTGTAAAATATTTCCAACAGCTACTTCAGCAATCGGTATTTCCATCGTATGACCACCATCATGTACTATAGTGACAGTGCCCGGCTGCAAGCCCATAAGTTTTTTTATGGCAGAAGAAGTATTCGACTTTGCTTTTTCTTCAAGCAGTTTTCCTAAAAGAATGAAGGCAACTACAACGCTGGCCGCTTCAAAATAGACGTGAGCCATTAAGCCGCTACTATGCCAAAACTGAGGATAGACGGTGTTGAACACACTAAATATATAGGCGATACCAGTGCTTAAAGCAACAAGCGTATCCATGTTTGCAGACTTGTGTTTTGCCTGCTTCCATGCACCTACGAAAAACTGTCTGCCAAATACAACAATCACCGGCGTAGAGAGTATCCACATAATGTAGTTGGCGTAGGGTATGTTCATAAAGAACATGGCTATAACTACTACGGGCAGAGAAAATGCAAGGGCAAGAATGGTTCGTAAACGTAACGTGGAAAATTTCTTTCGATGAATTTCTTCAACAGCCTTGCTTGCATCAGCGCTGTCTGCAATTACTAAATCGTAGCCAATTGATTGAACCAATTTTCTCAATCCATTAGCACCGACAATGGTGGGTATGTATTCTACTTTTACTGTGCCGCTGGCATAATTGACAACTGCTTGTAACACTCCGGGCTGCGCACTGAGCATTGACTCCACACTTACAGCACACGATGCACAACTCATTCCCGTAACAGGAAAAGATTCTTTTACAGTGTCAACATCATAGCCTAAATCACGAACCGTTGCGGCAACCTTTGCAATAGTTTCATCGGCGTGTTTTGTTTCGATTATTGCCTTGTTGTTATTTAGCTCCACTTTGTGCGCTATGATGCCGGGCACTTCGCGCAAACCTTTATCCACTATCAGCGCGCAGTGTTCGCTGTCCATTCCCGAAATCGGAATATCATACGTTTTTGAGGTTGTTTCCATACAACATTTTTTCTGCTACAAAGCTCCATCCTTCCTACGTCCCTCTTATTACACGATTCCGAAAAACATTTACAAAACTTTTGTCCGCTCGCCTACCTTATCAATAGATGTTCGCTGTTTATCACCAATATTCTTAAAATGGCTCGGCGGCAAACCAGTAATTTTTTTAAACTGAGAAGACAAATGGGCGACGCTGCTGTAACCAAGTCTGTATGCGATCTCGCTCAGGTTAAGTTCGTCGTAAACGAGCAGTTCCTTTACTTTCTCTACTTTTTGTCTGATGTGAAATTGTTCGATCGTTATGCCTTCTACTTCAGAAAACAATTTGCTTAAATACGCATAGTCATGATGTAGCGCCTGAGCTATTACTTCACTGTGCTTCAGGTTCGATTCCTCTTCAGTATGATGCACCATTGTGATCACGGTGTTTTTGATCTTTTCTATTATTCTTCTCCGCTTATCATCTATGAGTTCAAAGCCAAGCTTAGAGATTGTTTCTCTTATAACATCCTGATTTGCTTCAGTAAGCTCCTCAGCAAGTTCTATTTCACCAAGTTCAACCGATAGGGGATGAAATCCGAGTTGTTGTAGCTCGGATCTCATCACCAGTTTGCACCGGTCACACACCATGTTCTTAACGTATAAAGTCATTGCGCTTTGAGATAATAATGGCTTGTTTGCACCTTAGCGCGACTGTAGCCATTGATTTAATTCCTGAATTTCCTTTTGCTGATCGGCTACCATCATTTGCGCCATACGCTTTAATTCCGCGTTCTTGCCTTGCTTCAGATATAGTTGCGCCATGTCAATTGCGCTTTGATGGTGAGGTACCATCATAGCTGCAAAATCTCTGTCAGCATTGCCCGTCATTGACACAGACATTGATTGCGCATGACTGTTATCCATCATTTGCTTCGATTGTGTGGCAAATGTTGTATCTGTGTTTTTAGTAGCAGATGTAGCGGCAATGATGCGCTCAAGTTGTTCGTTTTCTTTGTTCTGTTTCTCGATGATCATTTCCGCCATATTCCGCATAGTAGTATCGCTGCCACTTTGCAATTCATAGTTTGCCATGTCTATAGCGCTTTGGTGATGTCGCTTCATTAGCATTGCGAAATCTTTATCCATATTTCCGCTCATTTCCATGCTTTGCATGTCTTGCATCATGGTATGCATCGCCGTCATGAGCGGGTTTGTTTGTTGTGCGGGCTGTTGCAGGCTTTGTGTATCAGCAGATACCTGTTGCGTGTTTGTATTGCTGTTTTCTGTTTCGCCGCAGGCAGCCAATAATGTCACCGTTAAGATTGATAAGAATTGCTTTTTCATAATAATGATTGTTGGTTGGTTTAATGTTTCATAAAAGTGTTTTACCTGTTAGTTAATTTGGATCACTGAATTTTGGATCGGTTAGAAACGTTTGGTCACTCAATGTTTTTAAGAACGCTACGAGATCAGCCTTCTCTTGTGTATTTAAATTCAGTCCCGAACCGAAATCCGGCATGTGCTCGTCAAGATTTGGACTGTTGGGCTTTACCCCACTGCTATAAAATTCTACTACTTGCTCCAGGGTAGTAAATCTGCTGTCATGCATGTAGGGTGCGGTAACTTCAATATTGCGAAGCGTTGGCACTTTAAATTTTCCTTTATCGCTGGGATTTCCTGTGAACTTCATTAAACCGCCGTCAACCGGATTTACATCCAGCCCATTGTTGCGAATATCTCTATCAGTAAACAGTGTATTCGTAAGATGACACATGTTGCACATTGCTTTACCGCTAAACAGGGTCAAACCACGCTTTTCTTGTTCAGTGAAAACGGTACTATCCTTTTGGTAGAAATACTTATCAAACTTGCTATTGAATGAGACCATTGTTCGTTCAAACTGCGCAATAGCTTTCGTTACCAAATTGCTATCAATAGTAGTAGTGCCAAATGCTTTAAAAAAAAGATCGGGATATTTAGCGCTGTTTTGCAACCGGCTTACTACTTCGGGCCAAGTGTTAGCCATTTCAATAGGATTAGTTACAGGATCGTGCGCCTGACCTTCAAGCGTATTTCTGCGTCCATCCCAAAAGAAAATTTTATCCCAGCCAACATTGATAATTGCCATTGCATTTCTATCGCCGAAGGCGCCATTCGTGCCCTGACTGAAAGGTCGCGGATCATCAAAGGCGTTTTCTTGCTTATGACAAGTTGCGCAGTTCATGCTCCTATCGTTGCTAAGCATCTTTTCGTAAAAAAGTATTCTGCCAAGCGCCACACCTTCTTCCGTCATCGGGTTATCGGCAGGTATCGGCATATCGCCAACGTATGTTTTTACAAAAGCAGGCACTTCAACCGTTAAAGGAGTAGGATCATAAATTTTTGCAGGAGTGGGTTCTTCCTTTTTACACGCGTGTAAGGCAATAATAAGTGTTGCAACCGTTAGAAGAACAAGGCCTTTTTTCATTGTCATTTACTGTTTGATGAGTTTTTGAATTCCGGTACGCATGTCGCTATCGGTGATCTTAATGAGATAAACTCCAGCGGCCATATTATTGAGACTGATAGTTGGATTCGCAACGCCATTTCCAAAGTTTTCCTCTTTCACCACTTGTCCGCCAACTGCTGTAATCACAACTTTTTTTACTGCTTTTTCGTAGCTGATAACAACTTTTTCATTTGCAGGATTAGGCGTTATTGCAAACGATATTTGATTTTGTACATCCTTAATACTTGTAGGTATAAGTGCGGACGTTATTGCGCTGGTAATAGCGGTTTGGTTATTTGCAGCGCTGTTGTTCTGGTTATAAAAAATCTGATGATTCGGTCCACCTACTACCACTACTTTCGGCATACCATCAGTGCCGTAGTCATTCATGCTAATTGGATTGCCGGTGTTGTCGAAAATGGTGATGTTGTTTACGTTCCCGATACTGTTTGATGTGATCCAACTTGAAAGTGTAGCACAGTTCGCATCTCCATAATCATCAATAATGTACAGTTTCACTTTTCCGGGATTGCTGGTTGCAAAGCTCTGTACTGCATTGTAGGCAGCCTTCGCCGGATTCACACAAGAGCCACATGGCATCACCCAAACCATAACGATAACTTGTCCGCTATTTAGTTCTGTAAATAATGTGTGACTTGTACTGTTACAATCATTGGCTGTAAAATTTGTAGCTGTTGTTTGCGCAAATGCAAAACTTGTAGTAAGCAGAAGCGCTGCTGACGTAATGAACTTTTTCATTGTTGAAATTTTAATTGTTTATAAAATAAAGGTGAATAAAAACGAAAAGATCTGTCTGTATAAGACAGAGAAATAGCTATAGCTCCAGGCACAAAAAGCCGGAGCATCCTAAAAATCAGATACGATAAACGGAATAGACGATATATAAGGGAAGGCTTCCCGTTCGCAGAGGCGGTGGTCGCAGGTGGTAATTTGAACGCTCTAAATCAGCAAACTCCTGCGATTTGTGGTTGACAAGAAAATATTCCAAAGTTGGTAAGGAAATAGCTACCGGCTGAGGAGTGAATGATAAAAATGACTGTGCTTTATCATCCGCTTTTTTAAAGGCTACCTTAAGAGATTTGCAGCAACCCTTTGGCATTTTTTTGCCCTTGCAGCACGGCTTCTTTTTATCCGAATGGACATTTACATATTTGAGTTTGCCTTTGCAATGATGAAAAGAGAAATTAATGCCAAATGCACAAAGCATATAGCTGGCAAGTACCAATATGGCAACGGCTTTTCTCATTTGTCTTATTCGAAAATAGGTATTTGTTTTGTTAAAGTAATTTTTGGTATTTACTTTTTACGAAATCCCCTCACACAGCTTTCGAGTGCGGAGGCTCGTACCTTTAGATTCTAAACTAACGGGCATGAAAATATCTGCACTTGTACTAAGTTTTCTAATCAGTGCTTTTGTTTCGTATGCTCAAACATGGCAGTCTGTAGGAAACAAGTTTAACGACGAGGTGGTATGTCTGTTGCATGATAGCGTAAACAATTTGCTGTATGCAAGTGGCCGATTCGACACTATCGGTACAACAGCCGTCAACAAAATTGCCAAATGGAACGGAACTGCCTGGTCGCCGCTTGGACCAGGTTTGTCCAATGGGTATGTTACGTCCATGATGTTTTACAACAACCAGTTGTATGCAGGTGGGACATTCACCGCCTCAGGCTCAAACACACGGTTTTTCTTTACTCGCTGGGGCGGATCAAGTTGGGATTCGGTAGCGTTCACCACGGGCAATTGCAATGTGCAATGTATGGTTGTTTATAATGGCAAGTTGATTGTCGGCGGAGGCTTTCCTACAGCAGGGGGATTTGTTGTCAATAACATTGCAAGCTTCAACGGAACGCAATGGGATTCTTTGCGTAGTGGTACAAACGGCACTGTATTCGCAATGGCTGTGTATAACAACGAACTGTACATTGCCGGAAGCTTTGACACGGTAAGCGGTATTGCCGCTAAACATTTAGCGAAATGGAACGGCACTACGTGGTCGGCGGTTGGTGGCGGTCTTAATAATGTCGTCTATGCTCTGGAAGTTCATAGTGGAAAACTCTACGTTGGCCCACATTTTACACAGGCAGGAAGCATCAATGCAAGTTATATTGCCACTTGGAACGGAACAACATGGAATACGGTGGGCAGTGGTATGAATCACCGCGTGGATGTAATCTACAGTGCTGGTGATAAATTGTACGCAGGGGGTTGGTTTACAAACACCGGGGGAAATTCAGCAAACCGTGTTGCAAAATGGAACGGCACCACATGGTCTGCTATCGGAACGGGAATGAATAGTCCTGTGCAAGCATTAGCCATTTATAACAGTCAGTTGTATGCAGGCGGCGGTTTTACGCAGGCAAGCAATGCTTCGAACTACTACATTGCAAAAGCCGACACGTTTATCACATCCTCATTAATTGACCAAACTTTCAAAGCTAATTTCAACATTTACCCAAATCCATTTAATGCCACCACTACCATTGCCGTTTCTCCCTACAAAGATGATCTAAGCGTAAAAGTCTTCAGTCTTTATGGACAACAACTCCGCACCCTAAAACTCGAAACTGAAAAAACGCATTTCAATCGAAATGAACTCTCAGACGGGCTGTATCTCTTCGTCTTACATGAAGGGAATACGGCGATAGCAAAGCGTGCGATAATCGTTAACAGCAAGTAAGATTTGGGTAAAAAAAAACCAATCGGCTGCGCCGTAAAAGACGGTTTGAGCATTTTACCAAACTAAAATATCAGGAAAACAATGCCTTAATACTTTATACTAACAACTCAATACCCCCTCCGCAACATGTCTGCATATTCATTCGGCAACGGACTGTTCTCAACTGCTTTGGCAGCCTTTTCTATATCATACTCAAACCTGATAAATTCTACTTTCAAAGCCGTCTTTTCTTTTACCGAGGCAGTTTCATCAATTGTAAGCATCGCATAACAACCACGGGGATCTTTATCCTTTGGTTTCCCAACAGAACCAATATTTATGGCATGGCGATAATGGGGCTGATCTTCCGTTCCGGAATTTAAGATGCGATGGTAAGGTTTATGCGTGTGTCCAAAACACATCATGTCTGCATTCGCCGCTTCCATAATGCGTAGCATACTTTTTTCATCACGGTCTTCAAACAGATACTCATTGATCTTACGCGGACTTCCATGCACCAGCAATAGAAAAAGCTTGTCGTCATTAAGCTGATATTCCACACTGATATGCGCAGGAAGTGTGCGCAAATACCGGCGTTCTTCTTCTTTAACCATACTGTTGGTGTAGGAAATAGATACCTTACCCATTTCCTTTTCTTCATCGGTCTTGTAGGCGCAACCGCATTCATCACTGCTTCGCCCGATGCCAAAATCATAATTGCCTGCAATGGTTGGGATGCCGCGTTTTCTGATCTCATTAATCACTTCATTGGGCCAAATATTGTAGCCTACAAGATCGCCGAGGCAATACACAGCATCTGGTTTTCTGTTTTCAATATCCGCAAGACAAGCCTGAAGTGCTGGAAGATTAGCGTGTATATCGCTGAACAATGCAATTCTCATGTTGTTATGTTTTCAGTTTGTTAGATGGATGATTTTTCAGGAGCAGTTTCTTTGTCGGAGTAATATTTTTTCCTGAGCCAGAATGCAACATTTACTAAGGCAATCAATGCAGGAACTTCTACTAATGGTCCAATAACTCCCGCAAATGCTTGTCCGCTATTAATACCGAAAACCCCTATCGCAACCGCAATAGCGAGTTCGAAATTATTTCCGGCAGCAGTAAATGCGATAGATGCATTTTGCGAATAGTCCGCGCCCATTTTCTTAGCTATGAAAAAGCTCGCGAGAAACATCAGTGCGAAGTAAATTACCAGTGGCACTGCAATGCGTAAAACATCCAGTGGTATCTGTACGATCAGCTCACCTTTCAGACTGAACATGATTACAATTGTGAACAGCAATGCAATAAGCGTGATAGGCGAAATAACAGGAACAAATTTTTGTTCGTACCACACCACACCTTTAAGACGCAACAACGCAAATCTTGTGATTAGCCCTGCCGCAAAAGGAACACCGAGATAAATAGCCACACTTTCTGCAATCTGTGCTATTGTGATATCCACTTCCATTCCCTCCATGCCAAGCCATCCCGGCAGCACAGTAATAAAAAGCCAGGCGTATAAACTATAAAGCAAAACCTGGAAAATGCTGTTAAGTGCCACAAGGCCGGCTGCATATTCACGACTGCCTTCTGCGAGTTCATTCCATACAATTACCATTGCTATACAACGGGCAAGTCCAATGAGTATCAGTCCTACCATGTATTCCGGATAGCCGTGAAGAAACAACACCGCCAGCCCAAACATCAATATGGGCCCGATGACCCAATTGAGCAGCAAGGAAGCGCCAAGCACTTTTGTATTTCTGAATACTTCTCCCATATTTTCATACTTCACTTTTGCAAGCGGCGGATACATCATCAGAATAAGTCCTATTGCCAATGGAATGTTAGTAGTACCACTGGAGAAAGAATTGATAAAACTAGAGGAAGATGGAATGAAGTAGCCAATTGCTACTCCTATGACCATGGCAAGAAAAATCCAGAGGGTAAGATACCTGTCGAGAAAACTAAGTTGTTTCCGTTGTGCGGCAGGCGCACAATTATGTGCAGACATGTGTTTTTATTTATCCCGGTGTTTATTACTTAACAACAACCAGCGCCAGGATCGCAGCATTCAGGTTTGCGTGCAAACACGGTAACGCTGTAAATGCCGGTATCGCTGTTTTTAAATACTTCGATTTCTTCCTTGCTCAGATAGTTTTGCAGTATGTCATCGGGTATGATGATTTGCTTTTCTTTCTGAATAGTGATGCTTTCAAATCCGGCATCTTTGATAAGCTGTAAATACGCCTCTTTTTGGATGGCACCACTTACGCAACCTGCGTACATTTCTGCTGCTTGCTGAAGATTAACAGGCAACGCACCTTGCAATACAATGTCGGATATGCTGAAATGTCCACGCGATTTTAATACACGGAAAATTTCATCCATCACATTCTTTTTATCCGGTACGAGATTTAATACACAGTTGCTCACCACCACATCTGCCACACCTCCGCCTACAGGCATTTTTTCGATATCGCCAAAACGGAATTCTACATTATTATAACCGAGCTTATCGGCATTAGCTCTTGCTTTTTCAATCATTGCGGCCGTGAAATCTATACCTATCACCTTCCCGCTTTCACCTGTAAGCGCTCTTGCAATAAAGCAATCGTTACCCGCACCACTTCCCAGATCTATAACCGTGTCTCCGGGTTTTATTTGTGCAAATTCTGTTGGCAATCCACATCCAAGTCCGAGGTCTGCGTCAGCATTATAACCTTCGAGCGTAGTGTAATCGTCGCTCATGATGTTGTACACTTCAGTGCTGCATCCACCGGCACCGCAGCACGATGCAGCATTGGTTGCTTTATTTTGTAAAGCTATCTCACTGTATTTCTGGCGAACCAGTTCTTTAAGTTCTTTTTCTGTAGGCATAAAGTCTTTTTTTGAAGAATGAATATTAAAGACGGCACTGCGCTCGTGCCGTCTTTGTTTTGTCTTAGCAGCATCCGCCGGTGCAGCATGTATCATCGCCGCAACATCCGGAGGCATTTGGTTTTTGAATCGTTCTCATTTTTTTGAAGTTTTAAATTGTTATGAATAAATGCACGCGTCCGTGCTGCTAGCAACATTTTGGTTCTTTCATTTTTTTAAAAAACGTGGCAAAAAAATCACGATACTCATTCCACACTTTTGGATTGATACAATAGCACACGCTGGTTCCTTCCACTGTTCCTTGAATTACTCCTGCATTCTTTAGCTCTTTAAGATGCTGAGATGTTGTAGCCTGGGCAAGACCGGTTTGCTGCACGATATCTCCACACACACAAGCATCTGCGTTTACCAAATGTTGCAGGATGGCGATACGGGCAGGATGGGCTATTGCCTTGGCCATTGCAGCCAGTTTATTTTGTTCCTCCGTAAATAGTTCACTCTTTGAAACTCCCATTCATTATTAATTCATCGCAATGTTACGATCAATTTCTTTAATCGCAATAAACCGATAGAACTTTTTTTTTCAATCGGGCTATTTATGCTGATACTCCAATTGCCAGAACTAATGTATCTCCATTTCTCATTGTGCTTAAACTGTAGGAAATTTGCAATCGGGATTCCAACTATCCTCCTTTAGATTTTCAGCACATAAAAGACACCATGGAAAAGACAGTTTCGACAATAGTGGAAGGAATGACCTGCGGCAATTGTGCATTGACTATTTCCAAGCTTCTTGAAAAAAAGGGGATGAAAAATGTTTCTGCGAATGCCGCTTCGGGTGAGGTTGTCTTCACTCTGGAAGACGATCAAAATGAATCTAAGGTGTTTGATGCTATTGATGATCTTGGTTATAAAGTGGTGCGGGAGAATGATCAGGACATGAACGGATCACACACTCACTCAACAACTACAAACAAGGAAACCCTATTGCTGATCGTCAGCGCCTTGCTCACCATTCCCTTGCTGCTGCACATGTTTGTAAGTTGGCATGTGCTTCACAATCCCTGGGTGCAGTTAGTATTGTCCACGCCTGTTTACATTATTGGTTGTTATGTTTTTTTGCCGAGCGCCATCAGGTCTTTGAAGCACCGTATTACGAATATGGCTGTGCTGATTATTCTTGGTGCATCTGCCGCTTACGTGTATTCTCTGATAGGATTACTGTTTATTCCTTCACAAGCGCACAATTATTTATTCTTTGAAACTACCGCTGCAATTATCACACTCGTACTCTTCGGCAACTGGTTGGAACATTATACTGTAAAATCAACCACAGCAGCCATTGACGCATTGGTAAAATTGCAGCCGCAAAAAGCTAAGATCGTGATGACCGATAGCCTCGGTAAAGATTCTGTGATGGAGATTGAAAGTAAGTTTGTAAGGAAGGGAGACATAGTGCTTGTCAATAACGGTGATAATATTCCGGTGGATGGCGAAATTGTTTTCGGAGACGCACAAATAGATGAGCACATGATAACGGGTGAAAGCGTTCCCGTACACAAAAAATCTGGAAATGAAGTAGTGGGTGGAACGCTGGTAGTGGACGGAAGTATAAAACTAAAAGCAACAACCCTGGGCAGCGCCTCTGTGTTATCGAATATTATCAGGATGGTTCGTGAAGCGCAGGGAACCAAGCCGCCTCTTCAAAAACTTGCCGATAAAATAAGTGCAGTTTTCGTTCCGTTAGTTTTAGGTATAGCGCTACTCACAATTCTTATCAACTACTTTTTTGTTGGGGTTAGTTTTCCTGAAGCAATGATGCGCAGCATTGCCGTTATGGTTATTGCATGTCCGTGCGCTATGGGCTTAGCCACACCCGCAGCCATAGCAGTTGGGATGGGAAGAGCCGCAAGAAACGGAATGCTGATAAAAGGTGGCGACACTTTAGAGTCTTTGAAAAAAGTGAAACAGATTGTTTTTGATAAAACCGGAACACTCACAACGGGCAAATTGCATATTCAGTCCTTTGTAGTAAAAGACATTGAAGAGCAAAAATTCAAAGACATCGTGGCCACCATCGAGCAACACTCCTCTCATCCTATAGCGAAGTCAATAACCAAACAATGGCAACCTATTTCCGACATTAATTTTATTGAAGTAAAAGAAGTAAGAGGCAAGGGAATTGAAGCTACAGACGAAGAAAGAAATACCTGGCGGCTGGGATCTGAAAAATGGTTGCACGCAAATGCACCAAACGATAAAGGTTTTGATCTCTATCTCTACAAAAACGAAACCTACAAAGGGGCGTTGAAAATTGCCGACCAATTGCGTGAGGATGCGGCAGCAACCATCCGGGAGCTAAATGAAATGGGCTACAAAACGATATTGCTGAGTGGTGATAAGAAGGAAAAATGTGCTGACATCGCAACGCAACTGGGCATAAAAGAAGTGTATGCCGAACATTCACCCGAACAGAAAAATAAGAAGCTCGATGAACTGATGAACGTTGCGCCAACGGCGATGGTGGGGGATGGCATTAACGATGCTCCGGCACTTGCAAGGGCTACAGTCGGCGTGTCTTTAAGTGAATCAACCCAAATTGCAATCCAATCTGCAAACATCATTCTTTCAAATAATCAACTCTCTACTTTAACGAAAGCTATTCGCCTGGGCATCTACACCGAACAAACCATCAAGCAAAATCTTTTCTGGGCATTTTTTTACAACATTATTGCAATTCCTGTAGCGGCTGCGGGACTGCTAACTCCTACATGGGGTGCGGGTATTATGGCTGTGAGCGATGTGGTGCTGATACTTAATTCTCTGAGGTTGGGCGTTAGAAGGATTAGCTAATTGGGGCGGAAAAAATCAAAATGCCTTCATGCAAAATATTTATCTTCGGTTGCATGAAAAAATCAGCACTTGTAATAATTCTAACCAGCTTTTTAATTAGTTGCGCGTCAACAAAAGACACTGCTGTTTCTACCAATCCCCCAACGAAAGAAGAGAACAGTACGTCCATTAGTCCGGAGCAGCCAAAAATGCAAAAATCGCCGGCCGATAATCAGGTTCGCTACGACCGCTAATCTTCGAAGATGAAAAAATCAATTGCCACGATAATTCTATCCTGCTGCCTTCTCAGCAGTTTTGCGCAATCTGCACTTACCCAACTATCCTGGGAAATCTGGACATTGCCCAATGTTCCAACTCAGGGAATAAGGACAATCGTTCCAAATAAAGAATTGGTTTTTCAGATAAATAACGAAGCGATCAAGACTAAACTTTTTTCTCTTCCAACCCAACCCGAACAGGCAATCAGCATGTTTTTTCCTACGCCGGGTGGCGAACTCCGTTTATTTAAAGTGTGGATGGATAATATGATGGAGGATGCACTTGCCGCGAAGTATCCGAACATTAAAACTTTTACTGGTTATGCAGCAGACAATAAAAACGTAACCGTAAAACTGGACTATACCGAATACGGATTTCATGCAATGGTTTTTGACAATGCAGGTACCTACTTCATAGATCCATACAGCAATGCGAACGATGGTTTTTATTGTTGCTATTACAAGAAAGACTATCAACAGCCGTTGGGACAAATGATGTTTTGTGAGACAGATGAAAGGTCTATGATGCATGAACTAACGAATAATCCTCCCATAAAACTTCGGATAAATGGCGCTGTAAAAAGAACGTTTCGTCTGGCGCTTGCCTGTACGGGTGAATATGCAATTGCAGTAGCCGGACCTTCTCCTACCAAAGTGGCAGTGCTCAGTAAAATGATCACAAGTATGAATCGGGTGAACGGAGTATTTGAGCGAGAACTTGCCGTTCACATGACATTGATCGGCAACAACGACACGCTCATTTTCCTAAATCCATCAACCGACCCTTATTCCAACAATAGCAGTTCATCTTCTATGTTGAGCGAAAATGTTGGTGTTATCAATTCGCGCATCGGCATAGCTAACTACGACATCGGACATGTTTTCAGTACCGGAGCGGGAGGGCAAGCGCAATTGGCAAGTGTATGTAAATCCAATGCAAAAGCACAAGGCGTTACTGGTCGAAGTAACCCACAAGGAGATCCTTTT
Organism: uncultured Taibaiella sp.; assembly: GCA_937870855.1. GTDB lineage: Bacteria > Bacteroidota > Bacteroidia > Chitinophagales > Chitinophagaceae > JAFIGV01. The sequence goes on from CALMWT010000132.1 coordinate 29,034, forward strand.
GATATAGATTTTGTAGCGCATGAAATGGGACATCAGTTTGGTGCAGAGCACACCTTTAATGCCAACACCGGAAGTTGTGGAGGCAATGGAGATATGCCCGCAGCTTACGAACCGGGCAGTGGTTCTACCATTATGAGTTACGCAGGTTTATGCAACGCAAGCAACAATCTCCAAAGCGGAAGTGATGATTATTTTCACGCAATAAGTCTGGTGCAGATAACTGATTTTCTAACTGCTCCCAACGGTGCTACCTGCGCTAGTGTTACTGCAACGATTAATACCCCTCCACAGATGGGTGCTTTTACCCAAACCTATCACATACCTAAGTTGACTCCATTTGAGCTTACAGCTCCGCCGGTAATTGATTCAGACCACGACACCATCACCTATTGCTGGGAACAATGGAACAAAGGGAATTTTGGAACAAGTTGGAGTGCACCCAGCACACATGGCCCCATCTTTCGATCTTTTCATTCGGACACTTCTTCTACAAGAGTATTTCCGAGATTAGATACGCTGATAAACGGAACCACTTCTTATGTAGGTGAAAAACTTCCGGATGTTGATCGCTTCTTAACTTTCAAGCTTACAGTAAGAGATATTTACAATGGCATCGGTGCTTTTAATTTTCCCGATGATTCTGTTCATTTAGATGTGACTGCAAATGCAGGACCTTTTACCGTTACAAGTCCGTCCACTTCTGTCAACTGGCTGGGTAGCACCTTCGAAACCGTGACCTGGAATGTGGCAAATACAAATCTTCCGCCGGTCAATTGTGCTAACGTAGATATACTTCTCTCTGTTGATGGCGGTTACACCTATCCGCATGTGTTGATTAAAAACACGCCAAACGATGGCAGCGAAACAATCACTGTCCCCAATATTTCTACCACTACAAAGGCAAGAGTAAAAGTGAAAAGTGCGGGAAATGTATTCTTCAATATCAATCCGGCAAACTTCATTCTAACGCAAAACACTGGCGTTAAAAATGTGAGCTGGCAAAATGGCCTCAATGTTTTCCCTGTTCCTGCTAACGAGATGTTGCATCTTATGTCTTCCACTAATACGCAGCTTGATATTTATGTGGTAAACACTTTTGGGCAAAACATATTTACCGGCAGACTGGCAAAAAAGCTGGATATAGATGTAAAAACCTGGGCAAAAGGTGTTTACTATTTACAGTTTATCAATGAGGAAAGCGGCGAAAAAATTATACGACCCATACTAATTGATTAAGTCACACCACTTCGATAACTGCGTTTAAAACCACTTCTTTTTGTTGAAATAGAATACCATTACTGTGGCTACCACCAGAGATAATGCGATGGCAAAATAGAACCCAAACATCTCACCTTCGTAAGGGACTTTTACATTCATACCGAAGAAACTGGCAATGAGTGTAGGCAATGAAATGAATATGGTAATGGTGGTAAGCCGTTTCATCACCAGGTTCATGTTGTTGTTGATGATACTCGCAAAAGCATCTAAAGAACTGATAAGAATGTTGCTGTACTTTTCCGCCATTTCAAGGGCTTGTGAAAATTCTACAATCAAATCCGAAAGAAACTCACGCTCATCTTCATCGCAGTTAAGAAAGTTGGTGCGCTCCATTTTCATCAGCAGCAACTCGTTGGAGCGAAGTGCAGTGACGAAGTAAACAAGGCTTTTCTGTACCCGCATCAAATAAAGCAACTCCTCGTTTCTGTTGGAGTCATAAAGCTTTTGCTCCAAAATATTTCTGCGATGGTTGATCTCTTTCAACACCTCCATAAAATCCATCACCACCTTTTCAAAAATCTTCAGCACCATCATGTTCGGGCGTTCGGGGTGGCGCTTGGCAAACGTATTGAGGAAGCGGCGGATGGCTACATTCTCAAAAGAATTGACCGTGATAACCTGGCTCCTTTCGGTAATGATAATAGAGATAGGAATGGTAACATAGTAGGCATCGCTTTCATTCAGCGACTTGTTTTCCACCGGTGTTTTCAGCACTATCAATCGCACACCCTCGTCTATTTCATAGCGCGCACGTTCTTCAATATCTAAGGTATCGGTAAGGAAATCGCGGGGTATATCCAGGTTCTGAGAAAGATTATCAATCTCATTTTCCTGAAACGGAGGCGTTACATTGATCCAGTTGGCTCCTTCGGGCTTCTCGATCTCTAACGTCTGGCGGTTTATATTTTTGAAATACTGTACCATTACCCCTTTAGAAAGCTGTGCAAAGGTAGTCGCTCACATTTAGAATCAATACCCGGCTCCATTTTATTCAACCAAAAAAATAACCAACCCCACCCTTTCTAATCCTGCACACCGTCTTTTCCGATTAGCTTTTCCCACGCCGTTACATTATTTTTGCATCTATCGTACAAAATTTATTCAAGATGATTTCCCGTCGAAAATTAATGACCCTGGACGAGTTTACTATCCAGGAAACCCGAAGATTTCCCCAGGCCACAGGCGAATTGTCCGCACTGCTGCGCGACATAGGGCTTGCTTGTAAAATGATAAACAAGCAGGTGCTAAAAGCCGGATTGGTGGACATACTCGGCAAGCACGGCGCTACAAATGTGCAGGGCGAAGAGCAAATGAAGCTCGATATATATGCCAATGAAACCCTGATAAGTGTGCTGGAAAACAGCAACGACTGTGCAGGCATAGCCTCGGAAGAAAACGATGAATACGTTTGTTTTAACGACGACTTTTCAAAAAACTCGAAGTATGTAGTGCTCTTCGACCCGCTCGATGGCTCTTCAAACATAGATGTGAATGCCCCCATCGGCACTATCTTTTCCATCTATCGCCGCGTAAGCGAGGTAGGGCAGGCATGCACACCAGAAGATTTTTTACAACCCGGCAATAAACTTATGGCTGCGGGGTATGTAATCTACGGGTCGAGTACCATGTTAGTATATGCTACCAAGCTTAGTGTAAATGGTTTTACGCTCGAGCCTTCCATCGGAGAATTTTGCCTTTCTCACCCCGAGCTTAAATGCCCCGAAATAGGAAAAATATACTCTGTTAACCAGGGCAATACCTCCAAATACAGCGATGGCATGAAGGCGTTTCTCGACTATTGTATGGAAAGCAATAAAGAGGAAGGCCGCCCGTATTCGCACCGCTACATAGGCTCTATGGTGGCAGATATGCACCGCACACTTATAAAAGGCGGCATATTCATTTACCCTGCCGACAAAAGTAATGTGCGCGGAAAGCTGCGCCTGCAATACGAGTGCAACCCCATGGCTTTTCTTATAGAAGCGGCAGGTGGCGTAGCCAGCGATGGCAGCCAGCGCATTCTCGACATACAGCCCACGCAGCTACACGAGCGGTGCCCCATATATATAGGCTCGAAAAACATGGTGAACACAGCTTTATCTTTTGCAAAAGAAGAGGAAACGGTAGCCTAAATACATTATAAAATACACACCCAATAAAATCCCGGCTCGCTGGGATTTTTTCTTTTTCAAGAAGAAAGAAAGCCTTTCTTTAAACTTTCCCCCAAAGCCTTTTTCCTTCTTCATATTGCCTCGTCCTAAAATAGGTTGACACAAAAACAGTGTAACCGTTATGAATAAA
>CALMWT010000133.1 GCA_937870855.1 uncultured Taibaiella sp.
TGCTTTTGAACGCGTTCAAAACCGATACTCGAGCATTCAAAGCCCATGCTCGAACATTCAAAGCCTATGCTTAAGCGTTCAAAACCAATGCTCGAGCATTCAGAGCCAATGCTCGAGCGTTCAAACCCAATGCACGAACGTTCGGAAGCAATGCTCAGAAAATTTTATGCTTTGCGCAGCACTTCAGAAAAAATCGTCATGGAAACAATGCAAATACTCTAAGAAATATTTAATTTGGTAGTATTAATCATACACAAAATCATTGAAACAATGAACAAAAGACAAAATGCTTACCTGCTAATGTTTGAAGCTGTGCGCAACTTTTGCGATGATAATACTGCCGTGTGGACCGACAAGGCCTACTTCGCCATGCCATTCAACGAGTTTAAAGCAAAAATTCCCCTCATACTTGATGAAATAGCCGCTCAAAGCGTGCCTACCACGGGCATCACCGATGCAAAAAATGATAAACGCGCCGCACTCATTACCATAAGCGATAAAATAGCTACCGCAGGCAGGGCATATGCCGTAGTTTCATCCAACAAACCCCTGAAAACCAAGTTGGATATAACCCATAGCGATCTTGTACGCGCGCGCGATAATGATGTGGCCGGGCTATGCCTCCGTATCTACGAGCATGCACAACCATTAGCAGCATCGCTAGAGCCGTATGGTATCGCAGCAGACGATTTTGAAAGCCTCGAATCGCTAACAAGTGAATTTGCCGCTATGATAGGCGACCCAGAAGTGGCAATAGGTATAAAAGAAGATGATACCGACAACCTTGAAGATCTTCTAAAAGAAGCCCTCACCATTCTGAAAGAACGTGTGGACCCTGCCGCAAAGGCGCTAAAAGTATTTGATGAAGACTTTTCCGATACCTACTTCAACGTGCGAAAAGTGGACGACCCATCATACACCAAGCTATCGCTAAGGGTAAATGTGCATGAGGCAGGCACCTCTACCCCAGTAGGCGAGGCACAAATCCTCATCCCCGCCCTCAGTATTAAGAAAGATACCACCCCGCTGGGCAATGCCCAGTTTAAAAACCTGGCAGAGGGCACTTATGAAATAACCATTAGCAAGCCGGGCTACCTGCCCCAAACCATGCCCCTCTACATTGTAGATGGCGAAACGGTAGATATGGAGGTGGCGCTGCAACCGGTGTAAAGATTTTTTTTTAGAAAGGTTAATTGAACGGGCGGGGTTTCTACCTCGCCTTTTTGCATGTAGTAGTTACGGATTTAATAGTTGTTATCAGGTTGTTAAGCAGGGGATTGACAGAAAGTATTACCAAGTAAACAAATGCCTTTGTATCTCCTTTGCTATGTTATATGCTTAGCTTTAGGTATCTCCTTCACCTTCAAAACAAGTGCTTATGACCACACTTGGCATTGTAGTGCTGTGCATCCTTGGGGTGCTGTTGATAGAGTTTTTTAGAAGGGCAAACGATAAGTAGGCGGGTATTAGATAAACAGATGGGTGTCACATTTCTTTAACCAGGAAGGGAAGGCCGCGGCCTTCCCTTCTCTTCATTGGGTTGGATTGGTACTTATTGCTTAGTGCTGTATGTTGATTTTGGTGGTTAGTACCTCGTTTGCTTTGTTGGTAAGCTTTAGGAAGTAGGTGCCTGTGGGTAGTTCTTTTACATTGATGGTGGTATTGCCGTTTAAGCCGTCTTGTGCTTTTACGGTGCGTCCCATTATGTCGTATAGTTCTGCTTTAAAGCTGCTGTTGTTGTTTACTTCTACAAACAGGTGGCCGTTTGCGGGGTTAGGATATACGGTGGCCTGAAGTGTGCCGCTTGCCAGGTGCTGTACCGATTGTGGCTGTGCTATGGTATTGAGGGTTGTGTTGGTAATGATCGGGTCGTTGAAGTCGAAGTAAATATCGGCAGTGTTTTGAATGGTGGTGCCGAGTGGCAGATTTGCTTTGGGGCTAATGGTGTAAAGGATGTAGCCGTGGCTTGCAGGTTCGTTGCTGGCGCTATCGGGCAGGTTTATATTATCGAAGCGAAAGTTTGCTTCTGTACCTACGAACGATAGTTTCATGGGGTGGCTTGTTTTCAGTACGCGAAGAGTGGTGAGGTTGAGGTCTGCATCAATTTTGTCTTTTACGGTTACGGTGTATGCTACATCGTTTCCTGTGTTTTGGAAGCGTACCATGTAAGTGAGTTGTGTGCCGTTTACTATGTTGCCGGCAGTACTTGTGCCTTCTGGTGCTACACGTTTATCGTTCGGGTCGAAAGAGTTGTTTACCTGTGCACATACAAGGTCGGTGTTGTTAGTAAGGTTTGCATCTGCGCCTGTTGGTGTGTAAACAGCAGCTACGCATATTGTATCGCCAAAGGTTGCAGCGGTAGATGTGTGAATCATTACCGATGTCCACCAAGTGTTTACAGCATTAAGGTTGCTCACATTCCAAGTAAGTGTGCTGCCCGATACTGTAGGAGCTGGCAAACCGAACGGAGTGCCCGTGTAGCTGAGGTGCATAGGTAATGTAATGCTTACAGTTCCTGCACTATTGGTACAAGCTGTGTTGCTAAGAAGACTAACGTAAAGTGGACGGCTAAAGCCAAGTCTCCAGTTTCCTGCGTATGCGTGGATGGCTACGTCTGAAGCAGTGGTAGAAGAGCAGTTGTATGCAAAGTTGTTGGTGTAGCTACCGCCTGTGATTACGGTTTGCGTTACACTTCCACTCGCCGGGCATGATGCAGTAACACCGCCTGGCACACCGCCTGCTGTAATGGTGTAAGTACCTGGAGGCACACCTGTATTGTATTGTCCGCTACTGTTGGTAGCTGCATAGTACGAAATGTTGGTGCCTGAATTGTGTATGAGAACAGCGCTGTTATTAATAGTTATTTCTCCGGGTTGATATACGCAGTCGCTATTGGCATCAATAAACATTCTCCCTGCAAGTGGTGCGCATGTGTTGGATAAGGAGATGATGTTGGAGTAGAAAGTATCCGTATGGTTGTTTGGCGAAGTAGCGGTTCCCATCACCTGTAAGTTGCCCGCAATGGTATAGATGTGATTGAGATTTCCCCAAAACCAATTGCCCTGCGTGAATGGATGCTTGAAAGTGGTGTCGGTGCCATCTCCAAAGTTGAGGTACATGGTTACAGAGTCGGTTGGTAGCAGAGTACCGGTCATACTACCAGTGTAGCTCACAATCATTGTTGATGGAAGGAGGCAATTTGTCTGCGTATAAATCTGCACGGAGTCGAGCGATATACCTGTTATCTGTGCTGTAGCTTTTTCGCTTACTCCCATCAGGGAACATGCGATCAGGGCTATACCTGCAAGTAGTCTTTTTTTCATAAAAGAAGATTTTAGTGTTTCGAAATGATTTAGGAGATAGACGTAAGCCTAATGAAAGTTGTTAGGAACATTAAGATTTTCACATAAAAAAAGAGAGCGTGTAATTGCCCTCTTCCTCCGAAATATTTCTAAAACAAAGTTTAAAACTTATTCTTCCACATCATGCTTTCTACAGGCTTATTAGGTTGATGACTGTATTTGGCGTTGCTTTTCTGGTTGTATTTAATTTCTATTTCCCCATCTACAGGAAAATAAATGAGCTGACCGATAGGCATTCCTTTATACACTTTTACGGGTTGCTTTACGGATATTTCAAGCGTCCAGTTACCACAAAACCCCACATCTCCTTTGCCGGCAGTAGCATGTATGTCAATCCCCAACCTTCCCGTACTCGATTTTCCTTCAAGAAAAGGAACATGCGCGTGGGTTTCTGTGTACTCCTGTGTTACGCCGAGGTAAAAAACATGCGGGTAAAGCACAAAGCCTTCGTCGGGTATTTTAAACGGCTCTATGGTGTTATGTTTTTTTGCGTCCAGTATATGCTCTTTGTATGTTGCCAATGTATCGCCAAGATGCACATCATAACTATTACTTCCCAGGCAATCTCTGTGGTATGGCTCAATCTTGATGGTGCCTTTTTCCATCTCTTCGAGTATGCGTGTGTCGGAAAGGATCATGCGGCAAATATATAACCCGTGTTTAGAAATTTATTTGATGAACATTTTCAGTGAGTCGAACGGCGCTTTGCCTGTAAAGGAGTGAACGAGTTTGTGGTTTTTGTCATAAAAATTTACCTGAGGGAGCACCTCGTAAGTGTATAAGTAGTAGATAAGATTTCCTTTTTCAGTGCCTATGTTTTTGAAGAGCACATTGTCTTTGATGCCCGTTTTGTCAATAAAGGCTTTCATGTATTCTTTATTACGGTCTTCAGCCACCATTACCAATTGCGTGTTTTTGAACAAGGGTTGGTATTTTTTCAGCGAGTCAATTACATAATTGCAGTGGTCGCACAATGGATGAAAGATCATAAGCATCACAGGTTTCTCAGGCTTCAACTGTGTATGGGTCATTACGCCACCCGAAGATTTTTGCAATAGAAATGGAGGAATAGGTGCGCTTTTTTTTCTGAAAGCAAGTTGCTCTTTGGTGGGTGCCGGAAAAGTAGGTTTGCCTTCCTGCGCGAAAGCAATATTTATTGAAAACAGCAAAGCAAGTAAAGTAATAGTTGACCGCATGATTTGAAAATTTTGCAACAAATTTATTGACGACCGATGAAGTTAAATGCTAAAACTTAGTTTAATCGCATCTTTGTACAAATCTTATTTCATGCCTCTTTACCGCGAGTGGAGCAGCGATCCTTTTAGCCTTGCCGCCATCTGGGAAATTGCAGAGCCGGAAAGTTTTTTTATTGAAAGAACCGGACTGACGATAGATATAAAGAGTGAAAAAAGGAGATTGGAACATCTTGCAGGTAGGTTTTTGCTGAAGCATCTAAAAGAAGATTTCCCTGTTTTAAGTATTGCCCCCGATGAGTATGATAAACCGCGCTTGAATAATAACCAGTATTATTTTTCCATTTCTCATTCATTTCCTTATGTGGCGGCGGTAGTAAGTCCGTCTGTAGAGTGTGGCATTGATATTCAGGTGTGGCATCAGAGAATGGAAAGTTTGCAGCACAAATTTCTTTCCGATACAGAGCAGCAATTTTTTAAAAACGATCCTCAATTGATAACGCTTGCCTGGTGTGCCAAAGAAGCTGTTTATAAATGGCAAGGACGAAGAGGAGTGGATTTTATTGAGCATTTGCCCATAAAGAAATTTGAAACACACAAAGCGGAATACGACATTGAAATTAATTCACAACTGACGAGTTCAAAGTCTCATATTTCTGTTAAATGCTTTATAGACAGCCATTTCGCCATAGCCTACGTCTTACACAATCATATTTTCCACCCAGAATTTCGAGAAGAATAATTTTATAATGTTTTATTTTTCTGAAAAAAAGAAAGAATTTCTTTGAGTATCCAAACTACTTTTTAGTTTTGTTGAAATTTTTAATTCGATGTCGTCCTTACGTTTTCCAGCATTACAAGAGTTAGCTTCAGAAGAGCGCAAAATTGGTCATTATAATGGCAAGCGCATTACGTCCATGTTCAACAGCAATGTTTTCACCGGGCGAACCATGCGGGAATTTCTAAGCGATGAGGCTTACAAAAGCCTGACTGCATCCATCAAAGCAGGTTCAAAAATTGATCGAAAAGTAGCGGATCAGATTGCAGCAGGAATGAAAGCCTGGGCAGAAGAGCGTGGAGTGACGCATTTTACTCATTGGTTTCAACCCCTTACAGGTACAACTGCTGAGAAACACGATTCATTTTTTACAATAAAAAGCGACGGCACCGCAATCGAATTGTTTGACGGCGACGCATTAATACAGCAAGAGCCTGACGCATCGTCTTTTCCTAACGGCGGAATTCGCGCAACATTCGAGGCGCGCGGATATACAGCATGGGATCCTTCTTCCCCTGCTTTCATTATGGAAACGGGTTTTGGAAAAACGCTGTGTATTCCTACAATCTTCATTGCTTACAATGGCGAATCATTAGATTACAAAGCACCACTTTTAAAGTCAATTGCTGCACTTGACAAAGCTGCTGTGGAAGTATGCCGGTATTTCGATAAGAATGTAAATAAGGTAACAATTACGCTTGGCTGGGAACAAGAATATTTTGTAGTAGATGAAAGCCTTGCCAATGCACGCCCCGATTTGGTAATGTGCGGACGCACTTTGGTGGGTCACGCGCCTGCGAAAGGACAACAGTTGGAAGATCATTATTTCGGTTCAATTCCTGAGCGTGTATTTGCTTTCATGCAAGACTTCGAGCAAGAATCTTACAAGCTCGGCATACCGTTGCGCACGCGTCACAATGAGGTGGCTCCCGGTCAGTTTGAGTGCGCACCCATCTTTGAAGAAGTGAACATTGCAGTGGATCATAATTCGCTCCTAATGGACATTATGCACAAAGTGGCGAAGCGCCATAAATTAAAAGTGCTACTTCACGAAAAGCCATTTTCTGGTGTGAATGGAAGTGGAAAACATAACAATTGGAGTCTTGCAACCGATACAGGCGTAAACCTTTTAGCGCCAGGAAAAACGCCGCGTACTAATCTGATGTTCTTAACCTTTTTTGTGAACACCATAAAGGCGGTACACGATTATGCAGATTTGCTGCGGGCTGCAATTGCATCTGCCGGCAACGATCATAGGTTGGGAGCAAACGAAGCACCACCGGCAATTATTTCTGTGTTTGCAGGTACTTATCTTTCGCAGGTTCTCGATGAAATTGAGTCGCGTGTTAAAGATAAATTCAGTGAGCAAGATGAAGTGATTTTGAAGCTCGACATCCACAAGCAAATTCCTGAATTGCTGATGGATAATACAGACCGTAACCGAACTTCTCCCTTTGCATTCACCGGAAATAAGTTTGAGTTCCGCGCCGTAGGATCGTCTGCTAACTGCGGCTCGTCAATGACAGTACTCAACACTATAGTTGCAGAAACTTTAAAGCAGTTTAGCAAAGAAGTAGATGCGCTGATTGATAAGGGTGAAAAGAAAGAGATAGCGATTCTGCATGTGCTTCGCGACTATATTGCGCAGTCGAAAAACATAAGGTTTGAAGGTGATAATTACAGTGAAGAATGGGCAGAGGAAGCAGCAAAGCGAGGGCTAAATAACTATAAAACAACACCGGAAGCTCTGGACGCATTTATTTCTGAGAATGCGAAAAAAGTTTTCTTCAATAATGGAATCTACAATCCTCGCGAATTAGATGCCCGTCATGAAATAATGCTTGAGGACTACATCAAGAAGGTACAAATTGAAGCACGGATTCTGGGGTATATCTGCACCAATCATGTGCTACCGGCAGCCATCGGTTATCAGAATGTATTGATTGAAAATGTACGTGGACTGAAAGATTTAGGACTTGGAGATGATGCCTACCGCGCGCAATTAAATTTGCTAAAAGTGGTAAGCAACCACATTCAGGAAATTAACGACAATGTAGAGGCAATGATAGAAGCACGTAAACGCGCCAACAACTGTGGCAACACGCACAAATGCGCTGATATGTATTGCACAGAGGTGAAACCATTTTTCGACAAGATTCGCTACCATGCAGATAAGTTAGAACTGATTATTGACGATAAACTGTGGCCACTCCCAAAATATAGAGAGCTTCTGTTTTTGCGATAGCCTAATGGAATTCTTATTTTGAAGCCCCTCAGTTTGGGCGGCTTTAATTTTTTGTGTTTGAAAAAGACATTTAAAAACCTCCTCTCGAATCCCTGGGTTTTCTTTTGCTACGCATGGGCACTCACCTTTGTTGTTTACCTGCCTGCAGCAAAGGCTGGTTTCGTAGGTGATTTTTATAAAGACTGGCTTACCGTAATTCAACAACAGCCGTTTTGGGATTACATCAATCGCCCGGGCACTGCTACACTTTATCAGTTTACTCAGTTTATCACTTATGTTATTTACAACATCATCGGCGCATCAAGATTGGGATGGCATTTTGTACATGTTACAATGCATGTGACTACAGCCTTGCTGCTATTCGTGTTTGTAAAAAAGCTGTTGGAGCACATTCAGATTTCTTTTGCTAGGGGCATTGCATTTGCCGTCTCCACATTGTTTCTCATTAGCCCATACAATTCAGAAGTGGTAGTACATGAACCTTGTCTTCACTACACTTTTGGATTTTGTCTTTTGCTATTACCACTTATCTGGGTGCAGCAATTTTTAGTGTCAGGAAACAAAAAGTATTTGTTGTGGTGCTCGCTACTCTACCTACCAGCAACTTTTTCACTTGAAATATTTTACTTAACGCCGGTTTTGTGTGGACTACTGTGGTGGTGGTATTATCGCTACACCCCGTATGTTCAAAAATTCAGGATAGTATTATTCTGGTGCCTGTTTCCCATGCTTGCAAGTTTTCTCTTGCACATGATTTTGGTTCGTTTCATAATCAGTAGTGCGCTTCCTCATCAGGTAAGTAGTTCTTTACCATCATTACTTTCAGCTTATAGCGATAAGGCACTAAAATACCTGTTTCATATAATAGCACTCGGACGTTTTTGGCCGGTTGCAGAAAAGCAACTTGTCTATAACTGGCTTGGCAAAACCAATGTTGTTGTAGTTTTTCATGTAGCTCTTGCAATCTATCTTTTCCTTGCAACTTTCAGAAGAAAAGTTGCATCGTGTTTCAGGATAATTGCGTTCTTACTTCCAATTATTTTTTTGCTTCTGGCCATTGTAAGCCCACGTCAGTTTCCCGATTTAGGTTGGGTAGTATTCGACCGGTATCTCTATTTCGCTCTGCCTTTCGTGTATCTGGTTATTGCACTTGCTATCACTACAAAAAAATCTTATCGCTGGTCGTTAGTTTTTTTCTTTGCTTTTTCGATGATAAATCTTTGGTTGTTGTGGAAAGTAAACACTCGCTGGAAAGAGTCAAACAATTTAGTACAGCATTTGCTGGAATCATTTCCGGTTGACGATAGTAAGGTTACACTTTTGCTCAACCTCCCGGAAAATTATGATGGCATTCAGATGATTGGCAGCAACAGAACGAGTGCTATGAAAACAGCTTACAACGCAAAACACGATAAAAAAATTCAGGGCAATGTATATGATATCGCATCGTTTAACATGAACACAATGAAAGATGGCGCACACGTAAAAGTTGTGAATGATAGTATGCTGCACGTTACAATGAATCAGTGGGGAACCTGGTGGTGGTTTTATTATATCGGTGCCTCTTCTTTCGAAAACGAATGGTACAAGTTAGACTTGAAAGATCCCGGACATTGGTATGAGCTGACCTTAAAAATGCCGCAACACCACTACCAACTTTTATTTGTGAATGAGCAAAACTGGAGAACTGTGGATATGAACAAAAAGGACTCAGATCAATATTAGTCAGGACATAAACCATTCCTTATTTTCGCTTCAAACTTTTCAGATGAATAAAGTAGTTGCTAATGCGGAAGAAGCAATAAAAGATATTCAGTCGGGCGCTACGTTGATGCTGGGTGGGTTCGGGCTTTGCGGTATTCCGGAAAACTGTATCAGTGCATTGGTAAAAAAAGGTGTAAATAACCTGACCTGTATTTCAAATAATGCAGGGGTGGACGATTTTGGAATAGGGTTGTTGTTGCAGCAACGACAAGTGAAAAAAATGATCTCTTCTTATGTGGGCGAGAATGCAGAATTTGAACGGCAGTTATTAAGCGGTGAGCTTGACGTAGAGCTAATACCACAGGGAACTTTGGCTACGCGATGCATGGCCGCAGGATATGGTATGCCTGCAGTTTACCTGCTTGCCGGGGTAGGAACTGAAGTGGCAGAAGGAAAAGAAACGCGCAATTTCAATGGAAAAGATTACTTGCTGGAATACGCATTTGATTCCGACTTTGCCATCGTTAAAGCATGGAAGGGAGACACGATGGGAAATCTGATTTTCAAAGACACCGCACGCAACTTCAATCCCCTGATGGCTATGGCAGGTAAGATCACTATTGCTGAAGTAGAAGAATTGGTGCAACCTGGTGAGCTTGATCCTAATTTCATTCACGTTCCCGGCATTTATGTTCATCGCATTTTTCAGGGAACTAATTATGAGAAGAGAATAGAACAGAAAACTGTGAAAAAGCGCAACTAAAATTGAAGCTGTCTAAAGCCACATACAACAAGCTTTTAAAACGCATTGGCACAACAGTAGAAAGTGGCCGTGCAGAAGCATTGTCATTGCTTAATCAGCAAATGCTTTTTACTTACTGGCAAATAGGACAGCACATTGTGGAATACGAGCAGCAAGGAAATATACGCGCAGAATATGGCGGCACATTGCTTCATGATTTAGCAAAAGACTTATCAATCAGATTAGGTAAAGGCTTCAGCAGAAGTAATATCTACATGATGCGTCAGTTCTTTATTCTGTTCCCAAAATTCCAGACGTCTGGAAAATCTTCTTTGCAAAAACGTCTAACATCTGGAAAAATTTCTGTTCAAAAAATCCAGACGTCTGGAAAATTGAGTTGGTCGCACTATTGCGAATTAATAAGCGTATCGGATAATAAAGCACGGTCTTTTTATAAGAAGCAATGTGAAAAAGAAAACTGGTCGGTTAGAGAATTAAAGAGACAAATTAATGCTTCCCTTTTTGAACGATTAGCTTTTAGCAAAGACAAAAAAGGCATATTGCAATTAGCAAGAAACGGACATCAGATAAATGATGCGCAAGATTTAATTAAAGACCCCTATTTTTTTGAATTCCTGAATTTGCCCCTTAGCAAAAAACTTACCGAGCGAAACCTCGAAAAAAAACTTATTGACAACCTTCAATATTTTTTACTTGAACTCGGCAAAGGCTTTTCATTTGTAGCAAGGCAATATAAAGTAACAGTAGATAACGACCACCATTTCATAGACCTTGTTTTTTATCACCGCATCCTAAAGTGTTTTGTGCTGATTGACCTTAAAATATCTCGCGTAAAACATAAAGACATCGGACAAATGAACCTTTACCTGAACTATTTTAAAGAAGAAGAAAGTTCTACTGGAGATAACGAACCCATAGGCATCATCATTGGTGCAGACAAAAATGATCTTCTGATAAAATATGCTACGGGAGGACTTTCTAATAAAATATTCGTTTCCAAATACAAGCTTTATCTGCCAGACAACAAGATGATCGAAAGAAGTTTAAAAGCTGCTCTGAAAGAAGTTTAAACCAAATGAATTATGCCACTGAATAAAGAACAAATTGCCCAACGTATAGCACGCGAACTAAAAGATGGATACTATGTAAATCTCGGCATCGGCATTCCTACGCTTGTAGCTAATTACATTCCCGAAGGAGTAAATGTAGTGTTGCAGAGTGAAAATGGATTATTGGGTATGGGTCCGTTTCCGTTTGAGGGTGAAGAAGATGCGGATATGATTAATGCCGGCAAGCAAACAATCACCAAGTTACCCGGTTCGGCAATATTCGACAGCGCTATGAGTTTCGGAATGATACGCGCCGGGAAAGTTGATCTTACTGTTTTAGGAGCAATGGAAGTAGCAGAGAATGGCGATATTGCCAACTGGAAAATTCCAGGGAAAATGGTGAAGGGAATGGGTGGTGCGATGGACCTTGTTGCCGCCGCGCAAAATATAATTGTTGCAATGCAGCATACTGACAAAGCAGGCAATTCAAAACTGTTACCCAAATGCTCCCTTCCCATTACAGGTTTGAGATGCGTCAAAAAAATTGTGTCAGATCTTGGTGTTTTCGATGTTACAGAAAACGGATTTGTTTGCATTGAACATGCGCCTGGCGTGTCCATAGAAGAGATAAAAGCAAAGACCGCAGGAAAGCTAACCATATCGGACAACGTAAAAGAAATGCAGTTTTAAAATGATTAGCTGGGAAGATTTCGAAAAGGTAGATATCCGCACAGGAACTATACTTAAAGCATCGGTTTTCCCCAAGGCAAAAAAAGCTGCCTTCAAATTGGAAATAGATTTCGGAGACATTGGCATAAAACGCTCCTCAGCGCAAATCACAGAGCTTTACACCATACACGAATTGGTAGGCAAGCAAATAGTGGCTGTGGTAAATTTCCCTCCAAAAAGAATTGGTTCGTTTGTGTCGGAAGTGCTTGTGTTGGGTGTAATCGGAGCGCGTGAAGGCGTGGTGTTGCTGGAGCCAAATCAGAAAGTGATGAACGGACTAAAAATTGCATGATGCAGGAGCTAATAATTTACCACAACGGAATTTGTAGCAAAAGCAAAGGCGCCCTGGAATTGTTGCAAGAGCAAAACATACCTCATACCATCCGTTGGTATCTTACCGATCCACTTACCAAAGAGGAACTACAAAAATTACTTACAAAACTTTCGCTGAAGCCTTCTGAAATTGTACGCAGAAACGAGCCTTTGTTCAAAGAAAAATTTGAAGGAAAAGAAATTCAAGAGAGCGAATGGATTGAGCTACTTATTTCCCACCCTGAATTAATAGAACGCCCTATCGTGGAAAACGCCTCCATGGCTGTGGTTGCCAGACCTGCTGAAAAACTGTTGGAACTTTTGTAAAGCAAATTACTGTTCTGTTTTATGTATTTTACAGATGCAGATGAAGCGGATATTCTACATTCTATTTTTTACGAGTTTATTTTTTGCAAACAAAGCAACAGCACAGGTGCTTTCCGAAGGAGAAGTGATTGAAAGCCTTATTCGCAGTTTGCAATACAAAGACAATAGAAATTATTTAGACCTTTTTCCTCAAACAGATACTATTGCCGATTGGGTGCTGCAATATGCTGATAAGACATCGGAATCTTACAACCGTATGAAATATCTTAAAGACAATTACGAAGCTAAAATTGCATTCGACTCGTCGATAAGAGAAGAAGCCGAAAAGGGTTTCAAAGATTTTGTGAAGAAGGGTTCAGCCCTGGGTATCCATTGGGATCAAATTGTACTCGTTCGTTTTGAATTGGAGAAAATTCGCAGAGGGCGTGATTTAATTACTGAAAAAATTTCTCCCTTACGTTTTCTAGGGTATGTGTTTATAAAAGACTTGCTGAATCGAAAGACTTACGGGTTTACAGTTTTCGACATTATGCAGGTCAACAACATGTGGTATGGAGGAGAACTCGCGTACATCTTTGAAGCAGCCACAAAAGAAGACTATGAAAAAGAACTTGCGGCCGAGAAAAAAAGAATCCGGAACCGCGAATTAGGCATCGTTGACAGTAGCGAAAATAAAACGGCTTCCTTCGAT
Organism: uncultured Taibaiella sp.; assembly: GCA_937870855.1. Lineage (GTDB taxonomy): Bacteria > Bacteroidota > Bacteroidia > Chitinophagales > Chitinophagaceae > JAFIGV01. The sequence goes on from CALMWT010000133.1 coordinate 13,154, forward strand.
GAAAATGATGAGCGCCGACCCAAGATGAAAGAAATTCTTGAGCGGAAATTTTACAAAGGAAAATTCGATAGTGAAATAACCGTGCAACTTTATGTGCAACACATCAAAGGCAATTGTCCTGAAATTACCTGCTCGTGGGAAGCATTATTTAAGTTCGGCGATCAGGATGATTTTGTAAGGATGGAAGTGTCGCGCAATGCAGAAGGGAAATGGTTGTTTAGCGAGGAACTGGGAGGCATGGAGTTGAAGCTTGATGGAAAAATTTACACGGGCGCGTATGCATCTGCAAGTGATAAAACAGAGTATGAAGTGAAATTGATTGAAACAGATATTTCACTAAAAAAGGTAGAAGCTTTGGATCAGTTGCTTGATGAAATTCCAGAGGAACAGGATTGATATTCTTATCACAACATCTTCCTCTACACAATGGCTGAATGGCTTGTTCCATTAACTTTATCAAAGAATAAGGCGCGAACCACATGGAACAACCAACCATAAAAACATTAGGCGAGTTACAGAAATCAGAATTCCGAAACAGAAGCGTAAAGCAAGAGATACGCGAGAACCTCATTCAATCCATTCAGCGAAAACAAAATCCTTTTCATGGTATTCTTGGCTATGAGGATACAGTTATTCCTGACGTAGAACGTGCGCTGCTTTCCCGCCATAATATTCTTTTTCTCGGCTTGCGTGGGCAGGCAAAGACACGCATGGCACGCGAAATAGTGAATCTTTTAGACGAATGGATTCCGGTTGTAGAAGGCAGTGAAATAAACGATAATCCATTTGCGCCTATTTCTCTTCACGCAAAAAATCTCATCGAAGAAAAAAGAGAAAAAACACCGATAACATGGATGCACCGCAGCGAACGATATGGTGAAAAACTGGCCACTCCTGATGTTTCTGTTGCTGATTTAATTGGCGATGTTGATCCGATAAAAGCTGCGAATCTCCGTTTAAGTTTTGCTGATGAAAGAGTGATTCATTACGGCATCATTCCGCGTTCTCATCGCGGCATTTTTGTGATCAATGAATTGCCCGATCTGCAAGCGCGCATACAAGTTTCTCTCTTCAATATTTTGCAGGAAGGAGATATTCAGATACGTGGTTTTAAGCTTCGATTACCATTGGATATTCTTTTCATTTTCACTGCAAACCCGGAAGACTATACCAATCGTGGGAGCATTGTAACGCCACTGAAAGATCGCATCGAAAGTCAGATCATCACACACTACCCAAAAACGGTTGAGTTATCGAAAGCCATTACAGAACAGGAAGCCAATATATTGGAAGAGCAATTGCAGAAAGTAGAAGTACCCGATTTGTGTAAGATGCTTGTGGAGCAAATTGCGATGGAAGCGCGCAAGAGCGAATATGTAGATCAAAAAAGCGGCGTGTCTGCACGTCTTACTATCAGCGCTTTTGAGAACCTTATAAGCACAGCAGAAAGAAGAGCGTTGCGGGAAGGGAATGAAAAAACGATGGTGCGCATTGCAGATTTTATTGGTGTAATGCCTGCCATAACCGGAAAGATAGAACTGGTGTATGAAGGTGAACAGGAAGGCCCGGCAAATGTTGCTTACAGGTTGATAGGACTTGCGATAAGAACATTATTCACCCATTACTTTCCCGATCCGCAATCATTTAAACGTACTGCAAAAGAACCACAAAACAGGAAGCCGAAATCAAATCCTTATCAGCCGATCATAGATTGGTTTGGCAAAGGAAATGAACTGATGTTGTTGCAGGATGAAAATGATAGCGCCTACATTCAACAGCTTTATCAGGTGGACGGATTGTATGGCGCAGTGAAGCAATTTTATCCAAATGCTGACGAGCTACAGTCTGCATTGCTGATGGAGTTTTTACTACATGGGCTTTCAGAGTTTTCACTGATTAGTAAAAAGGAAATTGAAACAGGTGGTTACAGTTTCGGTGACATTCTCGGCAGTATGTTGAATATAGATTTCGACAGCGGCGATGAAGACGAGGAGGATTTTTAGCATGAAAGATTTTTCCAGAGAAGTATTTTTCAGAACGGCACGTAGCGGCGGCAAAGGCGGGCAAAATGTAAATAAGGTAGAAACAATGGCCGAAGCATGGTGGTGTATCACAGACTCGCATCATTTCACGCCGGAAGAAAAAGAATTGCTGCTCGACAAACTGAAAAATAAGATCAACAAAGACGGCTACCTCATTATCAAGAGCAGTGAAACAAGATCGCAGCTTGAGAACAAACAGATAGCCTTAAGCAAGATGATGACCCTCGTGGAAAAAAGCCTCATCATTCCGAAAAAAAGAAAGCCTACAAAGATTTCTAAAGCTGCAAAAGAGAAGCGCTTGGAATCCAAGCGCCGCGAAGCTTTTAAGAAACAGTTGCGGAAGAAAGATTGGTAACTACCGCGCATCAAAATCTATCACCACTCTTTCTGTTTTCGGATGCGACTGACAAGTGAGTACGAACCCATTCTTAATATCGTCTTTTTCCAAAGCGTAGTTCACTTCCATTTCCACTTCTCCTTCCACCACTTTTGCCCTGCATGTGCTGCATACGCCGCCTTTGCAGGCATAAGGAAGATCAGCGCCACTTTTCAATGCTGCATCGAGAATGCTATCGCTGTTGTAAGCAAGCTCCATATTAAAGGTTACACCGTCAAGCCGAACACTTACTTTGCTCATAGCGCCCGCATCTTTACTGTGTTGTTTTATCCATTTTTCGTGCGTTGCTTTTGGCTGGTCGGGAGAGCTGAATAATTCTATGTGGATTTTTTCGGTCGGCATTCCAAGGTCAAGTAACTGCTGCCGTGCTGACAACAGCATTTCTTCCGGCCCGCAGATGAACACTTCATCCATCATAGAGACATCTATCAAAGACTTGCTCAGGTCAATTACTTTACTCGCATCAATGCGTCCGTTGAACAAGGGCACATCCATTATTTCCCTGCTAAGAATATGATACACCCGCAAACGCTGCATGTATTTATTCTTCAACCCCTCAATCGCTTCGCGGAAAATAATGGTGTTGCGGTTTCTGTTTCCATATACCAAAGTAAAATTGCTGTCTGTCTCATTTTCTAAAACAGATTTCATAATGCTCATTACCGGTGTGATACCGCTGCCAGCCGCAAAAGCCAGGTAGTGTTTCTTTGTTTTTGTATTGCTTCGTTCATAGTTACGCGGCGAAAACTTTCCCATTGGGGGCATTACATCCAGCACATCGCCCTGCTTCATTTCCACATTTGCGTATCCTGAAAATTTTCCCTGCTCTACTTTCTTTATCGCAACGCGCAATTCATTATCATTTGGGCTGCAGCATATAGAATAAGAACGGCGTAATTCTGCATCGTTCATCTGCTTTTTGAACGTGAGGTATTGCCCTGGTGCAAAGCGAAATATTTCTTTCAATTCATCAGGCACTTCAAGAGCTACAGACACGCAGTCGGTAGTTTCGGGTCTTACTTCTTTTACTTTGAGTGGATAAAATTTTAGAGAAGACATTTATTGTGTTAGTCTTAGTTGTAGCGTGTAAATTAAGGAAATTAGATTTTCTCAGGGGTGATATTCATCAGCCTAAAGTGTCTCAGTTTCACACAAAGTTCACAGAGATAAAGAGGCACAGAGTCTCACAGCATCACCCCAGCATCTCATCCAGCGTTTCCTTCCGCAACATAGAAAACACTTTCTTTCCGTCTGGTGTGTATTCTGGTTGTGTGCAGGCAAACAGTTCGTCTATCAATGCCTGCTGTCCTTCGGGTTGTTGAATGGCATGTTTGTTTCTCGACAATCTTCTCGCAAGCTGCATTAGTAGTTTATCAGAGCGTTGTGAAATCGCATCATTGGTTTCATGGCGCAACTGATCAATCACTTCATCCAAAACATTTTTTTCTTCTCCTCCCGGCAATGCTGCGGGTACGCCTTGCACAACAAAAGTATTTTGTCCGAAAGGTGCAATATCAAAACCGATCCTTGCTAAGTCGGGCAATACTTCATTCAACAATAAAGCATCGTGCGGAGGTAATTCATAAGAAACAGGAAACAGCAACTGCTGCGAAGATGTTTGTCCGTTGTTCCACTCTTCAAGCAAACGCTCATACCAAATTCTTTCCTGCGCACGCCGAATATGTATCACCATCAATCCCGACTTAACAGTTGTTACCAGCATTGAACCCTGCACCAGTAAAATATTCTGATTGCCTGATGGAATTGCATCATTTTGCTGGTGAAGTGTAGCGGGCTGTGAAGAAAAACTTGTCGGCGTTTGCTCTTGTTGCATTGCAGGTTTTTGCGCAATGGCATACAATTCTTTCCAATGCTGCAAGCCATCTTTACGATCTATAAAATGTGCCTGGTTTTTTTGGGTGAATGCATTGTAGAGATAATTGCGCTGTGTTTGTGTTACATGATCTGGGGTCTGCGGAATGTTTACGGATGATAATTGGGTTATTTCAGGATTGAGTGTAAAGTCGAGCGAAGGTGCAATGTTGTATCGCGCTAACGCATGTTTTACCGCGGCATTCAGATAAGCGTACATCATTTTATCATCATCAAACTTCACTTCCTGTTTTGTAGGATGCACATTTACATCCACACGCGCCGGGTCTGTTTCGAGGAACAAAACATAAAATGGAAAACTTTCTTTTTCTATCAAACCTTCATAAGCAGTAACGAGCGCATGATGCAGATAAGCGTTGCGAATAAAACGATTGTTGACAAAAAAGAACTGCATACCGCGTGTGCGTGTGGCCGCTTCAGGCTTGCCAATAAATCCGGTGATGTTGATGTAGTCCGTTTGCTCTTCTACCGGTACTAAATTCTTTTCATAAGAACCACCGAGTAAACTTACAATTCTTGTCTTCAAATTGCCGGACTCCAAATGAAACTGCTCTGTGTTGTTGTGCCATAAACGAAACGCAATACGTGAATGTGCCAGAGCAACCCTTGTAAATTCATCAATAATATGCCGCAGCTCGGTGGTGTTTGATTTTAGAAAATGTCTGCGTGCCGGAACATTGAAGAACAAATTCTTCACCATGATGTTTGTGCCCCTTGTGGTTGCGCAAGGCTCCTGCATTTTTACTTCCGTTCCTTCAATACAAATCCTTGTTCCTATCTCGCTGTCTTCTTGTTTCGATCTCAATTCTACCTGTGCCACTGCAGCAATGGATGCAAGCGCCTCACCACGAAACCCCATAGTGCGTATCTTAAAAAGATCGTCAATGCTTTTGATCTTAGAGGTGGCGTGCCGTTCAAAGCTCATGCGCGCATCAGTCGTGCTCATGCCTTTGCCGTTATCAATTACCTGTATCAGTTCTTTGCCAGCATCTTTTATAACAAGTTGTATCTCTGTTGCACCTGCATCTATGGCATTTTCCAAAAGTTCCTTAACCGCAGAAGCTGGCCGCTGAATCACCTCACCCGCTGCTATCTGGTTCGCAATATGATCTGACAATAACTGAATTACATCCGCCACGGTGCAAATGTACAGGGAGTAGGTAGAAGTTGATTGGTTGATATGTTGATTAGTTCCTTTCGGTAATACTCCTGAATGATGAAAATCATTTTCATGTGTGACCTGGGTCATGTTCATCGCAGCTTTTGCAGTAGATATTTGTGGTGCATTTAACTTTTATTTTAAGTTAATACAGTGCACATAGTGGGTCATAAACCGCAGAATCTTTCCAGACTTTGCGGTTATTTTTTTGAGGAAAACTGTCTGAACTGGGATTCTTGGGATTAAGAGATTGCTGGGATTCTTTGCGTGAATGTCTGAACTGGAATTTTCGTGAAATTGTCAGAACTGGGATTTTTGGGATTAAGAGATGGTAAGGATTCTTTGCGTGAATGTCTGAACCGGAATTTATTGAATTAAAGAATTTCCAGAATTCCAACCCTTCCAACAATTTCCAACTCTTCCAACCTTTCCAACTATTTTATCCCCCCTTAACACCCTTTCTTTTATTTTTGAAAGATGACCACCGCGCGTATTACTTTTTTACTGGCAGCATTTATTTTTTTCTCTCCAACTCGTTCTTTAGCGCAACGAATAGCAGTGAGTAAACAACAATGGGTGGACAGTGTTTATAATACTCTTTCGCTTGAAGAACGCATTGGTCAGCTATTTATGGTGGCTGCCTACTCTGGCGGAAAAGATTATAATGAGCTTTTCATTACCGATCTTATTGCAAAGCGCCAGATAGGCGGGCTGATATTTATGCAGGGCAACCCCGTTAGCCAGGCAAATCAGACAAATAAATACCAACAGATGGCGCAGGTTCCTTTGCTCATAGGCATGGATGCTGAGTGGGGGCTGGGAATGCGACTTACAGGTGTGCGCGATATGCCTCGCTCTATGCTGCTTGGCGCAACTAGAGATTCTGCTTTGGTGTATAAAATGGGTGCGGCAGTGGCGGCACAATGTAATCGCCTCGGTGTGCATGTAAATTTCGCCCCAGTGGTAGATGTAAATAATAATCCGAACAATCCTATCATCAATGCACGTTCGTTTGGAGAAGATAAAAGATTGGTGGCAAGAATGGGAATTGCGTATATGAATGGCTTGCAAAAAAATGGTGTGATAGCCTCTGCAAAACATTTTCCCGGACATGGAGATACCGAAACCGATTCGCATCACGACCTGCCGATGATCAACAAGTCTATCCAACAGCTCGATACTTTAGAGCTTTATCCTTTCAGAAAATTGATAAATGCGGGGGTAAAAAGTGTGATGGTAGCTCACCTAAACATTCCCGCTCTGGAAACTGGAAAAAATATTCCTACAACATTATCCAGCAAAACAATTACTGCATTATTGAAAGATCAGTTAGGTTTTAAAGGATTGGTGTTTACCGATGCGCTGAATATGCAAGGCGTTGCAAAATATTTTGAAGCAGGCGAAGTGGATCTGCGTGCATTCTCGGCAGGAAATGATGTGCTGTTATTCTCACAAAACGTTCCGCTTGCGATTCAAAAAATAAAAACTGCAATTGAAAGCAGAGGAATATCTGAAACACAATTGGAACAGAGCGTAAAGAAAATTCTTGAAGCAAAATATGAGGTTGGTTTGAACAAGTTTACTTCCATAAACACTGAAAATATCGTTACGGATCTGAACAGAATGATTGATCCAATAAGAGAAGAAGCGGCCTCGAAAGCAGTCACTTTGGTACGCGACAAGAATAACTTGCTCGGAAAGATGATGGCGCGGGATGCACGTATCAACTACATCGGTGTGAATGCAAACAAAAGCGTTTTGTACAATAGTTTAAGTGATGCCAAGCCCACACTCATGTTCAATTGGATGCCGAAAGGAAGCAGTGCAGCAGCAGTAAAAAGATTGCAGCAAAGCATGGAGGAAACAGATGTCACAATCGTTGCGGTTCACAACATGACATTCTATCCATCCGGCGGCGATTATGGTCTCGATGCACAGCAAATGTATTTTCTAAAAAGTCTCGAAAACCAAAGCAATGTATTTTATGTGCTGATGGGCAATCCTTATCTGATGAAAAACTTTTGCAAGGCAGGGAGTGTAATGGTGGCTTATGAAGGCGACAGCATTTCAGAAAATGTAGTTGCAAAGATTTTGTTGAGACAACAAACAGCGCGAGGAAAACTACCCGTTACTCCATGCCCTGATATGCAAATGCCAGCGGAAGAAGATATTCCTGTAGTGCCAGAAAAGTTGGCAACTACCACACGAGCTTTTGATTTGCAGAAAATAGATTTTCCTAAAGATGCTGGTGTAACAAACACTGCCGCGCTCGAAAAGCTAAATCGTTTTATTCAGCAAAGTATTGTAGGAAGTGCTTTTCCAGGTTGCAGAATATTGGCAGCGAAGAATGGAAAGATATTTTACGATGAAGCCTTCGGTTATTACGACTATACCAAGCAAAAAGAAGTTGAACTCAACACGATTTATGATATTGCTTCGATCACTAAAGTAGTTGCGACAACCATCGCCGTAATGAAATTGTACGAACAGAAAAAACTTGACCTTAATAAAACACTAAGTCATTACCTGCCCTGGACGAAAAATACGGATAAAGCAAACATTGTACTCCGCGACCTGCTGTTGCATCAGGCTGGTTTGAAAGCGTGGATACCCTTTTACAAAGAAACACTGACACCGGATGGAAATTTGAACACAGAATATTATAGTAAAACCAAGAGAGAGAATTATAGAATTCCTGTTGCTAAAGATCTTTATCTGCGCAGTGATTATGCAGATTCTGTTTGGTACAAAATATTAGCAAGTCCACTAGAAAATAGAGGACGATATGTGTATAGTGATCTTGATTTTTATTTTCTGGCTGCTGTTGTAGAAGAGATCACCAATAAACAAATTAACGAGTATGTAGAGGAGCAATTTTACCGGCCGATGGGCTTAAAACGCATAGTGTATAATCCTCTGAAAAAATTTAAGGCTACAGATATTGCACCAACAGAAAATGACATCAGTTTTCGTAAGCAAATGATGCAAGGTTATGTACACGATCCGGGTGCGGCAATGTTTGGCGGAGTAGCCGGACATGCGGGGGTATTTTCAACTGCGGAAGATGTAGCTGCCATTTTTCAACTGCTGCTTAATGGTGGTCTTTACAAAGGCAAGCGTTATCTGAATGAACAAACCGTAAAGACATTCACAGCTTACAATTCAAAAAATTCCCGTCGTGGATTAGGCTTTGATAAACCCGCTGCCGACCGCACAGATGCTGGTCCGGCTGGTAATAGAGTAAGTGGCTATGCGTTCGGTCACCAGGGTTTCACCGGCACTTGTGGCTGGGCCGATCCTGCAACCGGAGTGATTTTTATTTTTCTTTCTAATCGTATCAATCCATCAGCAGACAACAATAATATTAATCGCCTTAGTGTAAGAACGGTAGCTCAGGATTATATTTATGAGGCGCTGGGAATTCCAGATAATAAAGCGAGAGTGGAACTGCATAAACAACAAACGCAATCAAAATAGCTTATCCACATTTTATCTCTTAAAGTGTATAACTTCCAATAGCTAAAAGAGCAGGCCACTTTGCTAAATATTACTTTTGACTGCATTGATCTACATCTCTAAAAACTGATTTATGAAAAGGCTATTTATCACTCTTCTTTTCATTGCCCCATTTACAACTATTGCACAGGAAGAAAACAGCGTCACGAAAAAATCGTTTTTGTCGTTAGGCTTTTTTGGCGGATTGAGCAGCATCAATGCGTCATCTACTAATGCAGCACTCACGGGCGTGGGCTTGCCGAGCATTCCGTCGGATGCCGTGTTTAATATGGGAGGAGTTCTTGCTTTTGATTTGCACAATATGGTCTTCAACGACATTACTTTCAACAACGTCAATACCAAATCTTCAAGAGCCGGAGTTAATCTTCGCAATGTTCAATACAATATAGATTTCAACATCAACTACACCCTATTTCACTACTACTCGCATTTTATTTATCCATCGCTTGGTTTCGGCTGGCAAAGCAACGAGCTACGTCTTCGATACAGCAGTGCTGCAACATCTTTCACTCAATCTCTTAACGGCGCCCCTACAGAAAAAACTTACAACAACTCTTTTCTTTGGTATTTCAATCCACGTATTTCTTACGACTATGCGCTGGGTAAAAAGCAAACTGTGTTTGTGGGTGTAAAAGTTGGCTACCGCATAGGCATCAATAACAGAGACTGGAACATTCAGGAAAATAGTATTGACGGGCCTAAAATGAACGCGTCCGGTTATTTTGTACATGTAGGCTTCACGGTAAACATGGGATACTAAGAGCATAATTTCTCCCCCTGTTTTTCACCCTTGCATTTTATTTATTTTAACAGGAAGTCGCTTTGTTAGATTGAGATTTTCTTCAACTTTTGTTTCGCTTAATGTCAGATCATTAGCAAACAAGTATGAAGCTATGCCGACCCCTGCTTGCACTGCTTTCCTTTCTTTCTTTTTCTTACACTGTCGCAGCGCAGCCCTTTTCCATCAAAGGTTCTGTTACTGATACGCTGAATGCAAATCGTTTAAGGTTTGCATCGGTTACACTTTTGCGCGCATCAGATTCCATTTTGGAAACGTTCACCCGAACGAAAGAAGATGGCGGCTTTGCATTGAATGTAAAAAAAGAAGGCAGCTATATCATCATGGTAACCTTCCCAAGCTTTGCAGACTATATTGATATTGTAACTGTGAACGAAAGCAAGCCATTGGTGGATATGGGTGTAATACCGATGGTTTCAAAAAGTCATTTGCTAAGTGAGTTTGTTTTAAAGCAACAAATAGGCGCAATAAAAATTAAGGGCGACACCACAGAGTATGTAGCCGACAGTTTTAAAGTACGTGAAAATGCAACAGTAGAAGAGCTGTTGAAAAAACTTCCCGGTATTCAGGTAAACAAAAATGGAGAGGTAGTTGCGCAAGGGGAAAAAGTGCAGAAAATATTGGTGGATGGAGAAGAGTTTTTTACTGATGATCCTGCTGTGGTAACGAAAAGTCTTCAGGCAAAAGCTGTAGATAAAGTACAAGTGTTTGACAAGAAAAGTGACCAGTCGCAGTTTACAGGTATTGATGACGGAACACGCGAGAAAACAATTAACCTTCAGCTCAAAGACAACATGAAAAAGGGCTACTTCGGAAAAATAAATGCAGGTGGCGGCACGGATGGTTTTTTCGAGAATCAGGCAATGATTAACGCGTTTAAAGGCAAGCGAAAACTTTCTGCATTTGGCATTGCTGCCAACACCGGCAAAATGGGACTTGGCTGGGAAGACCGCGACAAATTTGGCGGCAACAGCGGAAGCACAACAGAGGTTACGGACGATGGAATGATGATTAGCTATTACTCAAGTGGCGACGATAATTTTGAAAGTTGGAACGGACAATATAACGGACAAGGAATTCCTACTGCATGGACGGGCGGCTTGCACTATTCTAACAAATGGAATAACGATGACCTACACCTAAGTTCAAATTATCGGTTTGGCAAGCAGAATATTGACGCTGTTGGCAATACACTTACGCAGGTAAATACAAACAGCAACTCCGATATCGCCCAATATTACAATGACGAAAAAAAGAACTCTTTCAGCACAGGGCAAAGGCATAGAGTAGATGGATTGTTTGAATGGAAACTTGATTCCACTTCTTCCTTAAAAATTACTGCAAACGCAAGTACGAGCAATACCCAAACTACTACCAACTATCACACGGAGATATATGACACCCTGCGCACAAGAAGTATTACAGACAGACTAACAACAAGCGATGCATTGGGAAAAACAGTGAACGCCTCTTTGGCTTACAGAAAGAAATTTGCAAAGAAGGGAAGAACGCTTTCTTTGACGATTGATGAATGGTATAAGGAGAATGTAAGTGATGGCGTGTTGCGTTATGATAGCGACATTTTTTTGCAAAGCAATCCATCGGGCGGTATTGACACTATCAACAATTCACTTGCGCAAAAGAAAAGGAACGACTCTAAAAATCTTCAAATCACGGGTAATATTTCTTACACAGAGCCACTATCAAACGTGGTATTTCTGGAATTGAATTATGGATTGGGCGTTAATAACAGTTATGCAAAACGTCTGTCTTTCAATGAAAATCTTCCTGAAGGTGATCCGCATTATTTAGATACACTTTTCAGCAGCGATTATGATTTCAATGTACTCACAAACAAAGGGGGTACTAACCTTCGATTTGTTTTTAAGAAAGTAAACTTTTCATTTGGAGGAGCCGTATCTGCCGTAAATTTTAAACAGATTGACAACTTTTCATCCGACACAAATGTGTTTAGAAGAAACTATACTAACTTCTTTCCAAGAGCTTCATTTGTGTACAGAGCCTCTCAGCAAAAATCATTTTCTCTTAACTACAATGGTAACACGACACAGCCTACTATAGATCAGATACAACCACTCAGGCAAAACACCGATCCCAACAATATCTCAATTGGCAACGATTCTCTAAAACAAAAATTCAATCATAGTTTCAACTTTCGTTTCAACGACTACAAAGTCATCTCCGGCACTTACACCTATCTGGGCGGTGGGTTCACGTTTGTGAAAGATGATATCAGCAGGTCGGAAATGATTACCGACGGCGGTGCAAGAATTTATCAATACATAAATGTCAATGGCAATTACAACGGTTGGGCGTATGGTGGTTATGGTTGGAATTTCAGAAAGTTAGATTTGCGTTTTGGCTTCAATGGAAACATTAATGTAGGGCGAACAATCACCTACGTAAATGGTGTACGAAATGAAAACAATAACAACACTTACAGTTTGGGTGTAGGGTTGAACTACGACAAGGAGAAAAAGTTCAACTTGTCTTATAATCCTCGCGTCAGTTTCTCCAACAACACAGCAAGCATCAACCAAAGCACTACCAATTACTGGACCCTCACAAATGAATTTGATGCAAACATTCAATTGCCGTGGAAGTTTGAAATAGGAACAGAAGTGGAGTGGAATCTTCGGGAGCGCGTTGCAGAATTCGACCAAAACAATAGCATCTTTTTATGGACAGCTTACCTCAGCAAAAAATTTATGAAGAACAATCAACTTGAATTACGCGCCACCGCTTACGATATTCTCAATCAAAATGTAGGCTACCGGCGGTTTGGTATTGGCGGCAATATCACAGAGCAATCTTACAATACTATTCGACGATATGGAATGCTAAGCCTTATCTGGAATTTTACTAAGGCACCCGCAGCAGTACAGCAAGAAAACAACACTGAATTTAAAATCAAACTCTAAAATCAGGGACAATGAGACAAATTGTTTTTTTACTCCTCCTCCTATTTAAGGTTAGTTGTGTTTGTGCACAGTACACTTTTCAGGGGAAGGTTGAGTTTGAACGAAAAGTGAATATTCACCGGCAGATTGATGACATGATGGAAGATGACAACAAGACCTGGATGGAAAAGGTAAAAGCGCAAATGCCAAAGTTCAATGTTAGCTATTTTGATTACTACTTCAATACAAAAAAGAGCCTTTACAAACCCGGACGAGAATCTGAAAATCCCGTAAAAGGAATGTGGGGCAACTCACCTGCTTCCGAAAATATTGTCTTTAGTGATTGGGGACTTGGTAAGGTGATTGCGAGCAAACAAATATTTGAAGAGAAATTTTTGGTGCAAGACAGTTTGAGAAAACTCGACTGGAAAATAAAAGATGAGATACGGATAATATCGGGTTATAAATGCAGAAAAGCAGTCAGCATTATTTGCGACTCTGTGTATGTGGTAGCTTTTTATACGGAGGACATTGCAGTAAGTGGCGGCCCCGAAATGTTTAGCGGCTTACCTGGCATGATACTGGAAATTGCAATTCCCAGATTATACAGCACGTGGATTGCATTGAAAGTTGACATTGCTGCGCCAAAAGATGAAGAACTCAAAATTCCTGAAAAAGGAAAAAAAGTTTCGCAGAAAGAGATGTACGATACCGTTATGGGCAGCGTAAGCAAATGGGGAAGATTTGCACACAGAAGCGTTTGGTGGAGTGTATTGTAAATTAACTTTGAGAAAATTTAAACCTTCACATCCAGGCTTTCAAAAGAAGAATTGTTAGAAATAAATTCTGGTACAAGATCTTTCATAAGTGCTACAGTTTCGTAAGTATAATGGCTGGTAGCGCTGTGAATGAGCTTTTCAATTTTTTCATTTACCACCGGAAAGTCGTACTCCATTACTTTAGCGATCAGAATTTTTTCGTGGTAAGTAGGAAGGGTGTTTTCTTTATTGCTTAAAAGCTCTTCAAACAATTTTTCTCCGGGACGTAAACCTGTGAATACCACATCTACATCTACACCAGGTTGTCTTCCTGATAAACGGATCATTTTTTCTGCAAGGTCCACTACCCGCACCGGCTTCCCCATGTCGAACACAAATATTTCACCGCCCATACCCATTACACCTGCTTCAATTACTAATTGGCAAGCTTCGGGTATCGTCATGAAGTAGCGCGTAATTTCAGGGTGAGTAACCGTTATGGGGCCACCACTTTCTATCTGCTTCTTAAACCTGGGAATTACAGAACCATTACTTCCCAGCACATTTCCAAAACGTGTGGTAATAAACATGGTAGGCTTCTGACCATTTTTTACGATTTCTTTTTCCGAAGGATAAAGATGTTTAAACAAACTCTGAATAAAAATCTCTGAAATCCGCTTCGATGCACCCATCACATTTGTAGGGTTCACGGCTTTGTCGGTGGAGATCATTACAAACTTTTCGGTGCCATAACTTACGGACAACTCCGCAAGCACACGCGTACCAAGCACATTGTTTAAAATTGCTACCGATGGATTTTCTTCCATCAAAGGAACGTGTTTGTATGCAGCAGCATGAAACACAATATCTGGATTGTAAACCTCAAAAAGATGATCCATGCGCACACGGTCGCAAATGTCACCCATGTAGGCTTTGATAGCTGCACCCGGAAAACGCTCTTGCATTTCGAGGCATAGCTCGTGCATGGGTGTTTCCGCCTTATCGCAAAGTATAATGAGCGCAGGTTTAAACTTCACAAGCTGACGCACCATTTCACTTCCTATTGATCCTGCCGCACCGGTTACCAGTATTTTCTTTCCCTTCAGTGCGTAAAAAATATTCTCGTTGTGAATTTGAATTACTTCCCGTTCCAGCAGGTCTTCAATGTTGATGTCTTTAAGTTGCTCGGAGCCAAGTTTGCCTTTTAACCATTGCGTAATTGGCGGAACCTGTTGCACACGAATGCCATATTGCAAAGCCTTGTCCACAATCAGGTTCAATTTGTCAACCTGAATTTCTTTGTTAGCGATAATGATCAGTTTTACGTTTTCATCTGCAAGTTTCTTGAACGTTGCTTCCTGCAAATCATAAATAGGAAGCCCCTCCATTATTTTGCCATGCTTGTTATACTTGTCGTCCACAAAAGCTACAATCTGCATTTGACTTTGCGGATAATCGTTAATAACTCTTTTGGTGAGCAATCCTTGTTCGCTGGTATCATACACTGCCGCCTTCGACCGGTTTTTTAATAAATTATCTGTAAAGAAAACACGGTATAAATGACGCACACACATTCGGTAGCCTATCAACCCCGAACTGGCGATGAAGAAGTTTATAAGAATAGTAGCTCTGGAAAGGAAAAAAACACCTTTGCTATAATACACGAACCCTATGATAAAATATATAGCGCTTGCAATTGCAGTAATAGCAAGTAATCTGAAAGTATCGCGGATAGTGGTGTATCGTACAATGCCGGCAAAGCTCTTGAATGCGTAAAACAAAATTGAGTTGATACCCAAAGCGAGCGCCAATGCAAAAGTGAAGTTGTGAAATGTGATGTTCAGGTCGAAATTGAACCTTAAGATTTGAGAAACAAAAAGAGCAAAACCTACAGTTGCAAGGTCAAGGGCGAATATGAGCCATCGAGGTAATGTTTTCAGCTTTTCAGACATGCGATTTTCGTTTTAGCGTTAGGGAGGGTGGATTGATAAGCCGGGTAATCGGCAGCAAAAGTAATAGTCTAAGTTCATATTATAAAGTTGTTTCACTAATTATTTTTTTGTTTCCTCTTATTTCAAAAATCAAAGCCACAAGGTAAATTATGAGCTATAAGCATATTTGAGTAGTTTCGTAGCCATCCGTTTACTTCCCTTGCTTTATGCAATCAAACTCTGTAGCAGCACAACTGAAAAAATCAATTCTGCTAATCAATGTAACAATTGTCATTTTTCTATTTCTCTATATTCTCCAAGCCTATCAACTTTACCGCCGGGCAGGGCAATCTGAACTTTGGGTAAACCGCACCAACGATGTGTTGCAGCAAATAAAATCTACACAAACGGGGGTAAGAGATATTGAAGTGGCGTTGCAAGGATTTTTATTGACCGGTGCAGATGAATACAAAACCGCTTTAACCGAAAGCGCAGACAATACGATAAAGCGGGTTTCTTATCTAAGAGATATAACAAAGGAACACGGGCAACAATATTTACGGGCTGTTACGCTTCGCAGTCTTATTGTTCAAAAAAAATCTACCGCACTTTTACTCATTAAGGAGATAAGCGAAGGGAAAATAAAACCTACAGATGCGCGCATTAAAACATTGATGAACGCAGGGAATCAGGAGATGGATGAATTGCTTTCATTAATGGAAAGCACGCAGTCGCAGGTACTTGCTTCGCGTACAAGTGAAAATAAATCTTATAGTCGTTCCAGAATTACATTTTCCGTTGCGAGTTTTTGCATTATTTCTACTTTCCTAATACTGGCGCTGTACAAAGTGCAGCAGAGCATAAATAAGAAAAGCCTTGCAGAAGAAACGGCAAGAAAGCAGGAGGCAAAATACCGTGCGCTTGTGGAGAATGCAGGGGTTACAACTTTAATTGTTGACCAGGAGGGAATAGTAAAATTTGTAAGCCGAAACATAAAAGAGCTTTGTGGCTACACAATCGAAGATTTATTGCAAAAACCATTTCATGACAAAATTGTAAGAGAATACCGCTCCCATCTTCATCATGCGATCTTCGATGAATCGCCGCGTGGTAATACTAATACCAGTGCCGAGATTCAAGTTATTACCCTAAGTGGAACTAAGAAATGGGTTTCGTGCAGAATATTTCCTGCAAACAGAGAGGGTGATTACAAGGAATGGCAAGTGGTGCTTTGGGATATTGAAGAAGAAAAGCAAAAAGCACTCGAGTTTGAAGCACTCGAAGCAGCACATAATGCAAGGCTAAAGATGGTGCAGGATATTATAGACAATGTGCCATCGGTTCTTTACATCAAAGACAGGAAAAGTGTTTACCTGATGGTGAACAGAAAAACTGAAGAGGTTTTTAACGCACCTGCAAGCGATATTCTTGGAAAATCAACCGAGCAATTTCACAAAAATGCCGCCGAAAGACTATCTATATACAGGCATACAGATGACGAGGTGGTGAATAAAGGTAAAATCGTAGAGCTTGAAGAAATGGTAAAGGGTGGAGATAAGGATCGCTATTACTGGATCACGAAGTTTCCTTTGCTGGATGAAGCCGGAAATGTAAAATTCATAGGCGTTATTGCCTCCGATATTACCGAAAGAAAAGAAACTGAACTTAAACTTATAGAATCACGACAAGAGGCAGAACAGGCAAAAGCTGCACAAGAAGCTTTTCTCGCAAACATGAGCCACGAGATAAGAACGCCAATGAATGGTATCATTGGCATGGCAAACCTTCTTATCAGTACGGATCTTAACGACGAACAGAAAGACTTTACAGAAAGCATTCAGGAATCTGCCGGCAACCTGCTCGCCATTATTAATGATCTGCTTGATTTCTCCAAAATAAAATCTGGCAAGTTTGAGTTTGAGCGTATTAGTTTCAGACCACGAGATACAATTCGAAAAGCAATTTATCCACTGCAATTCAGAGCAGAGGAGAAGATGATAAAGCTCAATCTTTCCATAGATGGGAACGTACCTGAAGTACTGTCAGGCGATCCACTCAGATTGCAACAAGTAATCATCAACCTTGCCGGTAATGCGATCAAGTTCACCTCAAACGGAAGTGTGGAAATATCGGTAAGCAGTGAGAAACTTTCTTCGAAAAAAATAAGTCTCAACGTGTTTGTGAAAGACAGCGGCATTGGCATACCGGCTGATAATATCAACAAAATATTTGAAAGCTTTTCGCAAAGCAGCACAGAAGATGCAAGAAAATACGGTGGCACCGGTTTGGGGCTTGCCATTGTAAAACAGTTGGTAGAACTGCAACAGGGACATGTAAGGGTAACAAGCACTGTGGGCAAAGGCTCCATATTTTCATTCTCCATTCCTTACGATGTGGGAGAAGCCGTGTCGGAAGAACTTGAGTTATTAAGCGCGCAAACAAGCACTAATTTTTCGCTCGGTAATATCCGCGTTCTTGTAGCAGAAGATAACCTGATCAATCAAAAGGTGGTGAAGAATACATTGTCTAAACAAGGCGCTCAGGTAATGATTGCCAACAACGGACAGGAAGCTATTCAACTTGTAAAGCAAGGAAGCTTTGATGTGATATTGATGGATATCCAAATGCCGGAGGTGGATGGATACAAGGCTACACGTTACATCAGACAAGTGATGAAAAGCGACATTCCCATTATTGCGATGACTGCCGATGCCCTTAAAGGTGAAGAAGACAAGTGCATTGTAGCAGGTATGAATGGTTACATTTCTAAGCCCTTCGAACCACGCGATTTATACAATTTAATAGCAAGCTTCACCGGACACAGGGATCAGGTTGTGTCTCCAAATGTGCTGCTTGATGCCAACGACGGCATTGTTGATTTTAGCTTTTTGCAAGAAATTGCAGACAACGATAGTGCATATATGCATGAAGTGCTTGACATTTTCATAAGCACAATGCCCGTAGGACTTGCTCAGCTTAGCTCCCTCATCAACGATACTGAAGATTTTGAAAGCATTGCTAAACAAGCACATTTCCTAAAATCAAGTGTGGGTATTGTAAAAATCAGAGGCATGTTCGATCAGCTCGCAAAGATTGAGTTGATGGCTAAGCAAGGACAGGGATTGAATGAAATAAGGAACATTATTAAAGAAATTACCGACACCTACAATCAAGCGCACCCATTAGTTCTGAAAGAGAAAGAAAAGCATAATTCTGCGCAAATCTAATGGGCGCAAAAAAAGCAGCACTCGTTCTGAATACTGCTACAAAACTCGGTAATTACTGTGCTAAATTGAAAATAGCTGATGTGTATGTGTGTCGGTCATTGAACGCTGATAGTTTGCAAACAAGCTATGTTCGGGATCAATAAAATAAATTTTCTCCCCCACTTTTAGCCGGATACCGATACTGATAAGTTTACCGTTATCAATATTCAAATACGCTTCAGCATTTTCCTGATTTTTTGCTTTCAGGGAATATTCCTGACCTTCTACTATTACTACATCCTGATCTATTGTTATCAATCCTTGTTCGGCCTCTGTAGTCAAATACTCAGCATCGTCTTCCGTCCGGTCCACACGGGTTGTGCGTACAAACGGATACGTTGTCCTCTGACTGCTTAGCATTCGGTAGAGGATAATTGATAAAATGACAGTAACAAAAAGTAAAAATATTTGCATAGGCATTCTCTCTTAGACTTGAAAGATAGATATTTTCTTTTTAACCTTTCCGTAACTGCCTGTAAAATTTTTGCTACAAAAGTAAAATGCTCCCGAAGCGGAAGCATTTAGTTGTTATAGTCAGAAAGAAGATCATAATTATTGCTGTGTTGCAGTGTAAACAACATCTGTAGAATACAAACCGGCAGGATATGCAAAACCTGGAGTTGCTTTATACTTTACAGTGAAAGTTTGGTTACCGCCTC
>CALMWT010000134.1 GCA_937870855.1 uncultured Taibaiella sp.
GAGGGGTGGCCGGAGGTGTCAAAGGGTTTATTGCAGTGGTAAATGAGGGAAAAGCTGAATAGGGAAGATGGCGTACAAGAGTGCGACGCAACGGCGGCCTGATAGTAGCAACGGGGCTGGGAGCCAAAAAAAGAATAGGGGCGGGCTGGTGGGTGTGCACAATGGTGTAAATTCGCAGGGGTGTTTGGGGGGATGGTTAACTATTATTTTTTGGGTGGTATGTTTGATAGGTTAAAGGATAAGTGGGGGGTGAGTGGGGTGCGGCTGGTGTTGATTTTGTGCACTTTTGCCATAGGGGGTAGCTTGTGTGGGTATGGGGGGCGCAGGGTGCTGGAGTGGGTGGGGTTGGAGCGGAAGAATGTGGGGTGGTATGTGCTGTATGTGGTGGTGGTGACGGTGTTGTGGCCGTTTTGTGTGCTGGGGGTGAGTGTGTTTTTTGGTCAGTTTGGGTTTTTTAGGCGTTATATAGGGCGTATGCTGGGGCGTATGTTTGGGAGGAGAAGGGGTTAGTGCATGATGGTGTGGAGTATGGTGAGGGATTTGATGGGGGCGAGGTGGTCGGTGTGGCGGTGGAGGAATTGTATGTACCATTCGATGAGGCGGTAGCGTGTGGCGGGGGTGATGGTGATGTGTTTTAGTTCCTGTATGTTATTGATGGCTATGATGGCTGATAGGGCTTGTGCATCTTGCTCGGTAAGGTGTGGGTGTAGTTGTGATGCTGTGGGGGAGAAGCCGCCTTCGGGGAGGTTGAGGTGTGGGGTTTGTGGTGTGTAGTGGCCGTGTAGTTGGTAGCCGAGGTGGTGGCTGCATTGGATGATGAACCAGAGGGGGAAGTTGGCGGTGTGGGCTGGTGGTAGCTGGTCGAGGGCTATGAAGTAGTGGTAGGCAAAGTGGAATAGGGGTGGGAGGGGTGCGTGCTCTGGTAGCAGGCGTAGTAGTAGCTCTACGGAAAATAGTGCGATGGTGTTTTTTACTACTTCTTGTTGTATTGATTGGTAGATGTGTGCGTGGTGAAACTCGCGTAGGAATTGGAGGTTTTTTTTGGGGTTGTGGTAGGGTACGAGTTGTAGGAGTGTGGCGGGTTGTAGAAGCGCTGCGCGGTTGTGTTTGGTTTTAGTGGTTCTTATTCCTTTTATAAGGTAGGCTTGTATGCCCCACTCTTGGGTGAAGATGGTGGATATGAGGCTGGTTTCACCATATTTAATGGATCGTAGGACTATGCCGTTTGTGGCTTGGTGCATGGTGTGCTATTCCATAAAGACCATTTTGCCTGCATGTGTTTGCGAGCCGTCTTTATTGGTAACGAAGATAAGATATACACCACTTGCGGGACGGCGGCCGGTGTAGTCGCGTCCATTCCACACTGCTTGTCCGCCAAATGCTTTTGTACGGTAAATTAATTGTCCTGAAATATCGGTGATGCGTACATCTGCATTTTCTGCTACCCCGCGAATGGCAATAGTGCCTGAATAACCGGAGGGTACTGGGTTGGGGAATGTGGTAACGGATTGGTTGGATGTTTCGCCTTCGGTGGCTGTGCTGCGGTAGGTGACGAGGCCTGCGTTGGTGCCGATATATACATCGCCGGTAGTGGCATCTATACTTATCTTTTGAATGTTGTTGGAAGGGAGTGGGCTGTTTTCTGCGGTAAATCTATAGATAATCTTATCGCCTTCTGAGCTTATCAGCCATATACCGTTGGTAGTGCCTATCCACTTTCTGTTAGCGCCGTCTACAGCTATAGATTTTACTTTCTCATTTTGAAAAAGATAACCGGCAAACTGATCGTACTGCACTATTGGTTTTCTTATTTCACACTGGCCGGAGAATATCTGATCGGGCGAGCAACTAATAACACCAATACCATCGTTTGTGCCTATCCATATAGTGTTGTTTTTGTCTTTTGCTATGCAGTTTATTAAGGAGTTGAGCTGGTATTGGCTTGCTGATATCTTGATGTATTTATCATCTCCCACATTTTCGGGCGAAAAGTTGTCATCGTAAACTGCTACCCCATCTACTCCTGCGGGCAATGTGTACCATTTCAAATTGTTGTCGTCAACTAACACATAAGCTGCACTGCGGGACGAACCTCCTCCTCTGAATTTGTAACCATTTCCATCTTTTGTTCGTACTGCGAGTTCTCGTACACCGCCAAAGTTTGTTATCCAAAGATTTCCTTGCTGATCGAAAGCAACGCCAGAAGAGCGATAGGAAGTAAAATCAATAAAATGCACTTCGGTGTAAGGGCTGTTTTCTTTGTAAGTATTGATGGTGCCATCTGTAGCAATAGACATTAGACCTCCCCGGTAAGAAGCTGCCCACAGCGTTCCATCAACAGGGTCTTTCGCCAAAGCAATAAAATCGGTAGCATCGTTGGCTGCTAATTGTGGTACGTTGCCTCTGTTGTAAACTTTCCACTTTCCGTCTTTAAAATGAGAAACACCATGAGGGTTGTAGATATAAGTCCAATTCTCGTCGTAGCCGCCGTGCGCAACCCAAAACTCTCCGTTATTGGGTAAAATATCAAATGAACCAACAGAAGCAGGTCCGCCGGGGTTTTTATACTCCAAATTATTCCCAACACGTTTGCCCAACCCGTTATAAACATCTGCTACCCAAATTGAGTTGTCACTAAGCTCTATTGTATTATTAATCTTTCCGGAAACATTAAATGAGTCAGTAAAGTTTTGAGATTGGGTGTTGTAAACCTTTACTCTGCCATCATAAGATGCGGGGCGATATTCGTTTATGAAAAGATTGCTTTTATTGGTTTCAAGATTTGCAATGGTGTAAGGTGTAGCGTAAATCGTTTGTAAAGTATCGGCAATGAGTTTATAAACATAATCGGTGTCCGACACGTAAACCTGATCATTCACCATAGCGGCACTGGAAAGAACTGAGTTTGAAACAATTTTTTCCCAGGCAGAAAATGCCTGCAGATTTGGATGATTTTTATTGGCTTTGTAAATACCCACGGAAGTAATTGCATAAAAGAAATTCGCTGCTGCCACGAACTCTCTTACTTCCACTGTTTGGTTGTCGCTTACAAATGAATACGTTTCTTTAGTTTCTTTTTTCACCAGGTTCAACACTACTACACCAAACGATGTGGCCAGATAGGCTGTTCCGTTTTCGGTGTAAATATGATTGATACGTTTTGGACTTATCGTTTTACGTTTTACATCCGGAATGTTGAAAAAGGTTTCATCTTTAAACAGATCAATGTTGCCGTTAGTGTATGCTATAATGGTATAGTCTGTGGTAGCATCGTACCCGATGTAGGAAATTCCCACATCAGCCATTCCTTCTGCTTTACTATAGGTGGTGGTTTCGTTTTCCGCCGCGTTGTAAGTAAAAAAACTTTCGCTCGATCCTGCAAAGATTGTTACGCCATCTGTTGCTGCGCTTACAGCATTGTTGTAAGGCAAATGACTGCGCCAGTAACCTATGGGCATTCCCTGAGAAAAGCTTTGTAAACTCAATAAAGAGAGAAAGAAAAGACAAAAGAAATTTTTCCTGTTCATAAGATATGAGGTAGCCAAATGTAAAATTAAATAAACGCTTGTTGGCTTTTTATATTGCATCCTTCGGCGCAGGTTCATTAATATTTTCAAGCAAAAATTCTATGGTGCGGGGAAAAAAGTAATGCTCAAGTGTGTGTATCCGATCAGCAAGTTGAGATGCAGCGTCATGCTCGTAAACTTTACATCTTGCCTGCACAATTATGTCGCCATTATCATACACTTCATCCACATAGTGAATAGTAATACCGCTTTCTTTTTTTCCTGCGGCAATCACAGTTTTATGAACGTTTTCTCCGTACATCCCTTTTCCTCCAAACTCAGGCAGTAAAGCCGGGTGAATATTAATGATCTTACCACTGAATGCTTCAATAATTGGATCTGGAATTTTCCATAAAAAGCCAGCTAAGACAATTAAAGCAGGATTATGAGATTGCAGTTCAGTAATGAAATCATTGCTTTGGAAAGAGTTTTTATCAATAACGACAAAAGGAATCTGCTCCTTTTTTGCAAGCTCAATTACACCCGCGTCTTTCCTGTTACTTACAATCAGAGACACCTGAGCAACACGAGTTTTTTGAAAATATTCTATGATCGCTGCGGCATTGCTTCCTTTGCCTGACGCGAAGATTATAAGTGAATGCATAAATGAAGCAGTAAAATTAGCAAAGACTTTTAGAGGGAATGATTTTATAAATTTACACGGTATGAGTAGTGAAAAAATCAGACTAGATAAGTATCTCTGGGCTATTCGGATTTTTAAAACAAGAACGCTGGCCTCTGCGGCAATTGATGATGGGAAAGTAAAGTTGAATGGAGTTTCAGTAAAAGCCTCCCGACCCGTATCTCTTGGAGACCGTTACGATATAAAAACACCTGCCAGAAAGTGGACGATTGAAGTTACAGGACTGCTAAGCAATCGTGCGGGATATGAAGAGGCGATAAAACATTATGCAGACCTTACGAGTGAAGAAGACAAAATTGTTAGTAAAAAAATGGCTACAAGTTTTCAAACAGGAAAACGGCTAAGTAAAACAGGTCGCCCGACTAAAAAACAGCGGCGCGACCTGAATGATTTGCTAAACGAAGATGATGCTGACTAATACAAGGCTCCGAAATCGCCTTCTAACATTAACGCCCAACTAAAGCCAAGGTCTTCACTTCTGTAAAGCCCTCTGTTGGTGGCGATGTAGATGTATTTCTTCTCAATGCTGTTCTTATAAATGTCCTCTTTTCCTACAATTGAATAAACAGTTGTGTTGGTTTCCAATCCATTGATGGAAGGCACAAATTTCCCATTCTCCAAGCGGTAAACACCCATAGAATCGGTGCCTACTAAAAGCACTCTGCCAAACGGAGCATGAGTTACACGAAGTTTTCTATTCGGAAGTCCGGGATATTTTGTCCAGATTTTACCAGAGTCATTGCTGTATTGTACGCCCATAGGACCGTTGTAGTCCGTAAGCAGTAGCGTGTTGTTGAAATGACTTAAGTAAGACATCCCTGTGGGTTGCACTTTGGTTTGCGGATAGTGTGTCCATTTAGCATTTTTATCGCCACGCACATATAAAGAGTCGTTGGCATCGCTAAAAGAAAATAAGGTTCCGTTACTTAATTGTGCAAATGATGTGATTGCTCCGCCTATTGCACCAGGTTCCCATTCGCCATCTGCCTTCCATCTTTTCCCGTTGTCTTCACTATATACAATTCCTCTTGTGGCGGGGTCCATTGAGCTTAAATAAATTCTGCCGTGATCTGCTACATTCAGAATCAATGATTGCCAGGGAGCAAAAATACCAGGCGTTGCATATTGCAAATAGGTAGGATTGAAATTCTGACCATTGTTTTCACTTAAATGGACATTGCCTTTTACAAACAGCAAATTGGTAGGACCTGAAGTAATAATAGAACGATATGGAAATCTGTCAACACCAAACACAGTTTTGAAAGTAAGCCCGTCATTTGTGGCAAGCAACTCCCCTGTGTTTGATCCTATATAAAGTCCGTAAGGTTTCTTAATTACCGTGTTATTATCAATGCCGTTCGACTTCTTACAACTCTGTGCAGTTGCAAGAGCAAAAATTACAAACGCCAGTTTATAGAGCTGGTTATATCTCCGCATCGAAAAAAAATTTTACCAAGTTTACAAAAAAGTTATGATTTCACACCAAAAGCTTTCTGATAGACAGAAAAGTCAGGCTTTTCGTTTGTTTAATTAATGATATTGATTTTGTTCAAACGCGCCCGCGTGCACAGCATTTTTACCCTTTGATGCCTTTTCATTTTCAGCCGCCTCGTTCATTTTCATGGCAAAATTCATGAGCTGAAAAATGGCGTTTTCCTTTTTGTTTACCAGGTTCAAAGCAAATTTGTAGGAGAATGCGTTTTTTGAATATTCCCCGCCATTAAAAACTAAATTGTCGAGCAGATTTCTACTCTCTTGTAATGCAACCGAATCTGTAATCCCAGAATTTTGATGGGGTTTGATTGAAGCAAGAATGGTTTGAAAGCTCAGATACATTCCTATTGGATGGTTGTAAACATCGTTTTTTATTACGGCTGGTGTAGGTTCCGCTTTAAATTTTCCGGCAAGGTAAGCGCGCGCATAGTCCGATTTATTGGAAACAGCGATGTAATTATTATCGAACGTTAAAAACATGGAATCGCTAAAACTTGAAGTAAAAAGATTGTTTTCAATGGGTGTAAGAAGTTGTTTTTGCTGTAAATAAGTCATTAGTTTATTGAACTTTTCCTTATTTCCAATTTTCATGGTGTAAAGAAAATTCATTGTAGTGTTTTGACTGCTATAATTTATGGTTGAAGAATCTTTAGAACTATCTCTATGACTGGAATAATTCATGGTAAAGTCATTCACAGCTACACCCAGATCTCCGGTAAATGCTTCAAAAATATCGTCTGTAGAAATGCCCTCACTGCTCAGGGCAAGATTTGCAAAGCCCAGCACACCAATTTTTTCCAATAATCCTTTCAGTCCTTTTGTTGAAAGATGAAAAGCCATCAACATGTTTAGGTTTTGAGCGGGCAAACGTTCCAGCAATTCTTTATCCGCATTTTTACTTCCAAATTCTTCAGCAACATTTCTCAGTTCTTCGGATGTGTAATAGAGCATGTCGCCCGTGATCTTCCCTTTTTCAAAATCAAAACCGCCAGAAAATGCAGCCTGTTTCCAAAGTGTGCTACCCAGCGCAAGTTGTGAAGGCATGCCCATCTTGTCGCTGTTTTCCGACATTAGAATATCATAGTTCATCCAGACAGTAATATCATGGCCATCAGTTTCCATTTTCTTAAAACGTGCATCATCAGTTATTGCATTGTTTTTTTGAATGGTAAACGCATTTTTCATTTCAGAAGAAAGTAGTTGTTCATTAGCTGCAAACGTAGTTGGCGAACCTTCAGCAATAAAAGAATCTTTGGAGGCAAGTAAGGACGAATCAGCAAAAGAAGTGTCCAAACTTTTTTTAATGCTAACTTGATTTTCAATAATGTTCATTACAATCAGTAAATCCTTTGTCCAGCCTACGTACATTCCGTCCACAAGATTTGCTTCCTTTCTTCCATCTGCTTCTTTTATGGTTGTGTTCGGGAAAGTTCTTTTTACGTAAACTTCCCATTTTCCTGCGTCGTCTAAAGGCACCAGTGCAGTGATTCTCGTTCCTGCATCAGCATCCCTGTAGTTTTTCACATACAAATACGAGGTACTCATGTGTTCTATGCCCGCATCGCCCAGGCCTTCGAGTGCGTGTTTTGGTGGCAAACTGGTTTTCATTTCATTAAACAGTTTGCTTCCAATCAGGGCGCTCCACGCTATTTGTTTTCCGATTTTCTTTGTGTTCAAACCCACTACTACTACAGCATCTTTAGGAATGTACTTTGCATGATCGGGTAATGAATTGCAGGCACTGAAAACTACAGTTGCCACGAACAAAAAGAGTAAGAAACGAAGATTCATAAATTGAATTATTTGGTGAAGTTCCCAAAAAAAATCCCACACCGGTGTGGTGCAGGATCAGGAATTTTTAGTTGTTGTTCTGTTGAGGAGCGGCAGTAGATTAGAAAGGTAAATCGTCTGCGTTTTCAGGTGCCGGGTTATAAAAATTTCCATTGTTTGCCGGAGCAGAAGCACCACTAGCGCCTGCTGTGTTGTATGCGGGCATTGATGGAGCAGCATTCGGTGCGCCGGTTGCCACAGCTTCAATTCGCCAGGCATCCAGATTTGTAATGTAGTTTACCTTTCCATCTTTCTCCCATTTATTACCTTTTAGGTTGAAAGAAACTTTGACCTGATCGCCAACGTTAAAACGATCGAGGATGTCGCATTTGGCTTGCACCAGTTGCAGTTTTGCGAAGTTTGTGTACACATTTCCGTTTATTTCTTCCGACAATTCAAGAACAAATTCGCGCTTCTTGAAACTTTCTTTCACTTGCTGTGTGTCGTACTTCACCGCTAATTTTCCTGTTACTTCTAAATTCATTTTACTTCTTAATTAAAATATGAATAATTGATTGTTGCTGTTTGGACACCAAGTTGTGGAGTTGGCGTGAACGTAAATTTATAAAAAAAGTGCCTCATAAAAGGCACTTGATGTAAGGGGAGACATATGGGGTTCGAACCCACGACCTTCGGAACCACAAACCGACGCTCTAACCAGCTGAGCTAATATCTCCGTATAATCATTTAAGGAGGGCAAAGATAACGGGAATTTCCTGAAAATATCAACCTCTGTCGGTAACAAAATTTAAGCGTAAAGCAATATTGTACTGACAATGCAGCGCTTAATAATTCCGGGTTTTAACAATTTTTCCATTAGTGTCCTGCTATATTTGCGCTCTAATTTTTCTTTATGCAGTTACGTTTAGCCACTTTGGCTATTTTTCTATTCTCTTCTGTGCTGTCATTTGCACAAGACGTAGAAAAGTCTTCCACAAAAAAATCGGTACTTCAAAAACCTTCCCGCGATTTTGTGATGCTGCAATTTACTTATGAAGGATGGTCAAGACCAGACTCAGTAAGAACTACCGGTTTTGGTCGGGGATTTAATGGCTATATCTGTTACGATTTTCCTATTGGTAAGTCCAATTTTAGTTTTGCCGCAGGTATTGGTATTGGTACTTCAAACATCTATCTGGATAACCAGCAAATTATACTCACAGATACCGGCGCTTCGGCACAGGCTCGTTTTGTAAACGAACAACAAGATTATAAGAAGTATAAATTAACCACTGCTTACCTCGAAGCGCCTTTCGAAATTCGTTTTTTTGGCAATAAAGAAAACAGAAATAAAGGATTTAAAATGGCACTCGGTCTGAAAGCCGGAACGCTTGTAGGCGCTCATACCAAGGGTCGCAGAGGAGTAGAAGGAACCAAGCTTGTTGATAAAGAAAATACCCGCAGATTTATGGAAACCTGGCGGTTTGCAGGCACTGCGAGAATTGGCTGGGGTAATTTTACTTTGATGGGTACTTACAATCTCAATAATCTTTACAAAGCTGGATTAGGTCCGCAAATCACGCCTTACTCAATAGGGCTTTGCATTAGCGGGTTGTAGGTGGGGAAGTAAAAAATCTAAACAACTTTCATTCACCTCATTTCATCTAAATCTCATACTCCGAACCTTCTACTGTTACCACTACATTTGGAAACACTTCTGCTGCCTCATCTCTGAAAAGTTCCAACTCGCGGTATTTAGAAGAAAAATGTCCTAACAATAATTGCTTTGTTTCTGCTAGCCTGGCAATCTGCGCTGCCTGCCGTGCCGTACTATGAAACCTTGCAGTTGCCTTGTCTGAATCTTTTTCCAGATAAGTGCATTCATGATAAATTGTATCCGCGCCTTTTATGTGTTCTATAAAAGAATCGGTAAAAACAGTATCTGCGCAGTAAGCATATTTTTTTGGTGAAGGACCTTCGGTAGTAACCCATTCATTTTTTACCACAAATCCATCCGCTCTTTCATAGTCTTCACCATGTTTCAGCCGATCGTAGAAGTAAGCGGGTATTTCATGTTCGCGGCATTTATCGGGAAGCAGTTTGCGGCCTTTTGTTTTGTGTTCTATCAAAAATCCATGACAAGGTATCCTGTGTTCTACCGGAAAACTTTTTACGCTAAACAAATCATTATTGACGAGCAATTCACTACTGTCTTTTTTGAGCGGATGAAAATGAAATGGGTAGCCGAGCGTAGTATCTGCTACTTTAAGTATCTGCTGAATCAACAGTTCTAATTCTTGTGGAGCATACACATACAAGGGCAATGTTCTTCCCAGCAAACTCATGCTATTTATCAATCCCGGCAATCCAAAATAATGATCGCCGTGCAGGTGGCTGATAAAAATATGCTCCATGTTTCGCCACTTCACTCCATATCGTTGCATTTGTATTTGCGTTCCTTCTCCGCAATCAAACAATACCACTTTTCCATAAACGGATACCGCCTGCGCAGTGGGGTGTCTTCCAAAGGCAGGAAGCGCTGAATTATTTCCGAGTATGGTCACTTTCATCCGAAGAAAATATTCTGTGTGTTTAATAAAGCCGTTCCACTTTGTTACATTTCTTCATCAAACAACTCCCGTTCTAAAATTTCCATACTCACAATATCTATAGCTTCATTCATTGTTGGGGCAACATTGATGAGCAAATCCGTTTCATTTTTCTTCAAAGCATTAAGTACATCATTTTGGAAATTAGTGAAGACTATGGAGCAACGATTTTCATAAACATGTTCATGTAATGACACAAGATTGCCAAGGCTGGTTTCATCTGTTGAAGTACAATTGTGCAAGTCAACTATTAGGTTTGGACTGCCGCTTTCGGTAAGCTCTTTCCATTTCTGGCTAAGGGCTTCTGTCAAATTAGCATCTAACAGGTTGCAGATGGGTGTGAGAATTGTGTAAGCAGGTTTGGTATCAATTTTGAATTCCATAAAAGTAAGATGGTGAATTAGTTGTTGCCCGATGTAAAATCAGTATCTAAAATACCGCTTTCCGCTACAGTTTCTTTTGTATTTTTAATAGAAAGTAAAAGCTGAGAAAGGAGTACAAAATTAATGCTGGTATAGTCAAACACAATACTGATCTACACTCTTTATTAATAACTTTATTTACAACTAAAAACAAGGAACGGAATAATGGATTCTAATTTCTCACCAAAGGTAAAAGAGATCATTTCCTACAGCCGTGAGGAAGCCTTAAGGCTTGGTAATGATTTCATAGGCACTGAACATCTGTTGCTCGGAATGATACGGGAAGGAGAAGGCATGGCCGTGCGCGTGCTACAAAGCATGAGTGTGGACTTGTTTGATCTGCGTAAAGAATTAGAATTAGCTATCAAGGACAAGAACAACAAACCTTTGGCTAACATCAATAGTCTTCCGCTAACGAAGCAAGCTGAAAAAGTAATTCGCATTACTGTGCTGGAAGCAAAAGCCCTGAAAAGTTCTACTGTGGAAACGGAGCATTTGATGCTATCTATTTTGAAGAATAAAGAGAATGTTGCCACACAAATATTGCATCAGTTTGAAGTGGACTATGACCGCTTTAAAAGTGAGCTGGGCATTATGCAAGGCGATGGTCCTTCTGCAGCAGATTATGGCAATGATCCCGGAGAAGAATTTGAAGAAGATGATGAGCGCCGCCAGTTTCAGCAACGTCGTCCTGTAGGTAATGCAAAATCAAAAACGCCTGTACTGGATAATTTTGGGCGGGACATTACCAAGCTTGCAGAAATGGGGAACTTAGACCCCATTGTTGGCCGCGAAGAAGAAATTGAGCGTGTGTCGCAAATCCTTTCAAGAAGAAAGAAAAATAACCCTATCCTTATCGGCGAGCCTGGGGTAGGTAAAACAGCGATAGTTGAAGGACTTGCATTAAGAATTGTACAGAGAAAAGTTTCTCGTGTGCTTTTCGATAAGCGCGTTGTCAGCCTCGATCTTGCAGCATTGGTTGCAGGTACAAAATACCGCGGTCAGTTTGAAGAGCGAATGAAAGCAATCATGAACGAGTTGGAAAAAAACCGCGACGTAATTCTTTTCATTGATGAGATACATACCATCGTGGGTGCAGGTGGCGCTTCGGGATCGCTTGATGCGTCCAACATTTTTAAACCCGCCCTGGCGCGTGGCGATCTGCAATGTATCGGTGCTTCTACTTTGGATGAATACCGCATGTACATTGAAAAAGACGGTGCTTTAGATCGCCGTTTTCAAAAGGTATTGGTGGAGCCGCCGAGTGTGGACGAAACAATTACAATTCTTACCAACATTCAGTCGAAGTACGAAGACTTTCACAACGTTACTTATGATAAAGACGCAATTGAAGCTTGTGTGAAACTGAGTGATAGGTATATGACAGATCGTTTATTGCCCGACAAAGCAATAGATGTAATGGATGAAGTAGGAGCGCGCGTGCATTTGAAAAACATCAACGTTCCTCAAAATATACTTGACCTTGAAAAGAAGATCGAGGATATAAAACAGGAAAAAAACAAGGTGGTAAAAAGCCAGCGTTTTGAAGAAGCTGCGGCCTTGCGCGATAAAGAAAAACGTCTTGGAGAAGAATTGGAAAGAGCAAAGGCTGAGTGGGAAGAAGAGGCAAAAAACAGACGATATCCGATTCACGAAGAGCATATTGCCGAAGTAGTAAGTATGATGACCGGCATACCGGTGATGCGTATGGTGGAAGCTGAAAGCCTTAAACTGCGTAGAATGGGAGATGATCTTAAAGGCGCAGTGGTAGGACAAGATGAAGCTATTTCAAAAGTCGTAAAAGCCATTCAACGAAATCGTGTAGGTCTTAAAGATCCAAAGAAACCAATTGGCTCTTTCATTTTCCTGGGTCCTACCGGTGTAGGAAAAACAGAGCTTGCACGATCTCTTGCACGATACATGTTCGACAGTGACGATGCGCTGATACGCGTGGACATGAGTGAGTACATGGAAAAGTTTTCCCTCTCACGTTTGATTGGTGCGCCTCCGGGCTACGTGGGCTACGAAGAAGGTGGGCAGCTTACTGAAAAAGTTCGTCGGAAACCATATTCAGTTGTGCTGCTTGATGAAATTGAAAAAGCGCATCCGGATATTTTCAACATCTTATTGCAGGTCTTAGACGATGGGCAGCTTACAGATGGTCTGGGTCGCAAAGTGGATTTTAAAAATACACTTATCATCATGACATCAAACATCGGTGTTCGCCAGTTGAAAGACTTTGGAACAGGTGTAGGCTTTGCTACCTCTGCTACCACCAGTGCAAGTGAAGATGTATCGAGAGGTATAATTGAAAAGGCATTGAAGCGTACTTTCTCTCCTGAATTCCTTAATCGTATTGATGATGTTGTGATCTTTAATTCGCTTGATCAGGATCATATCAATCTCATCATTGACATCATTATGAAGGATGTGATAAAGCGCTTAAATACACTTGGCTTTAGTCTCGAACTTACAACCGCAGCAAAGAAATTTATTGCAGAGAAAGGATACGATCAGGCATTTGGTGCGCGTCCGTTGCACAGAGCAATTCAAAAATATCTTGAAGATCCTTTGGCAGAAGAAATATTAGGACAGAATATTAAAGAAGGCGACAAGGTAACTGCAGACTATAGTGAAGAAGAAAAGAAAATTGTTTTCACCATAGACAAGCAGACTAAGAAAAAAGAAGAATCAACGCCTACTGAATAGTTTTTTGAGTGGTTATTGATGTAAAGACGGCAGGAGTTTTTCTGCCGTTTTTCATTTGTGCTTTTACATGATACGACAACCATTTACATCTTCGGGAAATAATGCTGCATTACGGAAGATCATCGCATAGCACCATCAGCATTTTGGTAACTTCGCGGATTGTTCCATGCACTCCTATAAGATAGCACTTGTCGGTAATCCCAACAGTGGGAAAAGTTCCTTGTTCAATTCGCTTACGGGCTTGAACCAAAAGGTTGGTAATTTTCCAGGAGTTACAGTAGATAAAAAGACCGGCAGTTGTAAGATTAGCGATTCCTTGAATGCGCATGTCCTCGACCTTCCCGGCACGTATAGTCTTTACCCGAAAAGTGCAGACGAACAGGTTACCTACGAAGTGCTGATGAACAGCAAAAATGCTGATCGTCCCGACCTGATAATAGTAATCGCAGATGCGTCTAATCTCAAACGCAATCTTTTGTTTTGTTCGCAGATCATGGATCTAAAGATTCCGCTGATTATTGCGCTTACGATGAATGATATTGCGCGCCGCAAAGGAATAACGATAGATATTGAAGGATTGGAGCGGATGATGGGTGTGCCCGTTGTAGCGATTAATCCCAGAAAAAATAAAGGCATTGTTCAACTAAAAAAAACCATTGCCGATGTTCATGCTCACAGCTACAATTTTTCAGGAAATGATTTTATAGATACTGAAGCGCTTACCGGATCGTGGATCAGTGAGATCAAAAATATCAGTGCTGCCGGAAGCAATTATCAGGCTTTGCATGTGGCCTGCAATTATCTGGAACTCGGCTATTTGAATGCTGCGCAAAAAATACAGATTGGCGCTTTGCTCGATGTGAATGGCTTCCATAAAGCAAAAGTTCAGGCAGAAGAAATTATGGAGCGTTATCGAAAGATCGCTACCATTATGCAGCAGTGTGTGGTTGAGGAAAGTCCGCTGAAGAAAACCATTATCAGTGAGCGGATTGATAAGATTCTGTTACACCCCTTGCATGGAAATGTGATATTGCTGCTTGTACTTTTCCTGCTATTTCAAAGTATTTTCTGGCTGGCAGAATATCCTATGACCTGGGTAGAAGAGGGCTTCAGTTTTTTGAGCGAAGGATTGGATAAGTGGCTACCC
>CALMWT010000135.1 GCA_937870855.1 uncultured Taibaiella sp.
GCGCAGGTAAAAGTTACGTTTGATAAAAAAACCAACTTTTTCATGTTGCATTTTGATGTTGGTGGACATGTGGTAGTGCCTTGCGACCGTTGTGGCGATGATTTTCAAATGCAGCTTTGGGACGAGTTTGATCTTTTAATAAAACTTGCTGGTGAAGATGCAGATGAAATAGATGAAGAGAGTGATGTTGTTTTTATTCCGCGCAGCGAAACTGTTATAGATCTTAGCAACTGGTTGTATGAATTTGTAACATTGAGTATTCCTCTTCAGCGTATTCATCCTGATACAACTGAAGAAGGTGCAGGATGCAATCCTCAGGCTTTGAAGTTGCTGAATCAGTTAGAACCCGAGCCTGAAGACAAGCCAACTAATGATATTTGGAAAGGTTTGAAGGCTTTGAAGGGTAAGAGTAAAGAAAGTTAGCAGGTCAAATGATCTGTTTTATATAATAAGTTGCGAACGTTTTTTTTACGTTCTTTTTTTAAAACCTAACAATTTAAAATAGTAAGAAATGCCTAATCCAAAACGACGCCACTCCCAGCAACGCGGTGCCAAGCGCCGTACACACTACAAGGCTACAGCAGCGACCTGGAGTATTGATCCTGTAACTGGAGAAAGCCATTTGCGTCATCGTGCTCACTGGGTGGAAGGGAAACTTTACTATCGCGGAAGAGTAGTGATGGATAAGAATCCAGTAGCAGCAGAAGGCGAACAAAATCAATAATCCTTTAGCTTCCAATACCACACATTAATGAAGATAGCTCTTGACATCATGGGTGGCGATTTCGCACCGGCGGAAGCAATAAAGGGTGTTCAACAATTCTTCGAGCAGTCGAATGATTTGAGCATTCATTTGCTGCTGATAGGTAACTCTGAGATTGCCGCACCTTATCTTCCATTAATTGATGCCTACAAAGGTCGTTTTACAATTATTGAAACTACCGATGTTATTGGTATGCACGAGCATCCTACCAAGGCATTGAAAGAAAAACCAAATTCCAGCATTGCTATAGGGTTTGGTTTAATGGCAATGAATAAAGCAGATGCTTTCATTAGTGCAGGTAATACCGGCGCTATGATGGTAGGTTCCATGTATTCTGTTAAGACGATTGAAGGTATTCTTCGCCCCACTATTATTTCTCCTATTCCACGGGAAGATGGTGGCTATAATTTGCTATTGGATGCCGGGGCAAATGCAGATTGCAAGCCGGAGCATTTAGTGCAGTTCGCACAGCTTGGTTCTTTGTATGTAAACAGGGTTTGGGGTGTTGACAATCCTAAAGTTGGACTTCTAAACCTTGGAGAAGAGGAAGGAAAAGGAAACATTCTCGCGCAAGCCACCTACCCACTTTTAAAGGAAAATACACAAATCAATTTCATTGGCAATATCGAGGGGCGCGATATGTTTCTGAATAAGGCCGATGTGGTAGTTTGCGAAGGATTTACCGGCAATGTAGCATTGAAAATGGCTGAATCGCTCTATCATATTTTTACCAACCGAGGTATTAAAGACGACTTCCTTTATCATTTCAATTCCGAGATTTATGGGGGAACACCTATTTTGGGCATAAACAGTCCTGTGATAATTGGTCACGGAATTTCTCATGCACTTGCTTTCGGCAATATGATAGATGTAGCGAGCAAGATTGTAAATGCGGATCTCCCCAATGTATTTAAGGCTCATTTCGCACCACAGCCTACTGAATAGTTTTAGATAAAAACTCCAATAGTTTTCAAAGCGCCTAAGAATGGGCGTTTTTCTTTTTTACTGATATTCAGATCAACAATTCAGTTTGCTGAAATAGCAATCAATAAAGTCGGTAAGCATGTGAAGGAGTAGCCCGATTGCAATAAGTCTTGTCTTTTTTAAAAACAATGCAACGATGTAAATGACTATTGCGAAACAACTGTGCAACGGATGGAAATTAATGCTGCAACGACAAGGTTCGAAGAGCGGGTCTGCAAGCAAATGGTCAAGATCAACAAGCATAGTAAGGAGAAGAATTAGATATGCTTTCTTCCATGTTTTTTTATAAAACAACAACGCTATAAAAACCGGAAATACAAGATGAAGAAAGTAGTGAATGACGACTTGCATAGTCTGTAAAAAAATACCAATCAGTTTGCTGCAAATATAGTGTGTGCGGGTGCATCCCCTCGGTTATGAATGTGTTTTTAAAAAAGCGAAAATTTGGGATGCACCCGTCTCTGCACGCCCCGCATCGCTGTCAATTACAACCTCTATCTTCGCAACATGGTTTACAAGGTCATAGGATTAATGTCAGGCAGTTCACTTGATGGGTTGGATATCTGTTACACCTATCTTGAGGAAACGCGCGGTACTTGGAAATTCGATATACAGGAAGCGGAATGTATAGCTTACGCCGATGAGTGGTGCGAACAATTGCAACATGCACAGCAAATGGAAACGCCGGATTTTCTAAAGTTGCATACACGCTATGGCAAATACATTGGTGAGAAGGTAAGCGACTTTATTGAAAAATATAGCCTGCAACATAAAGTTGATTTTATAGCTACACACGGACATACCGTTTTCCATGATCCGGCAAATCATACTTCTTTTCAGATTGGCGATGGCGCAACGGTGGCTGCAATTACTGGGTTGCCGGTCATCAGCGATCTCCGCTCACTCGATGTGGCACTGGGCGGGCAAGGCGCACCGATTGTGCCGATTGGCGATAAACTACTTTTTAGCGATTTTGATTATTGGCTGAATATTGGGGGCATTGTAAATATCACCGTGCAGCATGAAGGGAAAATGATGGCGTTTGATATTTGCACCGGCAATCAGGCATTAAATGCACTGGCAAGAAACGAGGGAAAAGATTTTGATGAAAACGGCGCATTCGCCAGACAAGGAAAATTACTGCTTGGCGTTTTGGCCAACCTTAATAATCAGGAATATTTTCTAAAACCTCCTCCAAAATCGCTAAGTAACGATCGTGCAATATCTCTTGTGTTTCCTGTTTTAATGCAAAGCGCTCATCAAAATATAGACCTTCTGAGAACTGTAGTTGAACATATTGCCGACCAGGTAGTGGCAGTGGTAAAACAATTTCCGCATGGAAAAGAAGATGGAAAAATGTTGGTGACGGGCGGAGGTGCTTTCAACAAATTTTTAGTTGAAATAATTCAGGAAAAACTTAGTCCGCTACAAGTAAACGCTATCGTGCCCTATGAACAAGTGGTAAAATATAAAGAGGCATTAGTGATGGCTTTGATTGGCGCGCTAAGATGGAGGGAAGAAACCAATGTAATGAGCAATGTTACCGGTGCATCTTCCGACAGCGTTAGTGGGGCGCTTTGGATGGGGCGCGGTTATAATTAATCGCCTATTTTTTTCCGAGCTTGTGCTCCGTAATATCTATGACTCTGCCAATATTGCTATGATCTAATTTTTTCCCGCGAATAATTTTTTCTTCGTCGAGCAAATAAATAGCAGGAACTGTCTGTGTATCGTACAAAGCCCAGTAACGCGATTTGTAATTAGGATCCCAGACGTGTGTCCACGCTTCGAGGTTGTGCTTCGTTATGAATTCACGCCATTGGAGTTCGTTCTTTTCTACATTGAATGCAAGAATGCGAACACCCT
This sequence comes from uncultured Taibaiella sp., assembly GCA_937870855.1. GTDB lineage: Bacteria > Bacteroidota > Bacteroidia > Chitinophagales > Chitinophagaceae > JAFIGV01. The sequence goes on from CALMWT010000135.1 coordinate 3,614, forward strand.
TTGCTTTCAGTTCTGCTTTGTATGCAGAATCCACAAGTGGCAATTCGTGTTTGCAATGTCCACAGTCGGCTGAGTAAAAAATAAGCAAAGTGTATTTCGCCTTGAAATCATACAACTTCAGTTCGTTTTTTTGGGCATCGTCTGCAACAAATGGAGGTGCAGGATTATTAATAACGTTAGGTGCTATTTTCTTCGCGCGATCTATGTATTTATTCAAATCTTCTTGCCCCAGCCAGGTAGCATCACCTTTCATGTAATAGTTGTCAACCAAATGCACAAAGACTTTGTCCATTCCCATGATCTTTGAAGTTTGCGCATTGGTGCTTAACCAGTTCAGCGAGTATTTAAAAAGTTCGGTTGTGCCTTTCATTTTTTGAAGTAAAGTGTCAGCTTCTTTTATTACACTGTCTTCTTGTTGAACAACAACTTTATTGAAGAACTCTTCAAGCCTTGCATTGAGGATGGGGGTATGGATCAGTCTGTCATCCTGAAAGTTGAATCCATCCCAATAATGCGTTTTGTAATAGTGGTAAGCGTAGTTGCTGTCAATTGTTTTACCATCGGTTTTGTAGTGTGGACCTTCAGGAACTTGTGGCATTTGCATAGCGCTAAAGATGCTTGACAAGAGTGCGGTAGGATGTTGCGTTATGTAGTTTTTTCGATAGGCAGTCATTTCGTTGCGTATGTTTTTTGCCTGATCAAAAATTCTTGTGCTGTCTGCTTTAGTTTTTGCGTGTGAAAGTTCTTCCCGTAATTGTTTTTCTTTTTCTGCTTGCTGTGCAATGAAGTTTTGATAAGTCAAAAATTCGCTGTTGGCGGGAGAATTTTTATAGTAAACATTTCCTTTCAAACTATCCATTGTTGCTGTCACTGAAAACTCATCACCATTGTTTAGCAGTATCTCGAAATAGCTGCTTCTATCCGATGGAAGTATCATGTAAATACCACCTACAATCTTGTCCTTTTTTTCAAAAACAGCATTGCCTTTCTTGTCCAGTTTTGCTGAGTCAGATTTGTAAACAACCGGAAAACTTTTACCATAGTAATGCGCGAGATAAACAAAAGAGTCTTTTCTGTCCGTCAGTTTTACTTGAATACGATAGCCGTCTTGTGCAAGTAAATTATGAGCAAGAAAACACAAAAACGTAATTAGGTAAATTTTTTTCATCGTTTGATTTAAAAAGAAGAACAGTTTCAAAGACATGCTGCAAAGTTTATTTGTTGGCTATTTTTTCAGTAGCCATAGACCTTTAACATCTCGTGTTATTTTTCCCTCGTCCATCATTTCGCGTAGCGCCTGAATAATCTTTTCTTTTTCGCTGCCGGGAAATAAACTTGTCAGCGTTTCTACTGTGCTTGGTTGTTGCAATTGTAGTGTAAGTTTTTCTCGTATTGTTTTTGCAGCATAAACAGTCGGATAATTTTTGCTGCAAATATCGCAGTGCCTGCAATCCTCTGTGCTTTCCTCATTGAAATACTGAAGTATAAAACGCTCTCTGCAAATTCTGCTTTCATCCAAAAAGCTAATCATTGCCTGTGTTCTTGCTTCGTGTTTTTTTCGAAGAGCATTTATTTTTTGCAGGTCTATGAGAAGATGATTGCTATCCGTTCTTGTGTGATGGAAGTATAGTTGAGCACCCTCTTTAGGTAGCGTGTATTCAAGTATATTCATCTTGTCTAATTGCAAAAGGTATTGATGAATAGTCTCCGATCTTAGTTTAGTTTGCTTGGCGATTGCGGTTAGCCGTATCGGGGTAGGATAGTAAAACAGGCTTCCATACAGTCGCAAAAGATTGGTGGTAATAAGCGCAAGATCGGGATAGGTGTTTGCAAATTGATCAAGCACAGTTCTATCTGTAGTGAAGTAAACCGTAGCAGGATGAAAAACCGCTTCTGAAATTGTCCAAAGATTTTCCTGTGCTAATATTTTCAAAGCATAGGATGTTTGCAGCGTTTGCAACTTGAATTTTTTGCAAAAGTCTGTGATGTCAAAATCATAGTATTTATCTGGCTCCATACCGATGGGTATTTGCAAATACTCACACACGCTTTGATACACTTGCCGCAAAATTGCTTCCGATGGAAATTGAATTTTCGTGCTATCCTTCAGCCGGAGTAGGTCTGAATGATTGAAAAGTAAAACCGCAGTGGACGGTTTATTATCTCTCCCCGCTCTTCCGGCTTCCTGATAATATGCTTCGGGGTGTTCCGGTGCATCATAGTGAATCACCATTCTTACGTTGGGTTTGTCAATGCCCATCCCAAATGCTGTTGTGGCAACAATCGTTTTCACTTCGTCACTCATCCACTTTTGCTGTGCTTGCTCTCTTCTGGATTTTTCCATTCCTGCATGATAGCATACCGTTGCTATTCCCAACTCGCTCAAATGTTTTGCAAGTGCTTCAGTTTGCCTTCTGCTGCGACAATAGACAATTGCCGATTCGTTAATCTGCTTTAGCTTATTTACAGTGTCGCCTGTTTTATTGTCGCTGTATTTTATTTCATAGAAAATATTATTTCGCCTAAAACTTTGCTTGAAAATTTGAAAAGTTCTAAATCCTAATTGCTTGCTTATGTCTTCGCGTACCTCTTCTGTAGCAGTTGCTGTCAGCGCCAGCATTGGCACATCTCTAAAAATGTTTTTTAACGATCCGATCTTCAAATAATCAGGTCTGAAATCGTGTCCCCATTGCGAAATGCAATGTGCTTCGTCAATTGCAATAAGGTTTAGGTTGAAGTCTGAAATGTAGTGTTTGAACAAAGTGCTATGCAATCTTTCCGGCGAAATGTAGAGCAATTTATATCCACCGTTAATGGCGTTTTGCAATGTTCTTTCCACATCTTTGAAGTGCATTCCGGCATGAAGACATGCGGCGCTTATGTCTAATTCTTTCAACCGCATTACCTGATCTTGCATCAAGGCAATTAATGGAGAAACAACAAGCGTGAAGCCGGTTTGCGTAATTGCCGGCAATTGGTAACAAACGGATTTTCCTCCACCGGTAGGCAGTAAGGCGAGCGTGTCTTTCCCTTCCAGTACGCTTGTAATTATCTCCTTCTGTAATGGTCTGAAAGAGGCGTAGCCCCAATGTGTTTTGAGTATTTTTTCGAGTGAATCCAATCGAAGTAAAACTAAGTCATTTTCACCCGTACACCTTATCTACAAATGCAGGCTTAAGACCATAATTCCATAGGTGTCCTTTTATTTCTGTCCGCGACAATAATGTTTCCAAAGTTTCAGTAAGAATCCAGTTACAGTTATTGAATCTGCTCAACTGATGCGGCATAAAATGTGCAGACACACCCAACTGCTGTGGATTGACACCGAGTAGAATTACTGATTTTACTTGCAGCTGATCGCGGAGCAGATGCCATGCAAGTTGCGTATCATTTTGAAACTGAATAATGTTGTAATCTTCCTCAGTAAGTTGGCAAGCGTGCAACATTTTTATGAGTTGTGTTTCTTCTGCGCTACCTTTTGCAAAAGACGCACTTGCTACAAATACAGCGCGTGGTTTTAGGTTACTAATATCTTGGGGTAAAGTCCAAAAAATATCAACATCATTTGTGATCAAATCGCTCTTCAGCACGTCTGGGAATTGGGGTGTCATGGGTTGGCTTTTACTTAACAAGGCTTCGGCAAAATTTTCGTTTCTTTGCGAAATTAATTCAATTCTGTATCTAATCTATACCGTGTTATGAGTGTTTCCACCTTAGAGATTAATGTAAGCAAAGTAGAAAAAAGCCGAATTCATCAGCTCGATCCTGCAAATATTCAGTTTGGCAAATTGTATTCGGATCACATGCTCATTGCTCATTATGAAAATGGCGAGTGGAAGCAACCGGAGATCGTTCCATTTAACAATCTAAGTCTGAGTCCGGCAACTACTTTTTTTCATTACGGACAGGCAATTTTTGAAGGTGTAAAAGCCTACAAAAATGCTGATGGAAACCCGATGATTTTTAGACCTTACGACAATTGGAAACGTTTGAATCGTTCGGCGGTTCGTATGGCAATGCCGGAAGTTCCCGAAGATATTTTTGTAGAGGGAATGCGCGCATTAATTGATCTCGACAGAGATTGGATTCCTACTTCCGAAGGCACTTCACTTTACATCCGTCCCTTTATGATTGCTACCGATGAATTCATAGGCGTAAAACCTGCGGAAAAATTCACATTTCTGATAATTACAAGTCCTGCTGGTCCCTATTATGCAAAGCCCGTTTCTATCTATGTTCAGGATCAGTACGTTCGTGCTTTTCCTGGCGGCATAGGTTTTACAAAAGCTGCGGGCAACTATGGAGCTTGTATGTATCCGACCATGAAAATTCGTGAAATGGGTTACGATCAAATTCTTTGGACGGATGGTTTTGAGCATAAATACGTGCAGGAAATTGGTACCATGAATGTGTTCTTTGTGATAGATGGAAAAGTGATTACTCCCGATGTTGGTGAAACAATACTTGAAGGTGTAAGCCGCGATAGTGTGGTAACATTACTACGCGAAAAAGGAACTACTGTCGAAGAACGTCCTTTGAGTATAGATGAAATTGTTGCCGCCTATAAGGCTGGAACTTTAGAAGAAGCATTTGGAACAGGAACCGCAGCTTCTATTGCACCGATTTCTGAGCTTACGTATCACGATCATCACATGGTTTTGCCTCCGGTTGAAGAATGGAAAATTGCAAACTGGTTGAAAAATGAGTTGGGCGACATTCGCTATGGTCGCAAAGAAGATACGCACGATTGGATGTCTCGTGTTTAAATAAAAGTCACTTTTCTATAATTAAAATCCCGCTACAAAATGGCGGGATTTTCTTTAATAGCTCGTTAAGCACTTACAAAACTGCTGTTAATACTAACGACTTTTTTGCTTCAGCTTTTTGTGGCGTAGATATTCGTGTTGTCAAAAATGAAATCAACATGAGCTACTGGACAATACCACAAGAAATGCAAATGCCGATGAACAGCAGAAATGTGAACCGTAAGAAAAATTCTCTGTTCTTTAATTTGTTTATCCCTTTTGCTTTGGCAGTAATAGGAATTCCATTTTACCTCATGATTTTGCTCAAGGTAATAGGAATGATGATGTAAGTTTTTCCGCAAACTACAGCAATAAAAAACGCAGGCAAAGTGCCTACGCTTTTCAATCAGCCATTAATTTTTAATAACGATACCCGTTGTTATACACTCTTCTTTGTTGTTGATGGTATCCATTGCCGCGATAATAATTTCTTTGCTGATAACCATTGTTTCTATAGTAACGGTGGTTGCGGCGCTCCCTAATTTTATCTTCATTATTACCTACTGCATATCCTGCGCCCCCGCCTACTACCGCACCGACAATGCCACCCGCTACAGGATCCCGACGATGAATAATAGCACCTGCCGCTGCACCTAAACCGGCACCAATAATTGCTCCTTTTGCCCTTGCACTTACCTGGCGACCGCCCCCAAATTCGCCGCTTCCAAACTGTGCTGAGGCTGTGTTGTTAACTCCTACGGTTAAAAGAGAGGCTAAACCCAATACACAAATCAACTTTTTCATAGTCTCTTATTTTATTTTTTTAAAAAATTTCGAAGCCCTGTCCAGCTTCTTTTTCATTCTTCGAAGCAGGTAAGGCGATTAACGTGCCAGTTTTTCTAAAAAATTGAAAAAGCTAAGAAAGCCATTCTTCGATGAAAGAAAAGATGAGGAAAAGCGCAATAGTGGTAGCGGTTTTTTAAAGTAATATTGCAGCATGTATAAGATGGCATTATCGCTGGGTATTCTGTTTGCCGGACTTGGAATTGTGCTGGGAGCATTCGGTGCGCACGCTCTTAAGCAGGTTTTGGAAACAGAGCAGTTGCAGGTATTTGAAACCGGTGTGCGCTATCAGATGTACCATGCTTTTGCACTGCTTGTCACGGGTGTTCTTTACGCGTCATTTCCCTTCAGGCAAATAAAAATTGCGGCTGCATTTTTCCTTATCGGTATTCTATTATTTAGTGGCTCTTTGTATGCAATGACTTTTCTGAAAATAGAGGGTCAGGTAGGATTAGGTGGTTTAGGAATTTTAACACCTATTGGTGGTGTCTTCTTCGTGTTAGGATGGTTGCTATTGTTGCTAGGTGTTTTTAAAAAGAAGTAATTATTTCTCACCAGTATCACACTTGTCAAATTGCGCATAACTCCGTTCAAGATCGTAAATATTCTTTCGATTGTTGCGCTGATAGTATTGGTGTGGCTGTATCAAAATATTCAAGTTTCGGGCTGGTGGTTTTTGGCGTTGTTTTTAGTGTATTCGTCGGCGTTGGTTTTGGGCGCTATTTATATCCGTTGGAATTTTTACTTGAAGTCTTTTGATAAGGGAGAAAATAAAAATTGGATCGCGCTCACATTCGACGATGGACCAGCCGGTAAGACTGCCGCAATTCTTGACATTCTAAAAAATGAAAACGTTCCGGCGACTTTTTTTTGCATCGGTAAAAATGTGTCAGATAATTCTGAGTTGGTAAAGCGGTGGGACGACGAAGGTCATCTTATCGGCAACCATAGTTTTAATCATGGTTTCAATTTTGATTGGCAAAGTGCCAAACAAATGGCAGAAGAAATTGAGCAAACAAATGCAACCATTAGAAGTATCATTGGAAAAAGTCCGGCTTTTTTTCGTCCGCCCTATGGCGTTACAAATCCTAATGTTGCGAAAGCGGTAAAACTCACTCAGGTGCATTCCATTGCCTGGAATGTCCGTTCGTTCGACACCACTGCTAAAAACCCCGATCAACTTTTGGCGCGTATTTTGAATCAACTCCGCGGCGGCGATATCATTTTGTTGCACGATAGTATGCCGATAACATGTGAAATTTTAACGGAATTAATCCACAAGGCGCGACAAAAGGGATTTACCTTCGTGCGCGTTGACAAAATGCTTGGTTTAGATGCGTATGCGTAGCTTTTATTTTTTCATTTTTCTGTTGCTCGCGGCTAATGCTGGAGCACAACCAAAGGGTTTTCAGCTTGTCAAAAATGTTCAGAGTTTTGAAACAGCTTTATCAAAATCCAATGCTGCTGTAAAAACAATCAGTAGCGATTTTGTACAAACAAAAAATCTTGCACTGCTTTCTGAAAAAATTAAGTCTAAGGGAAAATTTTTCTTCAAAAAGGAAGATAGAGTACGCATAGAATACACTTCTCCTTATTCTTATCTTTTGGTGATGAACGGCGGACAGATAATGGTAAAGGATGAGCAAAAGACCAGTAAAATCAATACAAGAAACAGCAAAACAATGCAGGCCGTAAACCGCATTATGATAGACTGTATGCGCGGCACAGTGCTGGACAATCCAGATTTTAAAGCTACAGTATATGAGAACGGTTCTCTTTATCTTTTGTCGCTTGCGCCGGCTACCGATGCCATGAAAAAAATGTTCAGATCAATTGATGTTTACCTGAGCAAAAAGAATTTTGATGTGGACAAACTCACTATGACCGAGCAAGGTGGTGATTACACCGATATGGATTTCTCAAACGCACAACACAACATCGCTCTGAATGATGCACTGTTTAAAGCAAAGTAGCATTTTGCTTTTGTTTCTTTTTTCGTGTGCAGCACCTTATAAAAATCTGCAAAGAGAAAGTGCTGCAACTACTTCTGCATTAAGATTCAAACCAGAATTCGGACGAGTGTTATATCGTTGCGTTGTAGATGGAAGGATAGTGTTCAGGAAATTTCATCTGAGTGGTCTGTTGTTTTTTAAAGACATGCACGATGGCTCTACGCGGGTTGTGTTTCAAAATGAAATGGGTTTTACTTTCTTTGATTTTGAGTGGGATCAAAAGGATCGTTTCAAAGTAAATCAGATCATACCGCAGTTGAATAAACAAGCGTTGATTGAGACCTTAGAGAAAGACATGAGTTTGCTGCTGATGAAAAATTTGAACACTGCATCAGAAACAGTTTGGAAGCAAGATAATGAGGTTTTTCATCGCTTCAATTTAGAAAAAGGAATAGCTTATTACATTACACGTCAAGATCAACTTGTGAGAATAGAAAACGCCGGAAAATCTAAAGTGACGACAATTACCCTCTCGGAAAGAGAGCAGCATAGTGAACTGCCATCAACCATTGTTTTTGATCATCACAAAGCTAATTTTACCATCAGGCTAAATAAGATTGACGATGCTGAAGACTGATTTTTTTACCGTTCACAACCTTCAGTCGGGTGAGGGAACATTAAGCTGCACAATTACTTTCAATAAAGCTCATAAAATATTTGAAGGACATTTTCCGCAACAGCCGGTAGTGCCAGGAGTTTGCACCATTCAAATTGCAAAGGAACTTTTAGAGCAGCAGTTGAACAAAAAACTCTTTTTGCGCAGCACCGGACAAGTAAAATTTCTACAACTAATTACCCCGGATATAAACCCTGATGTTTTCATTAATTGGAAAGAGAATGAGAAGAATTATATCGTAAATGCATCTTTGAAAAAAGACGCAGACCTTTTCAAACTTACAGCCACTTTCGAACCTTACGACAAATAAAATAGCTGAAGTAAAAACCTACCTCAGCTATTGCTCTGTATAGATGCTATTTTTTAGTTTTCTTGGTCCTTCCCAATTTTCTCTTTGCTGGCTTTCTGGTTAATGTTGGCTTCAGCAATTTTTGTAAGTGCGGCATCTGTTTTCTTTTCTTCATTTAGTGTTTGTGCAAGAATATCTGCCACATCATTTTTTCCCATTGTTTTTGCGAGTGTTACGAGACTTCCGTAGCACGCCATCTCATAATGCTCAATCTTTTGCGCGGCAATTATTAGCGCTACATCGCGCTGTGCAGATCCTTCTTCAGTTTCATCAATTACCTGCCAGCCTTCATCAAAAATACCTTGCAAGCCCGCGCTTCTTTCTGCATAAACGTCCATGTTTATAAGTTGAAATGCTTGTTCCAGCCTTTCAATCTGCTTGGCTGTTTCCTCTTTATGTTTTGTGAAAGCCTGTTTTAGTTTCAGGGAAGTTGCCGCCTGCTCCATACTGTCCAGCACGTTTACAAGATGCGTTTCACACCAGTAAATTTCCTGAAGCATTGTTACAAAAAAATCTTCCAGTTTGGTTTCTGTTCCGGCAATAGTCGGCGCTGTTTGAGTTGCCATAAGTGTTGTGGTTTTGGAAAAAGACTTAAATATGATGCCGCGAACAATTGAATAGTTTTCAATGTGCCAATAAATAGGGCAGGGTAGAAACTTTTACTCAATGCGCTGACCCTATTTTGATTTGAACTGTGATTTTTCAAAATGGTTGTAAGCTCGTAGCACAAATTATCACCTCTGTATATCACTATGATATTAGGCGGTGGCTATTATCTTTGCGGGGATTTTTAATCAAGTTATTTACAAATACTGTTCGATGAGTTGGAAACATTACTTTACCACTTCTATAGGAAAGAAACTGGTAATGGGTTTTACGGGATTGTTCCTGATTGTTTTTTTGATAGTTCATGCTTATGTCAATTCCATGATTTTTGTGGGGGAAGATGCGTTTAATTCCGCTGCTGACTTTATGGGCACAACCATCGCTATTCGCATTATGGAGGTTGGTCTCTTTGCAGGAATCATTCTTCATGTGGTGCAAGGGTATATGCTGGCGCAAAAAAACATGGCGACACGCACAGAGCGATATGCCGTAAAACCAGGCAATAAAACAAGTGCATGGTACAGTAGGTCTATGGGTTTGCTCGGTACGCTGATTTTGCTTTTCCTGGTTATCCATGTTGCTCATTTCTGGGTTCCTTCCCGCATTACCGGTGGTATGGAAGAAACAGAACTGGTGAATGGCAGAACCACACACAATCTTTATCAAAAAATGATTGAAGTATTTCAGGCACCGTGGGTAGTGGTTGTGTATTTGTTGGGCGTTTTTTCATTGGCCTGGCATCTTGTTCATGGTTTTTACAGTGCATTCCAAACCATGGGGCTTACTACGCACAAATACAAAAAGATGATCCGCAACATCGGGATTGTTTTCTCCATTGTCATTTGTTTATTGTTTGCAGCAATGCCAGTATCCATGTTTATGGGTTGGGTTTCTTAAGAAAATTCAAAATTTAGAATTCAAAAATTCAAAATTGTAATGCCGCTTAATTCTAAAATACCTGCGGGTTCATTAGCTGAAAAATGGACCACCTATAAATCAACTTGTAAGTTGGTAAATCCGGCAAACAAGCGCCAACTGGAAGTGATAGTAATAGGCACGGGCCTTGCCGGTGCTTCTGCTGCTGCAAGTCTGGGGGAGTTGGGTTATAAGGTTAAAACTTTTTGCTTTCAGGATAGTCCGCGCCGTGCACACTCCATAGCTGCGCAAGGCGGTATCAATGCTGCTAAAAATTATCAGAATGACGGCGACAGTACTTACCGTTTATTTTACGATACAGTAAAAGGTGGCGACTATCGTGCGCGTGAAGGAAATGTTTATCGCCTTGCCGAAGTAAGTGCGAGTATCATTGACCAATGTGTGGCACAAGGCGTTCCTTTTGCTCGTGAATATGGAGGATTATTAAGCAATCGTTCGTTTGGAGGAACTCAGGTGCAGCGAACATTTTACGCAGCCGGTCAAACAGGTCAACAACTTTTAGTGGGTGCTTATCAGGCTTTGGAAAGGCAAGTGGCTTTGGGTAACGTAACTCAGTACTCACGTCATGAAATGCTGGAAGTGGTAATTATTGACGGAAAAGCAAGAGGAGTAATTGTTCGTAATCTGGTAACCGGAGAATTGGAGCGT
>CALMWT010000136.1 GCA_937870855.1 uncultured Taibaiella sp.
CCCAGTTGCTGCAAACGCTGGCGAGGAAGTCGGTGGCGGGTGGCATTTCTTCGTGAAAAGGGATGTTGTTTTTTCGGTTCTTGTCTTCACCATAGTATCCTATGGCCGATGCGGCAATGAGGGTGCGGCACTGCGGTGCATGGTCTGTGAGGCGTTCTATAAGAAACCTGGTGCCGAGAATGCGACTGTTTTTTATTTCTTCCTTTCGTTTGTGCGTCCAGCGTTTGTCGGCTACGCCAGCGCCCGCCAGGTGTATTACGGCATCGAGTTGTTTAAGGTAAGTGAGGTCAAACTTTTTTTCGGAGGGGCTCCAGAAAGAATATTTTACGTTTTGCTGCCGGCTTACTTTGTGCATATTGCGCGTAAATATGATAACGGTGTATCCGTTGTCTTGCAGGAGTTTTGTGAGGTGATGTCCTACGAACCCGGTTCCGCCTGTGATGCCAATTGTTTGCATAAATAGAAAGCCCGAATGAAAATTTATTTAGAGAAAGAGATAATCACAAATCCATGCCACATAAAAAATCAGATGGTGGTATAAATATCGGAGTTTTTGTGCGAGCAAATTTTTACTTTCCCTACACAATAATGCCATTTACCTGCCGTTTATTTCTAAAATCAATTTTTCGATGGAAAAAACTTTACTCCAAAGCATTAATGAAACCGAGGCGAACGAAACCACCACAACCGTGAAGAATGCAGATGAAAACAAAGCGTTGAGCGACTTGATGACAGAGATGAAAGCACATCTCGATACTGCTTCGAAAGACTTACTATCGCCGCGTACACAAGCGCTTGATGCGTTGCTAAAGAAGGCGCTACACTAATTCAATCACTGTTATTTCGGGCAATATGCCTAGCCTGCCGGGGTAGCCCAGAAATCCGTACCCGCGATTTACGTATAGGTATTGCGAGCCTGTTTGGTAAAGGCCTGCCCACTTGCTATACACATACTTTACAGGACTCCATTTTATGCCGGGTATGTCTATGCCGAATTGCATGCCGTGTGTGTGGCCGCTAAGGGTAAGATCCACGTCTTTATACATGGTTTGCACCTGCGCATCGAAGTGCGACGGATCGTGCGATAGCAATATTTTGAAAGGAACTTGCTTTTCGGGTAGACCTTCATAGGCCTTGCGCAAATCTCCATATTTTGGGAAGTGCGCTTTTGCACCCCAGTTTTCTACGCCAAGCATGGCTATTTTATCTTCTCCTTTTTCCAGCACTACGTGTTCATTCATCATCACCTTCCAACCCATTCGTGCCTGCATTTGTTTTAGTTCTTCCAGGTTAGAGGCTTTAGCTTCTTTTGATGGCCATTCTACATAATCGCCATAGTCGTGATTGCCAAGAATGGAATAAATACCTAACGGCGCTTTCAAGCGAGAAAAAATATTGAGGTAGGGTTTCAGTTCTTCTGCTTTGTTGTTTACGAGGTCGCCGGTAAAAACAATGATGTCTGGCTTTTGTGCCATTATTTTTTCTACCCCTCGCAATACAGCCTTATCATTATCAAAGCTGCCCGCATGTACATCAGAGATTTGCACAATCTTCAATCCCCGAAAAGATGCCGGTAAATTGTTGAAAGAAATCTTCAGTTTTTTTACCTGATAGTTATAGCGGTTAGTAATACCATAAAGAAATCCTGAAACAGACAACCCACCGACAATCAGCGCCAACGATTTTAGAAATTCAGACCGGTTGATACCACTTTCTCCTGCCACCGACATCGTATTTACAGGCGGAAAGAATTTCCAGGTGAGCCATAATACTATTCTTCTCAAATCATCAAACAACATTACCGCAGCTATCAAAATCTTTGCAACAAAAAAACCGATAGTAAACGCTACGAAAATATTGCGCGACATGTGCGGAAGGTTCGCCCAATCAATTTTTCTGAAAAAGATCATACTCGACCAGGTAAGCAAAGTAAGCCCCACGTAAAGCGAAAACACACCAATACGCCATGCCCCCGGCAACGACCGCACCGCCGAGCGGACAAGAATGAAGCTATAAATTTCGCCAAGTATCACCAGCACAAGTGTGGTAAGAAATCTTGTCCTCATAGGGTTTAGTATTTCAGAAATTCCTCGATTTGATGCTCAATTACAGCTACAGTACCCGGCTTCAGCCAATTTCCTTCCATACTCACCTCTTCGTTAATACGCGATAATGGTAGTTTATTATAAAGCACATTCATCTTCATGTAATGCAGTATGCTCGTAAAATGATCTATACCCCGCAGGTTGCCGCCACGCCCATCTGCCACGCCCACAATTGCTGCTTTTTTATGCCACCAACATTTTCTAATGTCCGAATTATCAATCATCAACTTCAGTATTCCCGGGAAGCTGCCATTGTATTCCGGCATTATAAACACAAATTTTTCAGACGGTATCAGTAACTCCTGCTCCACACGCAGCAACGCTCCATTTCGCTCCCACACATTCACGTCTTCCAGCGACAGTAGCTGCGTATCTTCCGCCTTTTCCAGCATCAGGTTATGGTATAGCCGCGCCACCTTCAGCGTCATGCTACCCTTTCTATTTGTACCCGAAATAACAGTGATCATAAAACAACGGCGCAAAGGTAATCGCTTTGCCAATCTGCATGAGCCACAACATGCACCAGAAAAACAATGAAGGCATTGACGAACCTGATAACATGCAGGTTAACATTTTCCCCAGCAAACCTTTCCCTCACAAATGCAGACCCTGGGCGACTATCCTAAAAGCATCTTTTCAATGCCTTCTTTCAGCACCTCAAATTTTCTATATCCGGTTATCATTATGGCTTTGCCATTTGCGCTTACCACCACCGTAGGAAAGCGGGACACCTGCACCTGTTTTATTTCTTCGAGGTCTTTTCTAAACGCTTCCATACCTTTTTCTCCCATTAGATCTTCCGCAAACTTTTCCCTGTCAAAAGGCGTAGTCATATTTTTCGCAGCCGCCAGCAATACCGCATTTTTGGCTATATTTTTTCCTTCCTCCATTACGGTTTTTCGCAGCAGGTTCAGCATTTCTTCTTCGTAGTGTTTGCCTTGCAAGCCAGCGCATTTCACAGCTATGCAAGCGGGATAAGAAGAGGCAGGCGGATCGGTCATCCATATTTTATCGTTCAAGGTTACGCCCGTTCGGTGATGTACTTCCATCCATAGGGGCCCCATTTGCACCGGGCGGCTCACCGAGTTGATCGTATCATGATAACTATTCCAGTCGGCAATAAGTCCGCCCATGCAATAGCGTATGGAAAGCTGATCGCTAAAGGTTTGTTTTAGTAATTGCCATTGTGGCTCCATTGCCCGGCTCCAGCAACAAAGCGGATCAGTGTAGTAAACGATTGCTACACCATCCGCCCTTGTTGAAGTTGTATTTGTAGTTTGCTCTGTTGTTTCAGTCATTCGTCTTTTCTTAAACATTTCCGGCTTTGCCTGCATCTTTTTCAGGATAAGCATCGTTCCATTGTTGCTCACCTATTGGCACTGCCGCGTTGATCTCCTCGCTACGTTCACGGCTCAATCCAAAACTTACCTCGTCCGTTCCTTTCACAGTGCGCACTGTGCCCGCAGGTTCACAATCCAGCAGACCATTTGTCTCTATCACCTTACGAATAGGATCTTCGATATACTGCCACTCTTCTCCCAATTGTGAACTTTCTCCTTTATTCCATGGCCCACGAATTTCGCTTCCGTTACTCATGTTGAAATACAGATTGCTGTAACGTGGATCAGCCTGCAAAATGCCCGGAGGGAAGTTGGGTTGTAGTGTATCTAATGCCGCTTCAAACATCTGGAAGTGTGCTACTTCGCGCGTCATTAAAAAGTTGAGCGTTTCTTTTACATAAGGGTCGTTAGTAAACTGCAATAGATATTCGTACACCAGTTTTGCCCGCGTTTCAGCACCCATATCGCTGCGCAAGTCACTTGTAAGATCGCCCTGCACATCGCCATTGATGTAGGCTGCTGTCCATGGAACACCCTGACTGTTGGTGTATGCAGGTCCGCCTGCCGTTTGCACAAAAAGTTCCGGTGCTACTATTGCCTTGTGAATCAATTCTTCTTTCTTCGCCTTTCCATCTAAAAGCTGCATGATCTCTGATTCTTGTGCAGCATTTTTCAGATCGCCGTTTACACCTTGCAATAACATTTGGATAGTAGCTCCCACAATTTCCAAATGGCTAAACTCTTCGGTAGCAATATCCATGAGCAAATCATACTTATCGGGAAATGCTTTCTTTGCTCCAAACGCTTGCCCGAAATACCGAAGCGCGGCTGCAAGTTCTCCGTTTGCTCCTCCAAACTGTTCTAATAACAGCGTTGCGAAGGCGGGATCGGGCCCTGATACTCTTGCATTAAATTGTAACTCTTTTACGTGATAGAACATAATTAACGGTTTTTAGATGAAGGTTACGATTAGCAAAACCGTACCCCCACGAGTATATGCGAACAAGTTTCTTTGCGAGGAATAGAAACGTAATCTCAGTGAAACATCTATTTCCATTATCGCCTTCAACCTTTAACTTGTGTGTTGCAATAAACAGCCGAACATGTCTTATCCATATCAGATAAAATCGCACCCGCATTACAAAGAAGTTTATCAGCATAGTATTGAACACCCTGAAGATTTTTGGGCAGGTGTAGCAAGTCATTTTGTTTGGAAAAAAACCTGGGACAAAGTGCTAGAATGGAATTTTAAACAGCCTGATGTAAAATGGTTTTTAGGTGGAAAGATGAACATCACAGAGAATGCAATAGACCGGCATTTAGAAAATCACCCAAACCGTCCTGCAATTATCTGGGAGCCAAATGATCCTGAAGAGCATCATCGTGTACTTACCTATAAAGACCTTCATTTTAAAGTTTGTCAGTTTGCAAATGTGCTGAAGAACAACGGCGTGAAAAAAGGAGATCGCGTTTGTATTTACATGGGTATGGTTCCTGAGCTTGCAATAGCAGTATTAGCCTGTGCAAGAATTGGAGCAACACACTCTGTAATTTTTGGAGGATTTAGCGCACAAAGTATTGCAGACAGATTGCAAGATGCCACTGCGGAATACATTGTAACCTGCGATGGCGCTTTTCGCGGCAATAAAGATATTCCCCTGAAAAGCATTATTGATGATGCGTTGGTGCAATGCAGGTTTGTAAAAAAGGTAATTGTGCTAACAAGAACACGCACACCTGTGAGCATGATAAAAGGACGCGATGTGTGGTGGGAAGATGAGATCAGAAAAGTAGAAACAATGGGCAATCCTGATTGTGTGGCTGAAGAAATGGATGCAGAAGATCCGCTCTTTATTTTATACACATCTGGCTCCACCGGAAAGCCGAAAGGTGTAGTGCATACTTGCGGCGGCTATATGGTATTTACCACCTACTCTTTTGTAAATGTCTTTCAGTACCAACAAGAGGATGTTCATTTTTGCACAGCCGATGTTGGATGGATAACCGGACATAGTTATGTAGTTTATGGACCGCTGTGTGCAGGCGCTACTACGCTTATGTTTGAAGGTGTACCTACCTATCCTCATGCCAGCAGGTTTTGGGATATTGTTGATAAGTACAAGGTGAATATTCTTTACACTGCTCCTACTGCCATTCGCAGTCTGATGAGCTATGGCTTAGGACCTATTCATGGACATGACCTCAGCAGTCTGAAAGTTTTAGGAAGTGTAGGTGAACCTATCAATGAAGAAGCATGGCATTGGTTTGATGAGCATATTGGCAAAGGCAAATGTCCGATAGTAGATACATGGTGGCAAACAGAAACCGGTGGTATTATGATTTCAAACTTAGCAGGCATTACTCCGGCAAAACCAGCACATGCCACTTTGCCGTTGCCGGGCATACAACCGGCGTTGATGGACGAACAAGGAAAGGAAATTGAAGGCAATGGACTCGCCGGTAATCTTTGCATAAAGTTTCCCTGGCCGGGCATGATACGAACTACCTATGGCGATCATGAAAGATGTCGCACAAATTATTTTGCAGCCTATGCAGACAAGTATTTTACGGGCGATGGATGTTTAAGAGATCTGGAGGGAAATTATAGAATTACCGGACGGGTAGATGATGTGTTGAATGTAAGCGGTCATAGAATTGGCACGGCCGAAGTAGAAAATGCAATTAACATGCACGCGGGAGTGGTGGAGAGCGCAGTGGTAGGTTTTACGCATGAAGTGAAGGGAATTGGTATTTATGCTTTTGTAGTTTACGCCAGTAACCATGGAGACGAAGAACTTGCAAGAAAAGATATTGGTGCAACCGTCAGCAGAATTATAGGGCCCATTGCAAAGCCCGATAAAATTCAATTCGTTTCAGGGCTTCCTAAAACAAGAAGTGGAAAAATTATGAGAAGAATTTTAAGGAAAATTGCAGAGGGAGAAACTTCAAATCTTGGAGATACATCTACCTTGCTCGATCCCTCCGTAGTAGCGGAAATAACTCGCGGAAGAGTGTAGATTACAGTTTGCTTGGTGAACACGATACATACTGTATCTTCGTAACCAGCGTTATATTCAATAACTAAGAACGGCACATGCGCTTAAAAACTTTGCTCTCTTTTCTGATTGTTCTTCTCTGTACCAATGCTTTTGCGCAGCGACGCATTCTCAATATGCCAGAGCACGACGATAAACTTTATTACTTCGGCATCACATTCGGTGCAAATTTTTCGCAATACAGAATCAAGTACACTAATTCGTTTGTAGAGACTGATACTTTCAAAAGGATTCAGCCGCGTTGGAGTCCGGGGTTCAATCTTGGCTTGATGGCAAACTTGCGGCTTAATAAGTTCATTGACCTGCGCTTCATTCCTTCCCTTTCTTTTGCGGATAAAAAACTGGGATTCACCATGTCTCCTAACGACAGTATTTCCAACCGCAATATCGAATCCATCTACATGCACTTGCCCCTTCAATTGAAGTTTAAAAGTGATCGTATTTACAACTTCCGCTTTTATGGAATGGTAGGTGGAAAGTTTGATTACGACCTTGCAGCAAATGCACGCTCGCGCCGATCGGATGAGTGGCTGAAAGTAAAACCTATGGATCTTGGATATGAATTGGGTGTGGGGTTTGAATTTTACTATCCCAATTTTATTTTCTCTCCGGAGATTAAGCTAAGTCAGGGGCTTAGTAATCAAATCTATCACGACAAGAATATTCCACTTACAAACGCAATACAAGAACTGAATACAAGAATGATTGTTATTTCCATCCATCTGGAAGGATAAATCGTTCGATGCACGAAAAACAAAAAGCCACGAAAAAAATCCGTGGCTTTTCTATTATAACGTAGTGTGTCAGGCAATTTTTTCTACCTGCATGTAGTTTAGTTCTACCGGCGTGGCACGCCCGAAGATTTTTACTACTACTTTCAGTTTCTTCTTTTCTTCATTTACTTCTTCAACGGTTCCATTAAAGTCATTGAAAGGCCCGTCAATAATTTTCACAGTTTCGCCTACTATATATGGTTCTGCATAACCAATGCCCTGTTCGCTCACTTCATCCATCTTGCCAAACATCTTATTTACCTCCGACTTGCGAAGTGCAGTGGGATTGTCTTTACCAAGAAAATGAATAACACCAGATACATTTTTAATAGTCTGGATCATGTCGTCGGAGAGCTTTCCCTCATTTGCCTCCAGCATTAAATAGCCAGGAAAAAGTATTTTTTCGCGCAATTGCTTTTTTCCGGCAATCACTTTAAATACTTTTTCTACAGGGCAAAGCACCTGCAATATGGAGTCGCTCCAGCCATATATCTTCACCTCTTTGTCAAGATATTCTTTGGCTTTTTTTTCCTTGCCGCTAACTACACGCAGCACATACCATTTAGTATCCTGATTAGTTGCAGCTTCACTCATTGTTGTTGTCATGTTTACTTGCCTAACAGGTCATAGATAGTACCGAGTACGTTCTCACTCGCTATATCCATTCCGAATATAATTAGCGTAATGATGATTAAAGAAACCAGCACTATGATGGTAGTCTGTTGCAGTTCATCCCAAGTAGGCCAGGTTACTTTATGTACCAGCTCGTCGTAAGCTTCTTGTATGTATGTTCCGATTTTTGCCATTAGTTCAATTTGGTAATTTGGCAATTGGGTAATTTGGTAAAAAATGCTATTAGCATATCATCAAATTATCACATCATCAAATTAGGTGGCACGGGCACGCGGATTCGAACCACGATCAAAGGTTTTGGAGACCTCTATTCTACCATTGAACTATGCCCGTAAATGAAAAAGTCAAAGTAATACTTTGACCTTTAGCGGAAGGCAAAGATAGCAGAAAACTTTCGAAATATCCTACAGCAGAACCGGCATATAGATTTTAATTTCTCTAGAGGGTAGCGCATCATGCCTCAAGCTCGAATATACCTTCCCTGAAAACACTAAGGGCTGCCTTTCGGCAGCCCTCAGTGTTTTTGCATTTAAGCGATTAGCTTATTGCTTGTTCACTTTGATAGTTTGGCTATGACTGTTGTCGGTATATTTT
>CALMWT010000137.1 GCA_937870855.1 uncultured Taibaiella sp.
AAGTAACAGTGCTGGGCTGACTCGTATTAAGTGCAGGGTAAGGACCTGGTGTTCCTCCGGTAGGCACGGTATACCACTTCAGGTTTTCTCCGTAAATCTGAATGGAATCGAATGGCTCACCCTGGCAGTAAGTAATTACGGGCGCTACAACTGGTCTTCCGGGGATGGGGTTAACTGTGATGTTTACTACAGCAGCAGAAGAAGTATCAATCGGCCCGCCTACCCATGCAGCGCCTATAGTTCTCACTGTATAGTTGCCCGCATCACTGATTTGTAAATTATTCAAAGTAATAGACGGAGTTACAATGTTTGTTCCATTCGGGAGCGTCCACCAGTAAGAAGGATTGGTCATAGGAAACGAAGGGGTTGCTGTTAACACCGTGTTTTGACCTACACAAAAAACACCGCCACCAGATACTACTGGAGGCATCAGGTTAATAATGTCAAATCCAAAATCAACAAGTCCATTTCCACCCGACCCACTCACTGCACTATTTGCACCCCAAATACGCTCGAAACCAGTTCCAAGTGTTTGAGATACCGTATTTCCACCGGCAGTTGATGTGGTTGTCATTTCAAAAACCAAAGAAAGAGTAGGATTGTATAGGAATGGTGCAGGCAGTGTGAAGCCATACCACTGATTAGCTACAGCGCCCGTAAACTTAAATGAACTTTGGCTAAAAACCTGCGTCAAACCTCCGGTAAAGGTGGTGTTTGGAAATACATTAATGGTTCCAACATTCTGCCCCAGCGACAATGAAAAACTTGTATAAGCGGAGGCGGCATTTATTGTACCTCCCATTTTAAAATATATTTTGGTAATGGCACCCATGGGCGCAGGCGTACCAGTTGTACCATTGCTATGAAAAACCGAGGGAGCATAAACCCACTGAACTTTGTTGGTAGTGGAGTTTAAGGGGAAGTGATTGGTACTGTTCCCTGTGAAGGCGTTGTAATACTGCGGTTGAGCGAAAGAATCATTTGATGCGAGTAAGAGCGTCAATACCGCACACAAAACAAAGTATAAAGTTCTCTTCATAGTCAAAAATTAAACTTGATTTGAAAAACAAATAGCATTCATCGGTTTTTCACTTGGTAAAAGACGTAAAAAAAGCCGTAATAGTTGGTTTCGTTTACAAAATAGCAAATTGTGTAAAATCCGGAAAATCTATCTTCGCCCCAATGAAATTTCTTATTGCAGGACTAGGAAATATTGGCGCTGAATACGATGCTACACGTCATAATATTGGCTTCGATGTGGCAGACGCATTCGTCATAAAATACGGAGGTAATTTTGAACTTGGTCGCCATGCATATATTGCAACTTGTAAATGGAAGGGAAAAACCTTTGTGGTGATAAAACCCACTACCTACATGAATCTAAGCGGGAAGGCAGTTAAATATTGGTTGGATAAAGAAAAGATCGCCATCGAAAATTCCCTTGTTGTAATGGATGAACTCGCGCTGCCTTTAGGAACAGTGAGGTTGCGTGGCAGTGGAAGTCCGGGTGGGCACAATGGTTTGAAAAGTATGGACCAATTGCTCCAGACTGATCAATATCCCAGATTAAGGTTTGGCATCGGCAGCAATTTTCCGAAAGGACATCAGGTAGATTATGTATTGGGACGATGGACTTCAGACGAGCTTCCTCTGGTAAAAGAAAACATTCTTAAGTCGGTCGCCATTATAGAAAGTTTTGCAACGCAGGGAATAGCGCAAACGATGACGCAATTCAACAAGCAGGCTTAACCAAACCAGCCTTCTTTGTGCGCTAAGTTTATGGCCTGGGCTTTGCAATTTATATGCAGCTTCGCGTAGATATTGGCAATGTGTTTCCTTACCGTCAAAACACTTAGGTCAAGTGAACCGGCAATCCATTTTGCATCTCTCCCCCCTACCAGGTGTTGAAGAATTTCTTTTTCCCGCTCGGTAATATCTGCAGGAAGAGAAGTACCTGAAACCGCCTTTTCTGGATATGTTGATTTGCTAAGTAAGTGCAAGGCTTTTCTGGCAATGGCTGGACTCATGGGTGCGCCACCAAATTCAAGCACATTTTTAATCGCCTCTTCAAATACTAAAGCAGATTCATGTTTTAAAAGATAGCCAGACGCGCCAGCTTTTATTGCCTCAAAAATTTTTTCATCATCATCAAAAACAGTTAGAACTATGAAATGAATCTGTGGGTAAATTCCTTTGGCAAGAGAGATGGCGTGAATGCCGTTCATTTTTGGCATTTCAATATCCATGAAGATGATCTTCGGAAGTTTAGAATCGGGCAACCCCTTCAATTCCTCCAAACAATCACTTCCATTTACGGAGGTGAACACCAGCTTGCAATAATTGATATGTTGTATCTTTTGCAAAAACGTATGCCTGTTTACAGGATTGTCTTCTGCCAAAGCAATATTTATCATTTCCATACCCTGTAAATTTCCAACTTTCAGCTGCAAGCGGCAATAACTAAATTGTAGTAGGCTGAACAATTACAGTAGTTCCCCCATTTTCATTAGAAATCCATGTCACTTCCCAACCAGATAGTTCCGTCCTTCTTTTTATGTTTTGCAAACCGTTTCCGTCCATTTCATTTGCATCATTCATGCCCACACCATTGTCACTTACGGTCACAGTCCAGCCAATTGTACTTTCAATTTTTATACTGACCTTATTTCCCTTGCTATGCTTTACCGCATTATTGATTGCTTCTTGAATGATACGCAATAAATGAAACGCCTGCGATGGCGGCAACACAAGGTCATTGGAAATGTTCTCGATCACGACTATATCAAAATGGCTGTAGGTATTTTGAAGTTTTTGAGCAAAT
>CALMWT010000138.1 GCA_937870855.1 uncultured Taibaiella sp.
TATCAGGCATCAGCGACACTGCATCCTTCAATGAATAAACGGGTTGAACATGCCACTTATCCTTACCGGAGTACACCACAAAATATTTGATCTGCTTTCCATCTCTTTTCTCAGTCAGGTAGCGAAATGTTGATTGATCCATCACCCGGTTGCTCGCCACAACAATCACGGTATCACTTTCCTGAATGTTGGGCTTGTCGGTAGTGGAGTGCAATTGCAGTTTGCGCCAAAATTGTTCCCCATTAAAATACTCGAACTGGGCAAATGCAAAAACAGGCAGGAAAATGAAAACGATGAGGATTGAAAAACGATACATTTTTATGAAATAAGCTACAGTCTAAACGGTTAAATCACCCTTTTGGTTGTGTAAAATAATAGATTGTTTAGCTTTAGTTTTGTTACAATCTCAACTTAGTTTTTCCTATGATCATCAGTAAAAAAATGTGCCTGCTCGTAGCCGGTTTCATTTCCATTTGTTCGTCTTCTTTCGCTCAAAAAAAGAAATTTACAATTGCGGAAGCAACGAACGGAATGTCCACCACACTTGCTTTGAAAAATATAAAGCAACCAAGTTGGCAACCAGGTTCAAATAATTTTTATCAGGTTGTAAAAGACGGACGAAACGATTATTTAATCAAAATGAATTTTCCTTCTGGCAATACCGATACTATTGAAAATCTTCCATCACTGAATAAAAATCTGTTTGGCAAGGATAGTCTAAAGGGCTTGCCGGTTTTTAATTGGATTGATAATGACTACGCTTATTTCAATAGTGGCAACACACTTTACCGGGGCATATTAGCAGGGAAAAATTTTCGCTGGAATAAATGGTTGTCTTTACCCAAAAACGCTGCTCATCTCACAGTGCATAAAAGCATGAAACTGGCATTTACAGTAGAGAATAATTTATGGTTCGCAACTCATGAGGGGCAATTAATACAGGTAACAACTGACGCCGACAAAAATATTCTTAATGGTCAGTCAGTTCATAGAAATGAGTTTGGAATTGAAAATGGAATTTTCTTTTCGCCGCGCGGCAACTATCTCGCGTACTATCGTATGGATCAGACAATGGTGAGCGATTATCCTGTTGTAAACTGGAATAGAACACCTGCAACTGTTGATCTTGTAAAATACCCAATGGCTGGCGGCACATCGCACGAAGTGACTTTGAGGGTTTTCGACATGGAAACTAAAAAGACAATAGAAATAGCAACGGGCGAACCTCGTGATCAATACCTAACGGCAGTAACCTGGAGTCCTGATGAAAAGCATGTTTATATCGCACTGCTGAATCGGGATCAAAATCATTTGCAACTAAATCAGTACGATGCAAAAACAGGGAAGAAAGTGAAAACTTTATTTGAAGAAAGCAGCAAAACTTATGTGGAGCCGCAGCATCCGCTGGAATTTTTACCCAACCGAAATGATCAGTTTGTCTGGTGGAGTCAGAAAGATGGCTATATGCACTTGTACTTGTTTAGCACAAGCGGAAAGCAGCTTCGTCAACTTACAAAAGGCAACTATGATGTGAACGAAATTCTTGGCTTCAATGAAAAGCAATCGGAAATAATCATCACGGCTGCAAAGGAATCTCCGCTTGAGAAGCATGTATATGTCGTTAGCTGGATAGATGGAAGTATGAGAAGAATAGACAAGGAGCCGGGTGTTCATAATGCCATAGCAAGTGAGGACGGCAATTTTATTTTCGACAGTTACAGCGCAGCCGGAACCCCAAGGGTAAGTCTTGTTCGTTCAACTCAAAATAGTTTTTCAAAGGTGTTAGTGGAAGCACAAAATACACTTGCAGAATATGAACACCCCGAAGTGAAAAATGTAAACCTGAAAGCGAATGACGGAACGCCACTTTATGGAAAACTGATTTTGCCAACAGATTTTGATGCAAGAAGAAAATACCCTGTAATAGTTTATCTCTACAATGGCCCACACGCGCAGTTAGTAAAAAATTCTTTTCCTGAAAGTGGTAATCTTTGGTATGAATATCTTGCGCAGCGCGGCTACATTGTTTTTACCATGGATGGCAGAGGAAGCGCCAACAGAGGACGGAAGTTTGAGCAAGCCACTTTTCGCAAACTTGGAACTATTGAGATGGAGGATCAGTTGAAAGGAGTTGAGTATCTCAAATCGCTGTCTTTTGTAGATGCAAAGAGAATGGGCGTTCACGGATGGAGCTATGGTGGATTTATGACCACTTCGCTAATGCTGCTACATCCCAATGTTTTTAAAGTAGGTGTTGCCGGTGGGCCTGTTATGGATTGGAGCATGTATGAAGTGATGTACACAGAGCGTTATATGGATACGCCGGAAAATAATCCCAAAGGATATGCAAATTCAAACTTGCTAACGAAAGTTGGAAACCTGCGGGGGAAATTGCTTTTGATTCACGGAACGGATGACGCTACTGTTGTATGGCAGCATTCAATGAATTTTTTGAAGAAAGCTGTAGATGAGCAGGTGCAAGTAGATTACTTTGTGTATCCCGGACATGAACACAATGTGCGCGGCAAAGACAGGGTGCATTTAATGCAGAAAATCACAGACTATTTTGATGCACATCTTCGATAGCCGTTCATTATTTGATAGTCATTGCCGATATACACCGCCTAAACTAAACTGATTGAGATTGAAAATATTTTCGTGTGCGGTGAGTGTTTGTGTTACGGTATTAATGCTTTCACATTTTTCAATTATTGCGCAAACTTCCGACCACGATACTTTGGAAATAGTGAACTGGAACCTTGAATTTTTCGGAGATAATAATTCCAATCTTCCCGCAGAAATGACAAAAACCAGAACGATAATGAATGCGCTGAATGCCGACATTTATGCGCTTACAGAAATTGTAAATACAGACTCACTAAAAAGTCTTACCCAATCGTTGAATGGTTATAATTATCTGGTAAGTCCGTTTGGAAGTTTTGCGAGTAGTCCATCGAGTTCGCAATACAAATCAGCACAAAAACTGGCTTTTGTTTACCGAAGTTCTGTGGTGAGAAATGTAAGCGGACGGGCATTATTGAGAACGAGTTCTTCAGCGTACAATTACTGGGCAAGCGGGCGATTTCCTTATCTGGTTAGTGCCGAGGTTTTAGGAAAAGACAATCAATGGAGGCAGTTCCAATTCGTAATTATTCATGCAAAGGCAAACAGCGATTACAGTTCTTGTTTTAGAAGGTATGCCGGCGCTTTAGAATTGAAGGATACTTTAGATACTTATTTTGCAAACGACAGAATCATTTTACTGGGCGATTTCAACGATGATCTCGATGTGTCTATTTGCGCCAGTTTTACGGAAAGTAATTATGCTGAATTTGTAAAGGACAGCATTGATGGCAACTCGTACAAGGCATTGACGTTACCTCTTTCTCTAAATGGCGTTTCCTCTATTGCTGGTTATCCTGGCTTTATAGATCATGTGCTTGTTAGCAATGAAGTTGCATCCTTTTACATACCTGGCAGTGCGGCAATGCTCGAGGACAAAGTAACGAGTTGGGTTAGTTCCTACACTTCCGATGTGTCCGACCACTATCCGGTGCTTACAAAATATGTGATGGATCAGGCAACTCCTGTTCAAAATATTTATGACGAGCCGAGCGTTTCTATTTATCCGGTTCCGGCAAAAAATGTTTTGTTTATCAAGATGAAAGACCAGCAATTTGAGACCTACGAAATATTTTCTTTCAACGGAAGGCGCTGTGGCGGAGGAAAGTTTGTTGGTAATCTCACAGAAATTGCGCTCAATCTTTTTGCATCAGGAACCTACTTCATTACAATATCGGGCAATGGTGAAAATGGAGCGATGGTGTTTACAGTTATCAAGTAAATTGGAATCATGAAGAAACAAAAAATTGTGGTGCTAACAGGTGCAGGTATCAGTGCAGAAAGTGGTTTGAAAACTTTCCGCGATAGCGATGGACTTTGGGAAAATCATAGAATTGAAGATGTAGCTACGCCTCGTGCCTGGAAACGCGATCCTGAATTAGTGTTGGAATTTTACAACATGCGCAGAAAGAATGTGCTTGAGGCAAAACCAAACAAAGCGCACTACGGTTTGGCAGAACTTGAAGAACATTTCGATGTGCATATCGTTACGCAAAATATTGATGACCTGCATGAACGAGCTGGCTCTACAAACGTGATGCACCTGCACGGAGAGATTTTGAAAATGAGGAGCGAACAGAACGAACAACTGATTTACCCAATTGAAGGAGATATAAACCTGGGCGACAAAGCTGAAGATGGCGCACAGTTGCGACCGCATATTGTATGGTTTGAAGAGGCTGTGCCAATGATAGAACATGCCATTCCTATAATGCGATCTGCGGATATATTTGTTTTGATAGGTTCTACGTTAGTGGTTTATCCTGCCGCAGGATTAATAGATTATGTGTTGCCGCGCGTAGCGAAATATGTGATAGACAAACAGATTCCTGATACTTCTTATTACTCCATCATCCCTATTGAAAAGCCGGCTACAGAAGGAATTGAAGATTTGAAAAGAATGCTGCTGGGCTAAGCTAAACTACAGGTTTTTAAAACCTGTTAGGTTTCTCCAGACTAAACAAGCTATCTACAAACTCTCCTTTGTTGAAAACCTGCAAGTCTTCCATCTTCTCACCAACACCTATATACTTCACCGGAATTTTAAACTGGTTGGCAATAGCTAATACCACACCACCTTTTGCTGTTCCATCGAGTTTCGTTATCGCTATGGCGGTTACGTCTGTAGCTGCCGTAAAATGTTTTGCCTGCTCAAGTGCATTTTGTCCGGTACTGCCATCAAGCACCAGCAATACCTCGTGAGGTGCATCGGGCATTTTCTTACTAATAACGCGGCGAATCTTTCCAAGTTCATCCATCAGGTAAGCCTTATTGTGCAAACGTCCGGCTGTATCTATTATCACCACCTCAGAATCTCTGGCCATACCACTCGCCACCGCATCGAACGCTACCGAACTCGGATCGCTACCCATTTCCTTTTTCACAATCGGCACACCCACACGCTCGCTCCATATAGTAAGCTGATCTACCGCCGCTGCCCGAAATGTATCTGCTGCACCAAGCAACACCGACTTGCCATTCTTCTTAAAATTGTGCGCCAGCTTTCCTATCGTAGTTGTTTTTCCTACACCATTTACCCCCACTACCAGTATCACATAAGGCTTCTTTCCGGCAGGCACATCAAACGTTGCAAATTCATTGGTCGAAGCATCGGTAAGCATCGCCATAATCTCTTCCTGCAATATTTGATTCAGTTGCGAAGTGCCTACATACTTGTCTTGTTTCACCCGCTCTTCTATTCGCCTTATGATTGCTACTGTAGTATCAATACCCACATCCGCACTTACCAGCGCATTTTCCAATTCATCCAGCACCTCTTCATCCACCGTGTCTTTACCGGCTATAGCCTTTGTGATGCGCGAAAAAAAACCATCTTTAGTTTTTTGCAGCCCCTGATCTAAAGCCTCTTTTTGCTCTTGCTGTTCTTTGTTGCGTTTAAAAAGTTTATCGAAAAGACCCATAGTTGAAGTGAAAAAGTAAAAATGCGAAAAACAAATCCGAACTCCGCACTACAGAATCCGAAATTTTTATGCGGCGAAGTTAGGATTATGATTGTTTATTGTTAATGATTGCAGCGCAACCTTATGTTTTTTTTGGGGCAGGGCAGGGTATGCTATGAAGTTTTTTTGCGGCGATAGCACCCATTGTGGGGGTGCTGTGAGTAAGTGTGGTTGGGAAAACACGGCAGTGACAAAACTATTTTTCTTGAGTTCCAAACACCTTTCCATTAAAGGTATGTGTACAGCAGCTACAGGCGGGTTGAAAGTCAGATGCCTTCAAATCTGGATTGGTAATTTGTAAAAAATTTTCTTCATCAACAAGCAAACCAGAGAAATACGATGCTTCTCCGACTCTTACGTAATCTTTTCGGTCATTTTTAACTAATGCAACCATCCAGAAGATAGGGTCACATTTATCCAACCTGGATTTTGCTTCACTAAATACTTCATGCCACTTAGAACCAACTTTAGATAATAAGAATTGAAAAAGGGGAGTGTAATCCAAACCTCTTTGTTTTTGCCAAACATTGCCTCGTCCTAAAATAGGTTGACACAAAAACAGTGTAACCGTTATGAATAAA
>CALMWT010000139.1 GCA_937870855.1 uncultured Taibaiella sp.
ACCCTCACCGTCTCACACGATGGCAAAACCTACGAAGCAACAACCAAAATCCCCTCCGTTCGCCCTGTTGACTCCATTTGGTTTCGCCGTCCGGGTGGCGAGCCAAAGCTCCAAACCTCAATGTACATGTACGTGAAATTCAAAGACCCCGACACACCCGGCAACTACCTCCGATACTTCACCAGCCGAAACAACGACCTATTCCTCCCCGCATTCAACTCCGTGTTTGAAGACGATGTAGTAAACGGCACCACCATAGACAGCCTTTTCATCTCCGCCGGCTACAACCGCACCAAAGAGCCAAACTTCGATTCACTCGGGCTATTCTTCCGTGGCGACACCGTCACCCTCCGCTGGTGCGCCATAGATCGCGGCGTATATAATTTCTTCCGCACCTACGAATATGCCACAGGAACCGTAGGCAACCCCTTCGCCGCACCCGTAAACGTACAAACCAACATCAGGGGAGGCGCACTGGGCGTATGGGCAGGTTATGGCTCCAGTTACACAACCTCCATCATCCCCAGGCAATAAATGCCGCAAGCAAATCGTAACTGTTTGTTCATTACGTTTAAAACCTGAATACACAATCATCCCATACGCTCTTCATCGCGCTCAGTTTTTAAGACATCGTTCAATATCCGTTTCTTAATTTTAAAAAACAATAGCACCGCCCACACAGGACTTTTCCTCAACCCAAAAAAACAAACAACCACATGCAGGCAGCATATATAGTAGCAGGTTATCGCACAGCAGTAGGCAAGGCAAAAAAAGGAGGCTTCCGCTTTTATCGTCCCGACGATCTTGCTGTAGATGTTATCAAAGGTTTGCTGGCAAACGTTCCTGCCCTCGACCCGCAACTTATAGAAGATGTAATAGTGGGCAATGCCGTGCCCGAAGCAGAGCAGGGTTTGCAGGTGGGGCGCATTATTGCCAACCGCGCGGTGGGCGAATGGGCGGCCGGGGTAACGGTCAATCGGTATTGTGCATCGGGGTTAGAAACCATAGCTATTGCAACAGCAAAAATTCAGAGCGGCATGGCAGATTGCATTATTGCAGGCGGAACGGAAAGCATGAGCCTTGTGCCCACCGCCGGATGGAAAACAGTACCGAATTACAGCATTGCCACTACCCACCCTGATTATTATTTAAGTATGGGGCTTACCGCAGAGCAGGTAGCCCACGATTATAAAGTTTCCCGCTCCGATCAGGATGGGTTTGCATATCGTTCCCACCAGCGCGCCATCAACGCTATAAATTCAGGTCATTTCCAAAAAGGAATTCTTCCCATTGCGGTGCAAGATGTGTATGTGAATGAAAAAGGAAAAAGAGCTGAAAGAGAATTTATAATTGATACCGATGAAGGCCCACGCGCAGATACATCTTTAGAAGCGCTTGCAAAGCTTCCCTCCGTGTTTGCTCAGGGCGGAACAGTGACAGCAGGCAATTCATCCCAAACATCAGACGGGGCTGCATTTGTAATAGTAATGAGCGAAAAACTAATGAACCAATTGGGAATAAAACCCTGGGGCAGATTGGTGGCTTGCGCATCTGCGGGAGTTGATCCCCGCATTATGGGAATCGGGCCGGTAGCAGCAGTGCCCAAAGTTTTGAAACAGGCTGGAATGAGTTTAAATCAAATTGATCTTATAGAATTGAATGAGGCATTTGCATCGCAGTCGCTGGCAGTAATCCGCGAACTGGGGATGAATGAGGAGATCGTAAACATAAATGGCGGAGCTATTGCATTAGGTCATCCACTGGGTTGCAGTGGTGCAAAACTCACTATTCAGGTATTGAACGATCTTGAAAGATTGAACAAAAAATATGGAATGGTTACAGCCTGTGTAGGCGGCGGACAAGGTATTGCGGGTGTGGTAGAATATCTTGCTTAGTTGAACAGATTGGTGTAAATATTTACAATTGCACCGTTGTTATACTGGTACACTTCCCGATTTCCGATCTCACCTGATTGTTGCACTGTCTGATTTAAAAAACCTGCTTCTATTCTTAAAGTCTTATTGAATTGATAACCGAGCAGCAAGCCAATCCGGTTTTGGTCGAAAATATTTTGGTTTACGTTTTTACCAAATCCAATAAATAACTCATCGTAAGCTGCCGCGAATAGGGTCTTGTCTTCCAACTTCTTTTTGTTGAGCGGCACGGTTGCCCTTAGCTGATAACGTACACGGTTCAGATAAGTCCAGTCATCAACTTTGTATTCCGGCGCCTTCTGATCAATCTTTCCGAGGTAACGTTGTTCCAATCTTATCCGATGGTTTAACCCTACCCTGCCAATAGCATCATTCCATACAAGCTGCTGGAATATCCGATGCTCTGGAATGGTATAAGGCCCTGCGGGATAATCGCCGTAAGGATAAGTGATGATGTAGCCATAACCAACCAATGCGCTTACGCCATTTTTAAAATTGTATTGAATACCTGTACGAAAAAGTGATTGTTGCCAGTCGGTAACCAGGTTATCACTGCGCCATTGATATTCTAGCCACAAAGAAAATTTCTTATTGAGTTGAATGGTGTTCAGACTGCAAAACCAGCCAATATTATTGTTGTCGGAAAGTCGTTGCGCATTTGTATTTCCAGAAAAGAAGAAAAATAAAAGCAAGGCAATAAATCCGGGTCTGAATATTTTCATAGTGATGGTGTGAAAAGTCCGCAATTTAAAGCCGGCGAAAAACAAGAAAAAATAAAAGTCCTGCAATATTGGATGCAGGACTTCTTAAAGCTTTTCAAATAAAACTATCGCACACCGTGCATCATCTTCTTCAGCAGCGGACTAATTAAAAAAAGCAGGATTGCAGCCACACCGCAAAGCACTACGAACACCATAAAGAATTCATAGAGATTGTGAATGGTGAAACTTGCAAACTGTGGATATTCGGTTGGAAGTTGATTTTTTGTAAGCAATGCAAGCTGTTCTGTAGTAGGGGTAATTGTCTTATCAAGAACCGCCTGAAGATCTATACCAAGTTTGGAAGCAGCTGTGTATTTGTCGCCGGTAGGTGGAACGATAGAACCAAGCGTACCAGCAAGTGCATAGCCTGATGCATTTGACAGAAAGAACACACCATATAGCAATGAGGCAAAACGTTTTGGCGAAAGTTTTCCTACCAGTGATAGTCCGATGGGCGAAAGGCAAAGTTCACCCAGCGTCATGATAAGATAAAGTAGAATCAACCATTTAACGGCTAACATTCCGTTGATACCAAGATCTGCTACATTGTTTGCGATAATGAAATATGCCAAAGCAATAAGGGCTAATCCCACGGCTTGCTTCACTGGTGAAATTGGTTCCGCTCCTTTGCTGCGCAGCTTATCCCACATAAAGGAGAAAGGAAAAGCAAGGATAACAACAAACAAACCATTGAAAATCTGCACCATGCTGGGTGGAATTACAAAACCTAAGAAGTTGCGGTCGGTTTGATTGTTGGCGATGAAAGTAAGTGATGAACCAGCCTGCTCGAAAGCTGCCCAAAAGAAAATGATAAAGAAGGAAACAATGTAGATAACAAGTATTCGGTCGCGTTCTATTTTAGTCAATGCTTTGTCGGTGAGAATGAGACCTGCCAGCGTAAGACCACTTGCATAGATAACCGAGTATATCCAGTTTTGACCTGCGAATAGATGAAAGGAGAAAATGAGTGCAACAAAAGCAATGAGAGAGCCAACCAACGCACCGGTTGAAAATTGTGCTCTTGCATCTTCACCATTTTCAGCAATAGAAGCTGCTGATTGTTTTGTAGGTTTTCCTCCAATTGGTTCTCCTTTCGGGTTCACTACATACTTGTCTTTCAGCACCAAAAAAATAAGGGTACCCAATATCATAGCAATTGCAGCAGCAAGAAACGCCCAACGGAATGCAAACACATCGCGGACACCATCAACTTCTCTGTCGCCAATCAAGGGGCAGAGCCACTGACTAAGCAGCGCACCGAGGTTTATGCCCATGTAAAAAATTGTGAAGGCTGTGTCGAGTTTACTCTTTTCGGTTGGGGGATAAAGGCTACCCACCATGCTTGATATATTGGGTTTAAAAAAGCCATTGCCCAAAATGATAACGCCAAGTGCAGCCCAGGTAAGTGAAGTTGCTAAACCAAGATCGGAAGCAAAAAGACTAGCTGAAGCAAAAAGAAAAAGCTGACCTATCGCCATCAATGCTCCTCCAAGTAAAATACAAGCTCTGTTACCCAAAAAACGGTCGGCTATGAAGCCACCCAACATGGGTGTGAGATAGCATAATCCTAAGAAGCCTCCGTAAATGAGGGAGACATCTGCTTCTTTCATGGTAAGCGCATGTACCATGAATAAGGTGAGGACTGCGCGCATTCCGTAAAAGTTGAAACGCTCCCACATCTCGGTACCAAAAAGCACCCACAAACCCTTGGGATGTCCGCTTTTTGATGGGTTAGTATCGAACGAAATGGGGCGGTCTAATGTGCTGCCCAATTCATCCGCAGCATCGCCTTTCGGCTTGTTTGGTAATGACATTTGTATTCAGTTATTTGTTTTAGAGAACCCTCAAGATAGAAAAAAATGAAAGCAATTATCCAGCTTTGAAAGAATTACCTCCTTACGCGGGATACCGTGTTTGAAACCATAAAATCAACTGATATTTTTTTCCCGCATCACACTGTTCAGCCATTTTAAAATGGCAAAAGCAAGCCCTGCTGCAATAAGCAGAAGCACACAGTTTACGAGGAAAAAGTTGGCCTTATCTTCATAGCCATACCACATACTCGCCAGCACACCACTCATTTTATTTCCAATAGAAGTGGAAAGGAAAAAACCACCCATCATCAGTGCCGTAAACCTTGGCGGACTTAGTTTGCTCACCAGGCTCAAACCCATGGGACTAAGACAAAGTTCTCCCAGCGTT
>CALMWT010000140.1 GCA_937870855.1 uncultured Taibaiella sp.
TTTCACATCCCCCATCATCATGATGGCGCGCTTACCATTCGGTTTTCCTGGAACTGTAGCATGGTGGGAACTTGCAGCCTCTGTAGTATGTATGATCGGAGGATTTTTATTTACAACCTGGCTCAGCGCTAAAATCTATCGCACAGGCATCCTCATGTACGGAAAAAAAGCAAGTTGGAAAGATATGATGCAATGGGTGTTTAGGAAATCGTAGCTACCACTGCTTTGTAATATTCTAACGAAAAGAGCCGCTTCACCCGAAGCAGCTCCTTTCATATCTATAAAACAAACTTTTTTACGCGCTTACAGCCTTCTGCACTAACTCCGCAGCTTCGCTTAAAAGAACGGCCGACTGCACTTTAAGTCCGCTTTCATCAATTAGTTTTTTCGCCTCTTCAGCATTTGTTCCCTGCAAGCGAACGATGATTGGAATGTTGATGTTGCCCAATTTATTATAAGCCTCAATAACACCGGCAGCTACACGGTCGCAACGAACTATACCACCGAAGATGTTGATAAGAATAGCTTTTACATTGGGGTCTTTCAGTATAATGCGGAAACCTGCTTCTACTGTTTGTGCATTTGCAGAACCGCCAACATCAAGGAAGTTTGCAGGCTCGCCACCGGCAAGTTTTATCATATCCATTGTTGCCATCGCAAGGCCTGCACCATTCACCATACAACCTACGTTGCCATCCAGTTTCACATAGTTAAGATTATGCTCACCAGCTTCAACTTCGGTAGGGTCTTCTTCATGCTTATCGCGCATATCTGCAAGATCAGGGTGACGCATCAGTGCATTGTCGTCCACATTCATCTTACAATCAACAGCTATTATTTTATCGTCCGCAGATTTAAACAAC
This sequence comes from uncultured Taibaiella sp., assembly GCA_937870855.1. Classification (GTDB taxonomy): domain Bacteria; phylum Bacteroidota; class Bacteroidia; order Chitinophagales; family Chitinophagaceae; genus JAFIGV01. Next base: position 864 of record CALMWT010000140.1, read on the forward strand.
GGATTGATTTCAAGCATTGAGCAATCAAGACCTACATAAGCATTGTAGAGGTTCGTAACAAACTTCGTCATGTTCTTAAATGCCTCACCGCTCAAGCCAAAGTTGAAAGCAATCTTACGCGCCTGAAAACCTTGCAGCGGCATGTTGGGATGTACCCACTCTTTAAAAATCTTTTCAGGAGTATGATGCGCCACTTCTTCAATGTCCATTCCACCTTCCGTGGAATACATGATTACGTTTTGCTTCGTAGCACGGTCGAGTAGGATAGAGAGGTAAAACTCTTTACGCTCGCTCGGCCCATCATAATACATGTCTTGCGCTACCAGAATTTTATTTACCACTTTACCCGCATCGCCTGTTTGAATGGTAACAAGCGTATTTCCAAGAATGTTTTTTGCAACTGTAGCTACCTCATCTGCGCTTTTCACCACCTTTACACCATGCTGTTCCGGCACTTCCTTCATCGTTCCTTTACCCCTACCGCCCGCGTGTATCTGTGCTTTTACAACTGCGAATTTTGTTCCGTTATCAACTGCCATTTGCTTGTAGGCATTTATGGCGTTATCTACATTGTCAACAGCAATACCGCCTTGTGTAGGCACATTATATCGCTTCAATAATTCCTTGGCTTGGTATTCGTGCAAATTCATTATTTCAAAAAATTTGGGGCGAAGATATAGATTGTGTGTTTGTTTTTTTCTTTAGTTTTTATGAAAGACATCAGTCGAAAGCCTTCCAATGAAGTAAAGCCAGATGCGAAATTTACGCCGAAAGACTTTGCTGCATTTCTCTTACTCTCTGAAGGTTTTTTTCTTTGAACTGATGGAGTTTTTGTTGCAATGCTTCGTCATTACTTGCAAGCATTTGCACTGCGAGCAGTCCGGCATTGTAGGCTGCATTTATTGCCACGGTAGCTACGGGTACACCATTAGGCATTTGAACAATAGAAAGTAAGGAATCCCATCCGTCTATAGAATTGGAAGATTTTACGGGAACGCCAATCACTGGTAGGGTAGTGATTGCGGCCACCATTCCGGGTAAGTGTGCAGCGCCGCCCGCACCGGCAATTATTATTTTTAGTCCGTTTGTCTGAGCTTCTTTTGCATAATCGAACATAAGCTGTGGGCTGCGGTGGGCTGACACAACATTAAACTCGCACGCAACGCCAAATTCCTGCAACACATTCATTGCGGGGCGCATTACATCTGCATCGGAGCTACTGCCCATTATTATTCCAACCAATGGTTTGCTCATATTAACTGTTTAAAATATTGCGTACTGTTTCGCCGGTGGCAACGGCATTTTCTATAAGTCTGTCTTTGATGGTAACATGCCCCAGCTTTCTGCCGAGCCGCTCTTTTTTTCCGTACCAATGCACATATACATCTTTCATGGTAAGGAGGGAAGTAACAGATCGTTTGAGATTGCTGCCAATGTCGGCTTTGCCAATGATGTTTACCATTACCGAAGGAGCATTTGTGCTTGTGTCGCCCAACGGCAGTCCGAATATCGCGCGAAGTAGCTGCTCGTATTGTGAGGTAACACAGGCTTCAATGCTGTGATGGCCGCTATTGTGAGGACGTGGTGCAAGTTCGTTTACAATCACTTCGTCATTTTCCGTTACAAACATTTCTACAGCCACTATACCCACAAGGTCCATAGATTTTGCTACGGCGATGGCGAGGTTGCTTGCTTGCCGCGAAATGTCATCATTAATTCTTGCAGGACAAAGCTGGTAATCCAAAATGTACTTTTCTTTATTGAACACCATGCTTACTGCCTCGTACAATCTTATTTCACCGTTTTCATTTCTGGCTACAATTACTGCAATCTCTTCCTTGATGGCGACATAATTTTCCAATACAGAAGGTGCATCGAAAGCGTCGGCGAGGTCTTCTTCACTTCGTAACATCATTACTCCTCTTCCGTCGTATCCATCCCGACAAAGTTTTAGGCAAGCAGGATAATTGCTCAGTTTTTCCTCTAGCTCGCCCGGATCGTTTATTAATATGCCGTGCACTACAGGTATGTTATTTTCTAAAAGAAATTGTTTTTGTTTCCACTTATCCTGCACCATACCAATGATCTCAGGAGAAGGAAAAACTTTTTTACCCATGTCGCGCAAAGCCATGAGTGCATCTACATTTACAGCTTCCTTTTCAATAGTTATAATATCTACAGACGCTCCGAACCGCATTACATCATCATAGTTGAGCGGGTCGCCTACTACAAAAGTGGAAGCATACAAAGAGCAAGGGGCGTGCGGGTCGGATTCCAACACCGAAATAGGAACACCAAAACTTATACCTGACTGTATGAGCATTGCACCAAGTTGTCCGCCACCAAGTATGCCTAAACGTGTTTGAATCATGATGCTGTTTTACCGCTGCAAATGTAATAAACCATGTCAACTGCAACTGATGAAACGAAATTCATTTGATGCTATGCGCTAACTTCGGTTTTGGAAATTTGGACAAAAAAATGGAGTTACAGCTACAGATAAAAATGAATCCTGCGCTCTTTCTGCGTGATCCCGAATCTTCGGAACTGGGCAGAAATATCATTCGTCATAGCATTGGCATGATTCACGAGTTAGGGTTTGAGGATTTTACGTTTAAAAAGCTCGCAAATAGGGTGGGCACAACTGAGGCAAGTATTTACCGCTATTTTGAAAACAAACATCGCCTGCTTACCTACATCACTACTTGGTTTTGGACATGGATGGAATACCAGCTTTTGTTTCATACCAATAATGTAACAGACCCCACGCAGAAAATTGACACTATAATACGGCTACTCACTTTTAAGGTGGATGATAAATTTATAATGGAGCATATTGACAAACATATACTCCACCATATTGTAATAGCCGAAGGAAACAAGGCTTATCTTACCAAGCATGTGACGGAAGATAACAACGCGAGACTCTTCAAACCCTACAAAGATCTCTGCCAGCGCATTGCCGATATTTTTTTGGAATACAATCCCGCTTATCTGTTTCCACACTCGCTGGGTAGTACGCTTGTAGAAACAGCGCACCATCAATATTATTTTCAGGATCATTTACCTGCACTTACCGATTTTGGAAAAGCAAAGAATACTGTTCCGCTGCAAGACTTTCTTTCGCACCTTGTTTATAGTGCTTTGAACGCAACGGCTACCGCCAGAAAATAATCAGATCATATCAGCAAACCGCCCGGCGGCCCACAAAAGCCCTGTGTAACTTTTATGCCATTTGGTTTTTAATTCTACCAATTTTTGCCGTGCTTCCAGTAATTTATTTTCCCTGCTATTCAGGATGAACAAGGTACTTTCTCCAATTTCAAAACGTGTTTTTTCACCCTGGTACAGCCGAAAATAATTTGCGTAGGCAGTCTCGTAGAAATTGATCTGCTCCTTAAGATTCACAACTTCATTGTAATACGCGCGTACCTTATTTTGAAGATTTAATTGTTCCTGATCTCGTGCAAGCCAGGTTTCCTGAATTTTTAATTTCGATGAACGGTAAGCCCCCCGCGCCTCCCGCATAAACAGTGGCAATGCGAAATCTACGCCTATTTTATAATTATTCTCCAGCAAAGTGCTGCTCACTTCACTGGGAGCTTCGTAACCCCTGTTTAGCATATTGGCCTTCACACTTAGCTTAGGCATAAGGTATTGTGCTTTCAGTCTTCTTTCTATTTCGAGAAAGTCCAGTTTATTTCGGTAGGCTTCCATTTTTGGATGCAGAGAAGGATCAAAATCTACGAGGGAAAGAATGTCGTTCAAATAATTTTCATGCTCGCCCAGCAAAATAGAAGTGTCAGGAATAATGTCGGGGGTGAGCGAAAAAGGTTGCACGTTTTCTCCCCACAAATAATTTGAAAGTAGAACTCCTTGATTTTGGAACGAAAGCCATGTGGCTGATTGTTCCTGTTTCAGACTTAGTAATTGCGCTACCACTTCTGTAGTGTCTATTGCAGGACGATTTCCCTGAAGAAATTCTATTCGCACCAGTCTGATCCGCTCTTCGTTTACATTAATAAGGTTAGAAAGCAGCGTGTAATTTTGATACTCCCGCAGCCAGTCCCAATAAACAGCAAGTGCATCTCGCATAAGATCGTTTACTGCCATCCGGCGTTCGGTTTCACTCAACGATTTTAAGGATTGTGCCTGACGAAGCGCTGCACGTCTTCCATCAAAAAACAATTCGTTGCTGCTCAGTTTAGCTCCCAGGTAACTTGTCTTTCCAAGCGTAGCCTCTGTGGTAACTCTTTCACCAAATACTTCCTCTAACCCTGCTTTTATCTGCAAGCCATACCAGGTGGGAATTGTCAACTGTGGATTGAAGTAATTATAATAAAGTTTTCCATCGAAAGTTTTTCGGTCGTAGCCCGATTGAAGTAAAGGATCGAACCCGCCGCGGGCCTGCATTACTTCCGCCTCAGCGCGTTTTACCTGCAAATTTGCCTGCAATACCACCGGGTGATATTGTCGGATAATGTTGATCAAATCGTTTCTTCCCAACACCAAAGCTGAATCGAGCAATGCGAAACTTTGTTGACTCCAGACATGCAACAGGATGAAGAAAAACAGGAACTTATTTTTTTTCATTTCCCGCAGCATGAGGTTTATAATAATCGGGAGGAAACCCATTTATGTTTCGCCAGAGTTCATACCAGATCGGAACATCTTTCAGCAATGCAATACCCGCAGCGCCCGTACCCATTTTCAGAGACGTTGGCCATTTCTTTGCCCCTTCCATTTCTGAAACCAATACCCTGAATTTTCCGTTCGCACTAACTGAACTTTCAATGGCAGCAATTTTTCCCTGGAAAGTGCCGTAGGAAGCTTCCGGCCATCCGCTAAACACAATTGCAGGATAGCCATCGAAAAGAAAACTTACTTTTTGACCAATAGAAAGCAGCGGCAAATCTACAGGGCGAACAAACAATTCTACAGCCAACTGCGCAGCTCGCGGAACAATTTCAACAAGCATTTCTCCTTCGCTCACAATTTCGTTGATGCCCGCTTTTCTGGCTTGAATTACTTGTCCGCTTTGTGGCGCAATGAGATAATACATTCCTGCGCGAATCTTAAAATTTGAATACTGATTGGAAAGTTTAGCCACCTCTGCCTGGCTTGTAGCTATATCGCTCTGAGCGCTCGCCTTGTCGCTTTGCGTTTTAAATATTTTCTCGAAATACTCCTGCCGCACCTGGGATAGCTCGATGTGTGCATTGACAAGATCGGTTTTAGTATTTGTGAATTTGATCTCGGCAATTGTCTTTTTCGCAACGGCATTTTGATATCCCTGGTTTCTTTGCTCTAATTGCACAAGCGAAAGCAGTCCGCTATCGCGCATTATACGTGCACGCGAAAATTGTTCGGTGGCAATGTTGTAATCGTTTCTTGCCGCAACCATTTCCATGCTGTCGGCAGAAATTTTCAAGCGCAGTTGCTGAATTTTATTTTCGGTCTGCTGCACTTTCAATTGCAGGGCATTTTTCAGAGCAGCAGCCTGCGCTTCTGGAGCCGATACTTTGCTGGGATAGAAAGCGATGCTTGA
>CALMWT010000141.1 GCA_937870855.1 uncultured Taibaiella sp.
TAAAATTAGAGATATTCTCTACTTTCAAACAAACGAACTTCGGGGAAGCCTACAAGGCGGCAACCAGACTTTCACTGTAAAGTATAAAGCAACGCCAGGTTTCTTCAACCCTTCGCATAAGTAAAACGGCTGCCCTCAGGCAGCCGTTTTTGTATTGCATCCTTTGTACAATTAAGTCTTGTTAATGACAGACAACTATCTTAGTTGTACTAACCGATTGTCCGCTCCGTAGTTTAATAAAGTAGAGTCCGTTGCTTATGTCTGCGGTGCTAAAAGTGATTGTTTGGTTGCCGCTATGCATGTGTGTACGTAAAACGCGTTTGATTTCCTTTCCGGAAATGTCCATCAGTATAGCCTCCATCATACCTGGCTGTTTCATATTGACATCAACATTCACCATGTCCTGCGAAGGGTTAGGATAGGCTTTTACTCTATCTAATACAAAACCTAAATCGTTTACCGTTGTGAAGATATAATTGAAAGAGTCTGTTTCCGAGCCAATAAAGAATTCGCTAAAGCTTGTGATTTGCGTAGAGAGTTTTCCATTGGCATAGGTGGTAGTCAGTTTGCAGAGCTCGCCGATACCGTCGAGGGGACGCTGATAGATTGCAAAGTTGGCTGGATTGGTTAAACCATGAGTGAAACCATAGGGTGCCAGTGCTGCATTGAGAGAGTCGAGGTCAATTGCAAGATCAACTGTGGCAGACAGTGCAGATAACGTGCTGTTCACGACCCATCTGTAATTACTAAGGTACAGCGGGGCATTGGTTCCCGTGCACCATGATGTGTTAGCTATTTTGTTTGCCAGGAAGTTTGCTACGAGGTCGCCGGTTCCGGTACCCGTGCCTAACGTTACATCAATTGCAGTTTTCATTAAGCCATTATTGAAGTTGTACATTCCGGGTCCGGGTATCGCAAGTTTCAGAAATACATCTGCATCCATTATGCGCATTGTTGTACTACTGTTGCCATCTCTACCTGTTACGTAAACATTATGGTTCTTTGCAATTACCACACTGTTACCATGCCCCTGTGCTACTGATGGTTGTCTTTTTTCCCACACAGTGGTTCCGTCGTGTTTGTATTTTATAGTTACCGGATCGACATAGTAGCTTGTCCTTCTTGAATAGCCCGTTATTACTACATTCTCAGGATTGTCTTCACCCGCTATATCAATAGCCACATCGTCTGAGCCGCTTAAGAAGCCATACGTGTTCACCCATTCTACCACACCTGATGAATTGATTTTTGCAGTCATCATATCGGGCGGGTCGTTTGTATTGCCGGCTTTCGCATAGCCAGTAATGTAGGAATTGCCTGCCGCCGTCACATACAATTTGGTCATTTCATCCCATCCACCTGCTGAAACAGATGACGCATTGGTTGTCCAGATAACATTGCCGGCGGTGCCATATTTTCTTAAAACAAAATCGCGGTGGGTGCCATTGCCTGCCGTACCGGCGGCGAAGACGTTACCTGCTGTATCCAGTTGTATGTCGAAGGCACTTTCATAGCCACCAGTAGTGGAGTCAACATCATAGACATCCTGCCAAAGTATTACACCTGAAGGCGCATACTTTCTAACTACAAACCTTTCGCCGGGGGGATTACCATGACTCTCCATGCCCGCTGCAAAAATGTTCCCCAACTTATCAATGGCAATACCACGAGGATAATTGTATGCATAGTCAACAGCGGTGCGGTTCCTCCAAAGTTCATTACCGCTGGTATCTATTTTGGCAACAAAAAACCACGGATAGCCGCCAGGAAGTTGTCCTTCGATGCCGGCGGCGATTACCAAATTGCCAGCAGGATCGAATTCCATATCTGTCAGAAAGTTATTGTACCCAAAGTCGTAAACACCACGTACTGTGTCCGACCAGATAAGTGTACCGCTAGGATTTATTTTTAGCAAAAGGATGGACTTAGTAGAACCTGCATTGCCGGTTCCGCCGCCTATATAAACATTGCCGCTATTGTCAACCAGAATTTTAGTCGCCCAATTAAAGTAAGAGCCAGTTAGATTACCCATTGGAAAAGCATAGGAATTTGTCCAAAGTTGATTCCCCACTGAATCATATTTCACTGTAACGATATCCCCATTAAAGGCACTGTAGGACTTTTCCCCAGCTATGTAAACATTGCCTGCGGTATCTGTTGTTACTACAGATCCTCGGTATTCATTTCCTGAAAAGTATTTTTTCACCCACTTATTACCTACCTGTGCATTAGACATTACTGCCATGCCGCACAAGAGTAGCAGGTACAGACTTTTTCGTGTTGCCATGATTTAAATTTTAGTTTGAAAGTAGGTGGAGGTAAGAACAAATAAAATACTCAATATGATGTAGTGCCCTCACTTCTATAACCGGCAAATTGAAAAGTTAACGGCGGACAATTTGAAAGATTAAAATTTTCGCCTCGAAATTCCTTCGATTTTAGACCCGGACAAGATGAAAAGTTAACTATTTTTCCTTTCCCAACCGTACCGAAAAAAATACACATCTACCTGTAACGCCTCGTAATTTAGCCATAAGCAGGCGGAGAATAGAAAGAGCGCTCACACGCTCGTTTCTGTAGTACATTTCGCCTGCTTTATATAAGGAATCCCCGGTCAGCTTCCGGGGATTTCTTATTTCAATAGCTACGGTTATTCTTATTTGCCCGTATAGTCCTTTTTGAATTTCTCTTTATAAAGCTTTTTGAAGTGATCTGGGTAATACCGCTGTACGTCCTCCAACTTGCCGCTCATAAACAGGTCATCCCAATTTTTTCCCTGATACATCTTTTCAGGGGAAGCAGCGGGCATAACGTCCAAAAGCCCCTGTAGCCCGGTTAAATTCCCCGCATATTGTCTTCGCAGCTCTTGCGATAGCTCCTCCGTGACCTTGCCAGTTATAAGTGCACCTTTAAGTAGTTCGTGCATACTGTTTTTGTCCTGGGTAGGTGTATGGCTTTTATCAGGAAATTTAATCTTCACCAGCTTACTGTATTGCTCAGGAAAATTATCCCTTAGCTCTTCAAGGTCTCCGTTTTCAAAAAGTTGGTCATAGGTTTTTCCCTCGAATTTTTCGGGGAGGGTGTGCCCGTCTGGGGCGTTCCCTACATGGCCTTCCGTTTTGCTTTTGTCAATAAGCGATTTGATTATTTGCCGGATTTCAACTTTCCTTTCCTGCTCTCCTAATCCAAATTTGAGTATTTCCATAATGTTGGGTTGGTTTTGGGTTTTCTACAACGGACTTGCGGTGATCAATTCATTCGGATCAATAACAAATGTTCCATCCTCATTAATTGAACGCAGCGGTCTTAGACAGCGATCCTTGATAATAGCCGCTCCGGCGATTCCCTCCTTCCCAAAGTCTTTATGCAGCCCCAGTGAAAAATAGTTGTCAACTGTCCGCTTAATAAACTCATTCAGTCTTTCTTGCCCTTCGGTATCTGCATAGAACAAACCTTCATTCGCTACCCTTTCGCAATGCTCTTTGGTAAGGCAAACTTTCATGTCCTTAAGCAGCTCGAATAACTCATTCATCTGACTACCGCTAATTTGCACCATGTAATTCTGATGTGAGAAGTAGCCCGATTCTAAGTTCTGTAAAAACTCATTTAAACGGCTTTTAAAAGCGTCATATCCCTCTGGCTTTTGCACCATGCCAACAGCCGTCTCCCTCGCGATGGAGACCCCACCAATTTCCAGCGATCCGCCTGTTATTTTGTCGAAGCAAAGTGCGTCAACATCGGTAAAAAGCCGGGGAAATTCGGAAGGTGTCAGGGGCGGAAGTCCAAGCGAATTGAAAGACGCGACAATTTCTTCCGTTGCTTTCCTAACTTGTTCCCATGCCTGTTTACCGCTTAAGTGAAGGCATTCCTTTTTGTGCACTAACACTTTTGTTTGATTTTTCATTTTCTATTTATTTGGATTAAGTTTTCTGTTTTTATTTTCCAGTTATAGTGGGGAAACTTCTTTGAGAGCATGTTTGCCGTAGGCGGGGATTGCACTATTTTTTTTAGCTCATCATCATTGTCTTTTATTACGTCTACGATTCTCTTGTTGGACAAATGAAACTCCTTTTGTAACTGAGTAATTATAGCATCGTAGGCAAGTCTTAAGGGAAATAGTCTTGTATAGAAATAGTACCTGTGAATGAGAAGCAAATCTCTTTCAGCACAAAGGTTAGCATTACGGCCTCTCCCTTGATTTAGGCACGGCGTTTCAGTTGCTACAAGTTTTGTATGCTGTCTAATTCCTAACATTGTTTATCTACTGTTGAAGGTCGTTTGTGTTTTAGTTACCCTGTATAGCGTTGCCGGAGTTTAGCACCCGAAGCATTGCCTCCGCTACTTTCTCTTCCAGTCTGTCTACGCCTTCGTTTACTGTTTGTGTATGTATATTGAAACTGTCAAAGAACTTTCCAAGGTTGATAGTGATATTACGAGCACCGCCGCCGTTGATGTTTTTTCCGCTGCCAAGCCCGGCAAGTGGGCTACTGCTACTTCTTGGCGCCCTCCCCGTTATTACCGTGTCTGCCGCCGACGTGCCTTTGATCTGCGTTGCTATGTCGTTAAACTTCTGCCCGTAGGCTGTAGTCTTGTAAAACTTATCCATAAACAGCGCAACACGCTGGTATTGCTGAAGCAGCCCGTCAATGTATTTCTGCCCATGTATCTCTCCCGCTTTTTTGAAGAATGCAACCATACTTTCGCCGCTTACACCGTCCTTTATGATTTCGGCAATGCTCTTTGTCTTCGCCGCCACGGCATTAGCCACAGCGTTGAGTGCCAAGCCCACATAATCGCTCAAACGGGAAACAAAGTGTATGACCGGCTTTAGCAATTTCAAAAATTCAAAAAACTCGTTAGCCACAAACCTGACTACGGAAGACACAATCCGTAGTGCCGGACTAAGAACATTCCCCGCTATATGCGCCAAGTCTTTGATCAACGGCATAATTGGCTCAAGCTTCGTCATGACGTTTGTAGAGGCGCTGGTAAAGGCTAAAGACATATCCAACACCTTACTTATGAATGGCTTTAGGCTCGTGGCCATCTCCACAGCTTTCTCTGCGATGTTGTCCGTCAAAGTGCTCCACTTGCCCGCTATGGTCTTGCTTTGCGCTTCGAGCGCTCCGGCGTACATTCCGCCAGCTCTTGCTGCTTTTGATAGCGCGAAGGCAAGAGTATCATAGCTCACCTCCATTTCCTCTATCTGCGCCACGGTTTTACCGGTGGCATCGGAGAGTAGCTTGTATATGTTTATTCCGGTATTGGCAAACTGCCGTATGTCCATTTGTGTTGCCTTGCCTACCGTCCTTATCTGCTGCATGTTAGCGGCCATCCGTGACAGTTCGTCATTGCCACCGCCTACAGCGGCTATTGCATTCGCAAGGTTCATAGTGTCTTGCCGGGCTTTGTCCGCGCTCACTCCCGCGCTTATCAGCGCGCGGTTTACGCCCAGTAAAGAGTCAATCGAATACGGGGTTGCAGCTGCATCTTTTTTGATGTTGGCGAACGCCTTATTTGCACCTTGCTCGCCAAGGAATGTCTTTAACCCT
>CALMWT010000142.1 GCA_937870855.1 uncultured Taibaiella sp.
TCGTAACCATGTGTGCTTCCAGGTGTAGCTGCAAAAATGGGTGAGGCATAAATGGTCGTGATGCCAAGCTCTTGCAGATAAGAAATGACGCATTCAAAATCTACGAACGTAAATTCTTTATGAAACTGTAAGCGATAGGTAGTGGCAGGATAGTGCATAGCGATCAGAGATTGGAGTAGATCAAAAAAGTTTCGGGCTGCAATGAAATATTTTCATTGTCTTTTATTGAAGAAGTAGCAGCTTGCATGCCTTTCCATTTTGGATCGCCACTGTCGAAAAGCAAATTCCAATTTTGTTGCATTGGCGGAATTAAAATAGTCTGTGGTTGTTTTGAAAAGTTCATCAAACAAAGCAAATGATGTTCTTCATGCCAGCGATGCAGCATTAGCACTTGCAATTGTTCCTCAGTTCTTACGTCCAGATTTTTTCGATTGAGGTTGGAAAGAACAGGGTTTGATTTTCGCAGCGCTATCAATGCTTTGTAGTAGTTGAGCATTGTTTGATGTGGTTCTTTTTCAAGCAAATTCCATTGCAGTTTCGATTGAATGAAAGTTTCCTTCGCTTGCGGATCAGGCGCTTCTCCTTTTGCATGAAATGCTTCAAATTCTGCTTTGCGTCCTTTGCGCACAGCTGCTACCAGTTCAGGATCGGAATGACTTACGAAATAGAGAAACGGATTCTGTTCGCTGTACTCTTCACCCATAAAAAGCATAGGCAAATATGGCGCTACCATCACTGCACCAGCCATCAGTTTTTGCATCTCAAAGCTTACAAGCTGACTGGTTCTTTCCCCCAACATTCTATTTCCTACCTGATCATGATTTTGCGAAAAAATAATGAACTGTTGTCCGGCATTGTTTGCACGCACACCGAATTTTTTTTGCCGGTGCGGCGAATATTGTCCATCGTAAACATAAGCGTCTTTGTAAGCCTTTGCCAGATGTTGCAAACCATTAAAATCGGAATAGTAGCCGCTGCGTTCTTCACCCGCAGTTACGCGAAGAGAATGATGGAATTCATCTATCCATTGCCCGTCCATTCCAAACCCATGTTCTTCGAGCGAATCAATATATTTTGAGTCATTAAGATCACATTCTACAATCAGGTAGTGCATTCGTCCTGTGGCTTCCATTAACTCATTGACACACTCTTTTATTTCCTGCAAAATATGCTTCGGACTAAAATCTTTGATTGCATGAACGGCATCCATCCGCAGTGCATCAATATGAAAATCGCGAAACCACATCAGCACATTTTCAATCACAAATCTTCTTACCCCATCGCAATGCGCGTCATCGAAATTGATAGCTCTTCCCCAGGGCGTTCCATATTTATCTGTGAAGTAGGGAGCAAACTCATTCAGATAATTTCCCTCAGGCCCAACATGATTATAGACAACATCCAGAATTACTGCAAGCCCTTTTTGGTGACAGGCGTTTACCAATTTTTGCAAACCTTCCACGCCACCATAAGAATTTTGCACTGCGAAAGGATACACCCCATCATACCCCCAATTGCGCGAACCGGGAAATTGTGCAACAGGCATTATTTCAATTGCGGTAATGCCCAGCGAAAGGAGATGATCCAGTTTTTTTTCAATGCCTTCAAAAGTTTCTTCCGGCGAAAATGTACCGGTGTGCAGTTCATAAATTATGTAGTCTTTGAGCGGAACGTTGCTCCATGAATCATCAGTCCAGTTAAAATTTTTCAGGTCAATGGCTTGCGAATTTTCATGCACGCTATCAGGCTGAGCAAGAGAAGCCGGATCAGGAAAAGTTTTTTCTTCATCGAGTTTAATTTTATAGTTGTCATTGGGTTTTATTAAATCAGTAGTTGCATTCCAATAGCCATACTCCGATTTAGTGAGCGGAATGGATTCTTTATCATTCACAACTACTTCCACCTTATTCTTCAAAGGAGCCCACACGCATATTTCTGCCAGCGCTTCTGTGTTGAAATTGATGCCTATAGTTCGTTGGGTAATATTCAATTCGTTCATAGTGGTTTATTGCTTTGCAGGTTGCTTGAACACGGCTATAGAGCGGCTTTTTACAATTACCAAATCATCGGCCTTGTAAGTTTCATTGTTGTCTTCTTCTATTAGGTTTTGGGCAGTGTCTAAAACTCTGGTCCAGTTATCGCCGTATTTCTTTGCTGGTAGTTTGCATTCAATGGAGCCGTAGTGTGCATTGAAGATCACATAAAAGCTGTCGTCCGTTATCCTGTTTCCTTGTTCGTCTAAAGAATGAACACCCAGTCCGTTCAAATAAACTGCCAGCGATTTTGCGAAGCCATTTGTCCAGCTTTCCTCACTCATTTCGCTGCCATCGGGTTGAAACCATGCAATGTCTTCTACTCCCACTCCATGAATTCTTTGTCCCTGAAACCACCGCCTGCGGCAAAAAACGGGATGGTTTTTTCGCAACTGAATTACCTTTTTTGTAAACTCCATCAAATCCTTATCTGCATTTGCCCAATCAATCCAGGAAATCTCATTGTCCTGACAGTAAGCGTTGTTGTTGCCTTTCTGTGTTCTCCCTATTTCATCGCCGGCCAGCAGCATGGGTACACCCTGAGATAGGAAAAGAGTGGTGATGAAGTTTCTTTTTTGCTTGTTGCGAAGTTTGTTTACCAGGTCATCGTCTGTTTCACCTTCTTCGCTACAATTCCATGAACGGTTATGACTCTCGCCATCGTTGTTGTCTTCACCATTCTCGATGTTGTGTTTTTCGTTGTAAGAAACGAGATCATTGAGTGTAAAACCATCGTGTGCGGTGATGAAATTGATGCTTGCAGAAGGTGTGCGATAATCGCCTTTGTATAAATCGGAACTTCCTGTGAATCGTTCGGCAAATTCGCCAATCACGCTGTCGGCGCCACGCCAGTAATCGCGAATAGTATCACGGTATTTTCCGTTCCATTCACTCCATCCTTGCGGAAAGTTTCCAACCTGATAACCCCCTTCACCGATGTCCCAGGGTTCGGCAATTAGTTTTACCTGCGAGATCACAGGATCCTGATAAATTATATCGAAGAAAGAACCGAGGCGATCTACTTCGTGAAGTTCTCTGGCAAGTGCGGATGCAAGGTCAAAACGAAAACCGTCCACATGCATTTCCAATATCCAATAGCGCAAGCTATCCATAATGATCCGCAGCACATTTGGGAACATCGTATTGAGTGTATTGCCTGTGCCCGTGTAATCCATGTAGTAGCGTCTGTCTTCCGTTAACCGGTAATATGCTGCGTTATCTATTCCGCGAAAACAAACTGTCGGTCCCATCTGGTTTCCTTCTCCTGTATGGTTATATACCACATCGAGTATCACCTCAATACCTGCGCGGTGCAGATTTTTCACCATCTGCTTAAACTCATTTACCTGCCCACCAGTCAATCCGCTACTCGAATAGCGCACATCGGGAGCGAAGTAGCCAATGGTGTTGTAGCCCCAATAATTGGTGAGGTTCTTGTCTTTTAAATACCTGTCTGTAATAAAATGATGAACGGGCATTAGCTCTATTGCGGTTACACCCAGTTCTTTTAAATAGGCAATGGTGACCGGATGTCCAAGTGCAGCATAAGAGCCTCGTATTTCTTCTGGAATATCAGGATGAAGTTTGGTAAAACCTTTCACGTGCATTTCGTAGATAATGCTTTGATGAAAAGGAATGTTTGGTGGTTTGTCTCCTTCCCAGTCAAATGAAGGGTCAACTACCACTGACTTTGGAATAAAGGGAGCGCTATCTAAGTCACTAAAACTTAAGTCTTCCTCTTCATGCCCTATTTCATAACCAAACAGAGAGTCGTGCCACTCAATTCTTCCAGCTATGGCTTTGGTATTGGGGTCTATCAACAATTTATTGGGATTAAAACGATGCCCATTTTGGGGTTCGTACTTTCCGTGAACGCGAAATCCATACAACTGTCCGGGTTTAATTCCGGGAATGTAAATATGCCAGACGTGTCCCGTCCGCTCCAGCATTTTTACGCGAATGGACTCAGATTCGTCATATAGATTGTTGAAGAGACATAACTCCACTGCTGTGGCGTTTTCTGAATAAACAGAGAAATTTGTTCCATTCCCATCCCATGTTGATCCCAAAGGGAAAGGATTTCCGGGATATAAGGCTGTATTCATAATACCTGGTAAATAGCGGTTTGTTAACCTGTTTAGTCTTGTAAGTAAGCCCTCAAGACAATAATATTTATGCCATCCCGTGTTCAAGTTTCATTGATGCGGGATTCTCAATTTTAAAGGACGGCGTGGTATGAATTTTTAGGCATCTACTTACAATTTTCTCCCGATGCACAAACCACTAACACTTGAACAAGCACAGAAAATATGTGGGAGCTATCAATTCCTCAAAGGCATGCCCTACGATAAAGATTTTCACAATGCTACGCCAATACTTGCTGTGATGATTGCCCCTTTTCAGGAGCAAGCGCAACAGGAATTTATGGACGATTATGATATGCTCGGCTATACAGATTTAAAGTCATTCAACGAGAAAGATGGCTACGATGTAATAGTGATAGCGCGATATCAGCACGATCAGGAAATTTGCTTGTGGATGGATGTTCGTTCTTTCGTGAAAAGAAATATGATACAGGTGGTTAAGTACCATAAGTCTCATATTATTTCCCGAGACCAGAATGAAGTAGCCGCTTAGTCTATCCACACGTCATTTACTAAAATCGCTTTGCCCTTACAGGCAAGGCATTTTTTATTATTTTTCCAGCTAAAAGGAGACCTAAAATCGTGAGCAAAGAAAATACTAACGCTGGAGAAACCGAAGCTGACCTTGTGGATTTCAGCTACATAATAGAGCTGGGGGGTAGCAAGCCTGAATTTATAAAACAGGTTCTTACCATTTTTATGGAGAATACGCCGCAGGGGTTAAAGGAGCTTGAACATTTTATTCGCAAAGGCCGCAACTGGGACAAAATATCGAAGCAAGCTCATTTTTTGAAGTCGAGTGTGGGGATAGTAAAAGTGCGAGGAATGCACGAACGGCTTCAGCAAATAGAAACACTTGCGCGGGAAAAACGGGACAAGAAAGTTATAGTGAACTTGCTGGATGAAATAGTTGAAACATTTGTAAAGGCAGAGAAAGTAATTTTGAGTAAGCTGGAATCAGTTTCATAGGAGTTTCTCAGCAAAGTTTTCATTTTCGATATTGGCTAAAATGAGAGGGGCGGCAAAATTTTGCCGCCCCTCTCATTATTATTATGCTTGAATTTTATGCCATTTTCTTCAGCTCTTCAATACGAGCATCCTTATCTACTTCAAGTTTCAGTTTATCGCTCTTATCCATGTCAACGAGCAGCGGTGCAGCTACAAAGATGGATGAATAAGTTCCGGTGATAACTCCTATAAGCATAGCGAAGGCAAAACCGCGTGTTACTTCACCACCTACAATAAAGAGAATCAACACCACAAGGAATACAGTAAGTGAGGTCATAACCGTGCGGGGAAGCGTATCATTGATAGCTCGGTTTACTACCGATTGTTTATCTTCATTTGGCTTCTTTCTGAAGTATTCTCGAATACGGTCAAATACAATGATGGTATCGTTCATAGAGAAACCAATAACGGTAAGAATAGCTGCAATAAAGTGTTGGTCTATTTCTAACGCGAAGGGTACTTTACCTCTTAAGAAAGAGAAAACAGCAATTGTTGCACACACGTTGAAAATTAACGACACAAATGTTCCGAGTGAATATTGCCATTTGCGGAAGCGTAAAAGAATATAAACCGAAATGGCGATGAGCGACATAATTGTTGCCCATTTTGCTCCATCAATCAAATCGTCGGAGATAGTAGGCAAAACGGTTTGAGAGCTTTGTACATACCTGCTGATAAAAGTTTCAAGGGTAACATTAGCCGGAA
The DNA here is from genome assembly GCA_937870855.1 of uncultured Taibaiella sp. GTDB lineage: Bacteria > Bacteroidota > Bacteroidia > Chitinophagales > Chitinophagaceae > JAFIGV01. The sequence continues at coordinate 5,891 of CALMWT010000142.1, forward strand.
TAAATCCTTCTTTTGTCAAACCTTCATGAAGTTTTTGCTGTACTTGCTTTTCTATTTCCTGCCCTGGTTGTTTGATGAGATAAGCAGTAGTAATATTTAGTTGATTGTCGGTACCAATTGTCTTTACAATAGGATATTCACCAAAATAGTTGTGCAGTTTCTCACGTACATCCGATACTTCAAGTTGCTTGTCGAATCTTACAGTATAGCTACGTCCACCTGCAAATTCAACTCCATAATCAAAACCATTAAACAAAGACGCTACACCTGCAAGCACCACTATTGCAGAAATGATGTAGGTGCTTTTGCGCATCTTCATAAAATTGAAGTTCGCCTTTTGGAATACAGCTTTAGAAATAGGAGTGAAGTATTTGAAATGCCGGTCACCCTTAGTATAAATATCCTTCACAAGGCGAGATACCAGAATGCCACAGAACAACGAGATGGAAATACTGAGAATTTGCGTAGTAGCAAAACCAAGTACAGGACCCAAACCAAAGAAGAAAAGTATAAATGCGGTAATCAACTGCGCTATGTGACCATCAAGTACGGGCGCATAAGAACGTTTATAACCATCTGCAATTGCCTGCTGATGTCCTTTTCCTGCTACCAGTTCTTCTTTTATACGCTCAAAAATAAGTACGTGCGCATCTACCGCCATACCGATACCAAGCACAAGTCCCGCAATACCCGGTAAGGTAAGCGTTGCATGTAGTGCAGAAAGTACACCTACGGTAAACAACAAGTTGAGTGTAAGAGAAATATTAGCAACCCATCCGCTGGTGTGGTAATAAACCAACATCAAAACGAAAATGGCAATGAACGAAAGTATAATCGCATTGAAACCTGCTGCAATTGATTCCGCTCCAAGTGTTGGACCTACCACCTGTTCTTGCACAATACGTGCAGGTGCAGGCAACTTTCCTGACTTAAGAATGTTAGCAAGATCGGCCGCTTCTTCTGCTTTAAAACCTCCTGAAATAGAAGTTCTACCGCCAGCAATTTCATCATTTACGCGAGGTGAAGAATAAACCTTATCATCGAGCACTACGGCTACAAAACGACCTTTATTATCGCCAGTCATTTTCTTCCACACACGAGCGCCAGCCGCATCCATTTCCATAGAAACTTCAGGCTCTCCGGTCATAGGATTATAATCCATGCGGGCTTCGGTAACACGGTCGCCTTCCAGCTTCGATTCGCTTGCACCGGTTGCAGTTTTTATAGCATAGATCATCAAAGGTGCATTAGGATTTCTACGCGTATCCTTTTGCTCTGCACCATACAGAAACTTAACGTTGTTTGGGAACTTGTTACGAACTATATCCAGATTCAGATATTCATTCAGTTTCGCAGTATCCTTCTTTGCCACATAACCCAATACAGGACTCGGATTGCTTGCCAGTTCTTCAGGAATGTAAAGGATAGAACGGATTGGATATTCTTTTTGTGCTTTTTCTATAGCTGCTGCGTTGGTATCGTTGCTTGAATTGTTTCCGGTTGCACTTGTAGCGCTGTTGTTTCCAAGTAATGAAGTAAGGCTCGCAGTGTCCGTAGCTTTTTTTGTGGTGTCGGTACCTGCGTTGGCAGCTACGGTGCTAACGGTAGAAGAAGTGTCTTCTGATTTTACACCCGAAAGGTATTTTGAAAGAGCTGTTTCGGCGTCTATCAAACCTGCATAGATTTCCTGATTGGTGTAGGTTTCAAAAAACTGAAGTTTTGCTGTGGCTTGAAGGTAGTTACGTACCCGCTCTGGGTTGCGCACACCAGCAAGTTCTACAGTGATGATGCCTTTGTTTTCATCAAGGTTCATGTTAGGACTTACCACACCAAACTTGTCAATACGAGTCAACAAAACATTGTACGTGCGTTTGATGGCATCTTTTGCTTCCTTGCGAATTTCTGCGAGCACCTGATCGTTAGTAGAATTTAAGGTGATGTCTTTTTCAGAAGGTTTGGTGAAAAGATAAGCAAGCTTTGCGTCTTTATTATTTGCTTTAAAAGCATTGCCGAACAAGGTTACAAAGTCTGCCTGGCTGTTTGCTTTTGCAATATTTGCATCAGCAATTGCTTTGTTGAGCGCAAGATCTTTTGGGTTGTTCGACATGGTGCGAACCAACTCGTCGAGGCTTACTTCCAAAGTTACGTTCATACCGCCCTGAAGGTCAAGCCCCAGGTTTAATTCCTGTTCTTTTGCTCCCTGATAAGTGTATTTCTTCATCAGTGGAATTGAAAATACTGTTTCGCCCTGCAAACTGTCTGTGATATGTTCGTAGCGTGCTTCGATCAGTTTTTCCAAATCATCGTCTTTGGCATCCGGGTGTGCGGCAAGTGCCTGTTGACGAGCCTGGGCACGAGCCTTACTTTCTACATTCTGAACGATGAACGTGAACGAAAGTTGATACAGTGAAATAAGGATGAGCGCAACGGTAAAAAACTTTACCAATCCCTTTAATTGCATAGGTGTCTGTGATTATACTTAAACGTGAAATTTTTCAGAGTGGGCAAAGATAGGATTTAATATAAAAAAATAACCATTCAGTAGAAGTTTATGACACATTCAATTTAAAGGCAAATAAGACACAAAACGGAAATCTTTTAGCATATTGTTATTGAAAACTTTATTTTTACGAGCTACATCGAATCTTGAAAATTTAATCAACTATAAAGCATGATACGTAAAGTTACGCTCTTGTTCCTGGCGTGTTTGGGAATGTTTGTAAATGGCAATGCTCAGTATTGCGGTTTTGATGAATTACATCAGCAGGCTTTGGCGCAGAATCCTGTATATGCCCAAAAGGTGCAACAGATGAATGCCAAGATTGCACAGATGACGCAATACGGAAGTAAGCATAAAATTGTGAACACACTAAATGGTCCTGTGTACCAAATTCCTGTGGTGGTGCATGTGATTCATACGGGCGGCGCAATCGGTACTAACTACAATCCAGATTCTGCACAGATCGCCAACATGATTGCCTATTTAAATCAATCTTATGCAGCTACTTGGCCTTCTTATCCTAACGCTACAAACGGAGGCACTTACATTCCATTGCAATTCGTTCTTGCAAAACGAACCCCGCAATGCACACCTACCAATGGTATAATAAGAGTAAATGGTTCGGTGCTACCTAATTACGCAACCGGAGGTATCAATAGAAGTCAAACTATAGGTGAGGCGGAAGCTACTGTAAAAGCCTTGAGTATCTGGCCTAATACTGAGTATTATAACATCTGGATCGTAAATAGAATTGATGGGAAAGATGGCTTTAGCACTTCTGGAAGTTTTACTGCAGGTTTCGCATGGTTTCCTGGAGCCAATCCCAATGTAGATGGAACGGTAATGCTTGCATATACGGCACAAGCAGGAGAAATTACACTTCCGCATGAGGTAGGACATGCTTTTGCACTAAACCATACATTCGATGGAGATGGAGGTGGCAGTGTCTGTCCGCCAAACAATAACTGCCTGACCGACGGCGACGAGGTTTGCGACACAGATCCACACATGAGATCAAACTTTAACTGCCCTTCCGGTACCAATCCATGTACTAATGCTCCTTTCGGAACAGTAGTCAATAACTTCATGGATTATTCCAACTGTCAAAATCGTTTTACCCCAGGGCAGTCTGTAAGAGTACTCAATGCTTTACTCACTACCAACCGGGCAAGTCTTATCAGTTCGCTTGGAGGAGAGCCGTTGCCACCTACTTCTTTACCATCTGCATGTGTACCTACAAGTGTTACAAATCCCGGCACTAATTCAGGTGTGTGGGATGTAACTATCTCCGATGCTTCAATAACTTATTTGTCTGTTGGTTCACAAGGTTATTCCGGCGATGGAAATAAATTTTATGTTGATAATACTTGTAAGCACCAGGTAGAATTGACTGCTGGCAATATTTATAATTTTGAAGTTACCACAGGGCCAGTGGCAGAGAAGGGAAAAGTTTTTGTGGACTACAACAACGATGGAATTTTTCAAGGATCTGAGGAAATCTATTCCTATACAGGTACTTCTGGTTTTCAAACACACTCTTTTCAATACACAGTTCCCACTACCACCACTATTCCGAGTCTCGTAAGCTGCGTGCCGCTTAGAATGAGAATTGTTTCTGACCGTATTGCTGCTCCTGCTATTACAGCATGTCCGGCTTCAATTGGATGGGGACAGGTTGAAGATTACACCATTGTAATTCGCGGTGGTGGAGCCACTACAGGTTCTGTATCCGTAAGTCTTACCGCCGGTTCAAATCCTTCCTGCTTCAATTCACCTCTTACATTTACAGCAGTTCCTGGTCAAAGTTTGATTCCCAACGGATATCATTGGTATGTAAATGGTGGTAGCACCGGCATCACTACCAATACGTTCTCTTCTTCTACCTTAGCAAATGGTGATGTGGTTGCAGTGAAAATGTATTATGCAGGGCCATGTGGCAACGACAGCACTATTTCCATGAACTACCTCATTCAGCGTGCTGCAACAGTACCAGCGGCAGTTTCGATTGTAGTTACATCGGGCACAAATCCCGGCTGTCCCGGTCAAATGCTAACCTTCACGGCAAACCCCATAAATGGTGGTACAGCCCCTGTTTATCAGTGGAAAGTAAATGGCAACCCTGTAGGAACAAACAGTCCTTCTTATTCGGCCGTTTTCAACAATAACGATGTGATATCAGTTGACATGGTGTCAAACTCAGCTTGCGCCTCACCAACCAATGCGACTTCACCTGCCATTACAATCCAACATTTATTTGATGTACAGAACATTGCCATTGGGTTAACAAGCGGCACTTTGCCAGCATGTTCAGGAAAGCCCCTCACATTTACGGCATTGGTTACCAATGGTGGCAGCAATCCACAAATTCAGTGGTTGGTGAATGGCATCATGATACCAGGAGCAACAAGCAACACATTCACTGCTACCAATCTTACAAACAACGACGTAATCACTGCAACTTCAGTAGTAACAGGTCCTTGTATTTTTAATCCAGCCGATACTTCCGATCCGATTGTAGTTTCGATAATTCCTTCAAATACTCCGAATATCAGCGTAGCAATTACCAAAGGTTCTAATCCCGGATGTCTTGATTCCCTGATTGAGTTTACGGCCACAGTAATGAATCATGGACTTACTCCCGATCTAATCTGGTATGTGAACGGAATAGCAGTGGATACAGGTTATATCTACAGTTCGAATACCTTGTTTAATGGTGACGTTGTAACCTTGCGTTCCGCCGCCACCGACACAGCTTGTTACACATCCGATACCTTGTTCAGCGCTCCCATTACTATGGTGCGAAGCAGCACACCAGCGGCACCGCTTATTTCTTTAATTAGCAACATGCTCGTAAGCAATGTGAGCGGAAACCTTCAATGGTTTGGGCCGAACGGTGTAAAAATTCCAGGCGCTACTAATCCATCTTATCACCCCACCCAACCTGGCGCATACTACGCTGTAGTGTATAACAACGGATGTAATTCTGCACCTTCAAACGTGCTTACGGTATCGCTACTTGATATAGCTACCTACGACATGAGTCAGGTAAAAGTGTATCCAAATCCTACAGAAGGAATGTTGACACTCGATTGGGGTTCAAAGCTTGTAGATGTAAAAATTGATATTTACAGTTCCAACGGACAAGGGTTGCTGCACGAAACGCTCAAAAATGGTTCTCGCAAACAAATCAATCTGTCTCATTTCGCAAATGGTAACTACTTTATAGTTATCCGCGACAATGCCGGAAATATTGGTTCTGCGCGTATTACTTTGAGCAAATAAACAATCTGCTAACTTACAGGAATGGCTGCCTCCGATGGCAGCCATTTCTTATTTTATCACCCTTCAACTTGCCATTTTTCAAGCCATCAGTTACACCCCAAGAGTGGACTAACTTGTATGCCCATTACCTTTGGCAGTGTTTTTCGTTTGTTGTTATCTCCTTTTGGATATGAAACCTTTTGTAAGAATTTTATTGTTGATGATGATTTCCTGTGTTTTCAACGCAAATGCTCAAAAAGCAACACTGGAAGTTTCGGCGGGTGGGGCAATTTCTTTTGTTAGTAAAAAAGCAATTAGCACACATTTTTCTCCGGTAGCCACATTAGTGGGTGGTTTTAATTTTTATAAGCCTGTCAATGAAAAGTGGTCAATTAAAACAGGATTGCTTTACCAACAAAAAGGAGTTAATTATTCAAGTGAAGTTGCAGTTGAAAAGTCAGAAACAGTTGTTCAAACCAAGGTGCGTACAACATTGCACTACATGAGTATTCCGCTCCAATTGGGTTATTCGTGGCAAGATAAAAACAACAAAATTTGGCGGGCATCTTTTGGTATGAACTACGGTTTTTTGCTGCATGCGCATACCCGTCAAAAAGTAAGTAATTATGAGAACGGCATTTTCCGAAAAGATAGTTCGTACAGTTTTTCAAATTACGTAGCCGCTTCGCGCAGCCGTGACGAAAAAAGAGGAAATGACCGAACTGAATTGTATCTATTTACACCTTCCCTAAGAACTGATCTGAGTTATCAGTTCCACAAAAAACTTTCCCTTTTCCTATTTTATGAGTACAACCTGAGCGATGTGAGTAGCAATGGAGGAGTGGGGCGCATAAACCTGCACACTATGGGTCTTAAGGTAGGTTACACCTTTTGATGAGAATAATAATTGACAATCAAGCACATAAAGAAAGCAACAGTTAACAGAAGAGGTTGGCACAACTTTTTGAACTATAGTTGTATGATTTCTACACATGACGCAGGCACAGCTTTATGATGTTTGGGTTACTTGGCCGTACCTGAAAACAAAAGTTGGTGTCCTGCGTTTTATTATTGCTAAAAACCCGTGCCTTTAGCAAGTTTAGGGCAAGTCCGGCCAAAAATTTCCAAAGTATTGAGCATATATTTTTCTTAGCTTTACTGACATGAGGAACTTATTATTTCTTGTCTCATCGGTTTTGGTATTATTGGCTTGCAATAAACAAGATAGCGTTACAAAAACAGATCATTACCGAAAGGTGATTTACCGTGTATCAACCCAAGACTCTAATCTGCTTATAAATTTCCCCAGAGCCATTTATAATGAAAATCAAAAAGGGAATATTAAGAAGGATTCCATGATTTATGCACCAGGAGTTTATCTCATACCGGCAACCGTACTCAACGAGGAAATTGAATTGTATGGAATGAGTTACATAAGTGGCAATTTTAGTTTACAGATATTGGGAGAGGGAAATAATATTCTCGCAGCAACCGATTCAATTCCTTTAGATCCTGCAAATCCACTCCATCCTGACATGTGGTATGCAAGGATTAAGGCGCAGCCATAGCTTATCATTTTTCAAGCCACTCTTTTGTTTTTTGCATTTCAAGATTATCTTTTCGGTCAATCTTTCCGATGCATAAAACTTACAAACAGCCAGTCCTAATAGTTGGCGGATTATTGCTTTTCGCTCTTCTTGTTGTTATAAATCCATTTGGACTCGATCCACTGGCAGCAAAAGTTCTGGCTATTGGTGCGCTTATGGTTTCTTGGTGGATTGGTGACGCTGCTCCAATGCCCATAGTAGCACTACTTCCCTTAATTCTTTTTCCATTTTTAGGAATTGCCCGAATAGAGGAAGCCGCCGCACCTTATGCCAACCCTGTGATTTTCTTATTTATGGGTGGGTTTATGATAGGGCTGGCAATAGAGAAATGGAATTTACACAAACGTATTGCCCTCAATATTATAAAACTCACAGGCACCAGCGGCAATCGGATCATCTTCGGATTTATCATTGCAACCGGATTTTTAAGCATGTGGCTAAGCAATACAGCTACTACGATGATGATGTTTCCGATAGCAATGAGCGTAATAAAAGTAATGGAGGAGAATGATGATGGAATTGGAAACCAGGGTAATCTTACTGTGTGCTTGCTCTTGTCTATTGCATATGCTTCAAACATCGGCGGCATTGCCACAATAATCGGAACGCCTCCCAATGTTGCTTATGCTGCATTTCTTGAAAAACATAACGGCTATTCCATTCAATTTTCAGAATGGATGCTCTTGTGTACGCCCCTCAGCATTTTGTTGCTCTTAGCATTGTATGTAGTGATGGTGAAAGTGCTTTACCCAAGCGGTATAAAAGATAAAGAATCCACGAAAAATTTGATTGTTTCAGAGCTGAGAAAAATGGGGAAGCTATCTATTGCTGAAAAGCGTGTTTTGGCTATTTTTCTGCTAACCGCTTTTCTGTGGATCATTAAAGATGTACTCAATCGATCGCAGCAGTCCTATAAGTTAGATGATTCAATGATAGCTGTTTTTGGAGCTTTTTTACTGTTTGTAATACCGTCTGGGATGCATAGTGAAGGAAAAAGCGGGCCACTGATGTTGTGGAGCGATACAAATAAAATGGCGTGGGGTGTTTTGCTGCTATTTGGTGGCGGTATATCTCTTGCTGCCCAACTCGAAAAAGCAGGTTTGATACAAGCTTTGGGAAATTGGGTAGCGGGTTTTGCGGAGGGCGGTTTTATATTGTTATTATTGATTACGCTGCTATCTATTTTCATTAGTGAAGTGATGAGCAATGTGGCGCAGGTAATTGTATTTGCACCAGTGATAGCGGGCATTGCTGAAGCGCTAAATGCCAACCCTCTTCAATTAGGTATTGCCATGACGCTTGGTGCCAGTTGCGCCGGTATGCTTCCTATGGGTACGCCTCCCAATGCAATTGTATTTGGTAGCGGAAAACTGAAGCTAATCCACATGACCAAGACAGGCTTTGTTATGAATCTGATTGCAGCGGTGCTGATTAGTTTATTTTGTTGGTTTATCCTGCCTATGGCATTAAGCGTAGTGGTGCCTCATTGACTGGTTATATTAGGAAAGAAATTTTTCAAAAAGAGTTTGGAGAAATGAGGTCGCTGCCTATCTTTGCAATCCCAAAACGATACGGTAAGTATCTAAGTTCTTAAAAGGAAGCATAGCTCAGCTGGTTCAGAGCATCTGCCTTACAAGCAGAGGGTCCGCGGTTCGAATCCGTGTGCTTCCACTTGATTATCAAGGGTTTCAGATTTTTGTCTGAAACCCTTTTTATTTTGTCCTTCTCCCGCTGTTTCTATTCTAAGGATTTCGTTCTTCTTAACCGTTTGTGCAGAAATGCCGTAAGAATTATCGGTGTGTTACAAACTTGCTGGTCTTGCTTAAACGATCCTGAAGGGCGAAGACCCGGAAGAGACGAAAAAAAATGGCTGAACGCAAATCGTCCAGCCATTTTTAATTGTTCAAAAGAAAGATTCTATCTCATCAAACTCACATCTCCTTTGTAAGTTTCAATATAGCCATCGGGGTATGCAACTTTTATCAGGTATTGGTAAACGCCCA
>CALMWT010000143.1 GCA_937870855.1 uncultured Taibaiella sp.
AGGTCAATCCTCCGAGATGAACTTCCTGATATTCCTTTTCCCATTTATTGATTGGCAATAGCAAAAACTTTTCACCAATGCCCCAGGTATCTGGCAGTGTAGTAATGAAAGAGCTGTCAATCATATACCATATCTCACGGTCGTTCTGCATTTTTTCATCCAAAATGCTATAAATCACCGCCCCACTCTCTCCTACTGTAAACGATCCAAACTCAGTATAAATATCAGGTACGGGGACTTTGTTTTTCTTGCAAAGTTGCTTGATATTGCTGATGATCTCATTCACCATGTAATTATAGTCGTAGTCAAAAGCCAGCGAATGTTTGATAGGAAAACCACCCCCAATATTTAAACCATCAAGCTCCGGGCAAATCTTTTTTAGTTGGCAATAAAGATTCACAACCTTGTTCAATTCGCTCCAGTAGTAGATATCGTCTTTGATACCTTTGTTCATGAAAAAGTGCAACATCTTCAACTGAAAGCGTTCATTGCCTTTGATCTTATCAACATAAAATTCCAGAACATCTCTGCTGCGAATACCCAACCGCGAAGTATAAAAATCGAAAGTTGGCTCTTCTTCGCTCGCTATTCTGATACCAATTTTTACAGGGTCTTTTGCTCTGATAGATTTCTTGTAATCTTCAAATTCATTTTTGTTGTCGAGTACAGGAATTACGTTTTTAAAACCAGTGTTGATTAGCTGTGAAATATTGCGGGTATAGGCTTTGGTCTTAAATCCGTTGCAAATAATAAACGTGTCTTTGGTTACTTTCCTTTTCTTATAAAGTTGTTTGATGATTTCAATATCGTAAGCAAAAGAGGTTTCGATATGAACATCCTGTTTCAACGTTTCCTCCACTATAAAAGAGAAATGCGAACTCTTAGTGCAATAACAATAATAATACTGCCCTTCATAGCGATGCTTCTTCATTGCATCTGCAAACATTTTTTTCGCCTTTGCCACCTGCATTCCAATCTTGGGCAAATAGGTAAGCTTGAAAGGCGTTCCATATTTATCAATTAGTTTTTTTAAATCCAGCCCATTGAAGTGGAGATAATTTTCTTTTACATCAAACTCTGTTTGCGGGAAATCGAACGTCTGTTTTACGAGATCGGTGTATGTATTATTCATCTAATTTTCTGCGAAAAGGAAAAAACTTGCGATAAAAAAAGTGTGATTTTTTAGTCAGTCAAAGTTAATTATTTGAACAAATGCAAACCATTGTTTTTTCTCGCAGCAGAAATATTGATTACGCACAACCTTACATCATCTTGCAAGCTCTGCTTTTAAACCTTGCAAAAAAAGCGTAACAAAAGAATTGAGGTCTGAAAGCATTTCATAGCGGTATTTATGGGTCCATCTACCTGCTCCATCCACTTTATTTAGCTCTTCCCTGTACATTGCACTGTAATCCATCTGGTCACTGGTCACAATACCCCTGAAGTTATCGAGTTTGTAAGTATAGCCACCGTCGTCCAATCGTATATCGTAGTCAAAATAAATTCCCTGTGCTGCATTGGAAGCTGTTACGTTCTGCGTGTACATAATTTTTCCTTTGCCTGCTATTTGTCCCGTGCGTTTATCGTGTACACGCATGTCTATATCATCGCTACGCAAATTATGTTTCAGCCAGTAATAGGCTTTGGTGTAAAGGCTTTCCTTGGTCATGCCTTCAAGCAAAACTTTACCCGTATAAGTAATCTCACCATTTTCTACGGGTAAACGCGGCACCCGCCAACTACGTTCTCCTACCAACATTTGATCGCTCGATTCCTGAGCAACTGTGGTATAGAAACTATTCAGAGCAAGCAAGAAAAAAAGATATTTTTTCATAAAAAGTTTTTAGGCACGTTTAGCAATTTCAAGATTCCAGTGAAAGACCAAAGGTCCATCGGTTCCATATATGGGATCGGCAAGCGGCAACGGCACTTTCAAAATATCTTCGCGGTTCTTTGCCCGCTCCTCTGTTTTGCCATAGCAAATGTCAAATAGCTGATGAAGCGGATAAGCACCAATACATTTAAAATCTGCGGTTGCCTGCTCACATTTGTGCGCGGTACCTGCTGGAAGTATCAGTGCATCGCCTTGCTTAAACTCAACGAGTACGCCACTGGGTCCCCCCAACAACACCTTAGCATTGCCGGCATAGCAAACAAGCACTTCATGTGCGGTGCTATGAAAATGATGATAATCGAAGATGCCATTGCGCCAGGGATGATGCCATGTATTTTCTTCAAGCAGTTTTTCTATTCTGTTTGCAGCTTCTTCTTCATTGCTTATCTGAAAAGCGTGTTCATACATCACCACAGGCAGGTGTTCATTATTGGGAAAAACACCGTCATCGTCCAAAAGAAAAACATGGGTATGTTGAGGCAAATGAGCGCCAGATTGATACTGTTTCATAATTGACTTTTCTTACCGATAAAAAAATGCTGCCAAAGAATTTCAAAGAACGCGTCCTTGCAAAAGCAAACAAGCAGCACTTTCGCGCTGCCTGTCCCTTATCTCTTTATATTTTCGTTTACCTCACCAGCGTCACTTCTCCTCTTTCTTCGTAGAAGTTACCATCAGCACAT
>CALMWT010000144.1 GCA_937870855.1 uncultured Taibaiella sp.
GGGTAGCAGCCTGGGACGCGGAATGGGCGGCGGTGGCGGCTGGGGCGGAGGAAGCTCTGGCGGCGGATTTGGCGGCGGCGGCGGCTTCGGTGGGTTTGGCGGCGGCGGCTTCGGCGGCGGCGGCTCAAGCGGTAGCTGGTAGTGCGAAACGAGACGTTCTAAACAAAAGTGACTTTAGTATGGAAAATGATTGGCGCTTAGATGGAAACGAACACATGAATTCCCAAACTTTGCGGTTTAAGAAATACGCGGACAGGACGACAAGTACCGACCACGATCATTGTCAATTTTGCTGGACTAAGTTTTCAACTGAAGAACCTGAGAGTTTGATCGAAGGTTATACTACTGAAGATGATTATAGATGGGTTTGTCCAACTTGCTTTGAGGACTTCAAAGAACGCTTTCAGTTTGTCGTGAAATAATTAAACGCACACATGTCCCTCCTCATAGAGGGGGCGTGCGGTAGGTGTGTGCGATAGCGGGGGAGGATTTTACTTATGCTCTTCGATCCATTGCTCAATGGTGTTTCCTACCCATCCAATTTTTTCGAGTACCTCCTGATTTGTAAATCTTAAAACTGTGTAACCCAATGTCTTTAAGTCTGCATCTCTTTTCATATCCTTTTGTATTGCTTCATCATCAAGGTGGGTAATGCCGTCCACTTCAATAATCAGCTTTAAGTCTGCGCAAAAAAAGTCTGCAATGTAGCCTGAGATGGACCTTTGGCGCTTGAAGCTATGACCGTTCATACTTCCTGCACGCAACACATATTTCCACAAACACGCTTCTGCTTTCGTACCGTGAGTTCTAAGCTGGCGGGTGAGGGGTTGGAGCTTTTTGTTGTAGTTGTTGTTGCGCATATTGCAAATTTATTCCTCCCCCGCTCACGCACAAGGCCTGCACACGCCCCCTCAAAGAGGGGGACATGTTGTGGCGCCCAAGAATTCCATTAATATTGAATAGTCATTGAAACGAATATTCACCTACTTCTTCATAGCCTGCCTAATTATCATTGCTACTGCTTGCAGGACTACGCGTAAGGTACGTGGATGCGGAATGAATACCGTTAATTTAAGTAGATAAGTGGCGTAATTCTATCGTGAAATGAAAGCGCTTTTAGCTATACTAATTCTTAATGTAGTTTGTGTCTTGCTTACTTTCCTTTATTTAGCAAACACGTCAGGTGGAGAAACAGGAATGCTTTCATTTGTACTGCTTCCACTCATCGGTGCAGCATCAATCATAACGCTCATTATTGCTCTTTTGTTTACCAAATGCAAGGCATTGAAAAATGGTACAGGCAGTCCATATGCTGTAATTGTGTTTGCAATTAGTATGATGGAGATACTTCTTTTCTTTGCTTTAGACTTTGTCAACTAATTCCCTACGATCGAATTGAGGGAAAAAGAGAACATTTACCAGCTACTGCGCCTGGGCTACTATGTGGGCTACGTCTTGCACCGAAAAGTTTTCTACATCGAAGGTGTAGTGTGCTTCTTCGTAAATCTTTTTTCGTTTTTCATAAAGTTCGGTAAGCTTTTGTGTGGGGTTGATGATGCCGTTGGTAAGCATGGGGCGGGCGCTGAGGCAATCTTTAAGGTTGTGGAGCAGCGTGGGTATGGTAGCTTTGAGGTAAATGAGTATGCCGTGCTGCTTCATGAGGGTGAGGTTTTGGGAAAGGATGGGTGTGCCGCCGCCACAGCTTAGTATAAAGGGAGGAGCTTGAATACGAACAATGGTACGCAGTGCATTGCCTTCGAGTATGCGAAAGCCCGGCTCGCCGTGCTGGGAGAAAAGCTGGGTGACGTTTTTTTCGTGTTCGGCTTCGAGGTATCGGTCTATGTCGTAAAAGGGGAGGTTGTATGTTTCGGCTATTTGTTGTCCCCACTCTGTTTTTCCTGCTCCTGACATTCCAATCAGGAAGATAATCTTGCTCATTGCTACAAATGTTTTATAAACTTCCAAATCATTAGCAGCGCCATATTGACCGCTACTTCTTTATTTCGAATTCTATCGTAGGGAAAATGAAATTGTTTTGCCTTTTGGGAGTGCTTGTCGCAGATTGCCATCCACACAGTACCTACGGGTGTTTTGTCGTCGTCTCCGCCTGCACTTAGCAAGCCTGTAATACCAAATCCGTAGTCGCTTTTTAGGGCTTTCATAGCGCCGCGTGCCATTTGCAGTGCTACCTCTTCGCACACTGCGCCTTTTTCTTCCAGCAATGCTTTATCTACGCCAAGCAACTGTTCTTTTATTTCATACTGATAACAAATTATGCCACCCTGAAAGTATCGCGATGAACCCAGTACATCGGTAAAACGATGGCCAAGGTAGCCACCCGTGCAACTTTCTGCAAGGCCAATGGTTTGTTCTTTTATGGTAAGCTCTTTTCCTATTATTTGCTCGAAGGGCAAGTCTTCCAACGAGATCAAAATATCTTCAAGTCTGTTAGCAATTTCTTCCTGCCTTAGCTCTATTTCTTTTGTTAATCGCATCTTGTCGGCCCCACGCGCAGTGAGTCGC
>CALMWT010000145.1 GCA_937870855.1 uncultured Taibaiella sp.
ACCCGGAAGGAGACAGCACTTCATCGGCCACACCGGCTTGCACGGCAGCACGAGGCATATAGTCAACACTTGCAGTTTCAGGATCTTGTACCAATGTGCGCCCCCCAAACTTTCGCACCCATGAAAGCCCTTCTACTCCATCGTTGTTTGCACCGGAAAGTTTTTGCTCCTACGGAGCAATATATCGGTAGAAATTAGAACGAAAGGTTTTGTTTTGCTCCGTAGGAGCAATATATCGGTAGCATAATGTTCACGCAAAAAAACATTTCGTCCCTACGGGACGAAACCCTGCGCGAAAGAAAGTACGGAGAATGGTTCGTGGGAGACACGAACCAAGGTGGGGAAACGGTCGAAAGTTTTTGGTAATGCAAACCGGCTAATAGAACTCGGTAAGTTTTTGGAGGTGGGTTGTGCAACGGTTACCGATGTTACCTGCTGCCATACTTTCAATTCGTATTGGTTACTCAGAAAATGCTTCAAATATTTGTCCATTATAGCGATACAGTCCGCAGTTTCGTGTTCCAATCCAAATGTTTCCATCTTTGTCTTCAAGCATACTAAAAACAAAATATTTACTCATTCCGTCATTGGTATTATAATTTTTAAAGGTTTTTCCATTGTATCGCCAAACTCCTCCATTGCTTTCTATTGTAGAAGGTTTTTCTTCGCCGCTGAACCAAATATTACCTGATTTATCTACTAAAACAGGATTGCCAATTCCAACCTTTTCGGTGAAATTCGTAAAGTCCTTTCCGTTGTAAATGAAGTTTCCGTTACCTCTGCCACCAAACCAAATGATTCCGTTTTTATCTTTTAATATATACCTAATCCAACCATCTCCATTGGGCTTGGAAGCTGTTATAGACTTTCCGTCAAAACGAATAACTCCTTCATTTGCGATAGGTCCGGAACCTATCCAAATTGTTCCGTCACTATCTTCTAAAAAGCATTGTATCCATTTAAGTTGAAGGTTTTGATTGTTGCTAATGTTCGTTTTGTCTAAAAAGCGACTAAATGATTTTCCGTCATAGCAATACAAGTCTTGTGATGTTCCGAACCAAATTATTCCTCTTTTGTCTTGAAACATACTCCATACTGAATTTCTGGGTGATTGCGATAATGTTGTTCCAAAACCATTTGTGAATGAAATTTTTGAAATCGTCTTTCCATCGTAACGACTAACGCCATCGTCCGTCCCAAACCAAATATTCCCCAATCTGTCTTCTAATATTGAAAAAACAGAATTATTACTTAATCCGTCTTTTTCTGTGAATTGAGTAAATTCTTTTCCGTCATATAGGTAAACACCTTCGCCAGTTGTCCCAAACCAAAGGTTACCTGCTTTATCTTGCAGGCTACGATTAACATTTTGATGTTCAGTTGTGCCTTGCGTTTTTGTCAGCTTTGCATTTTTACTTGTAAAAGATTGTTGTTCGACAACCGTTTTAGTTGGTTGTTCTGATTTTGTCTGTCCGTTACAAGATGTGAAAAATATTGATGCCAACAGTAAAGAGAGGATTGAATTTTTGAGTTTTGTCATTTGTTGCTTTTGTCTGTTAGTATTTTTAATTCGTTCTATGTTTGCACCCTGTTCGGGAATGGTTGCAGGTAACTATTGGGGTATACGCGAAGGCGCGGTGTTCTCACCACTGTCGCAAGCATGCAGCGCTGATCTTGCGGGTGGCGTGCTTGTGCCTATTTTTCTAAACCTGCCTCCTTCATTTTATTCTTGTGTCTGTATTTGCGACTGATTATAGCAAACATATTGAACGGCACAAGCACGCCACGCTCGGAGCCAAGCTGCATGCTTGCGCCAGATGGGAGGAGACGGAAAGAACGCAGAATGGTGCGTGGGAGACACGAACCAAGGCGGGGGAATATGGTGAAAATCAGCCGTGTAATCGCACAAGGCAATCCAGGATTTTTAAAAAAGGTAACTCAAAGGATCAGACGTTTACAGCATATTACTATTTTTTTACAAAGTTCAACGTCCTCTGTAAAGAATGATTTGAAATAGTAAGTTGATAGATTCCAGGCTGCAAATCTGAAATATCCAATGCTATGTTCTCCAAGGCACCCTTGTGGGTATAATATCTACTCCGCAAGATTTGTCCTGCTGAATTGTGAATTAATAATGCAGACGTTCCTGTTGGGAAGTTCTTAATAGTTAGATTCAAAGTTTCATAAGTTGGATTTGGATATAAGAATACGTCCTGTAGAATTTCAGAACGTGTAAAAACAACGTTCGAGTAAGAAAAAACCCCGTTCAGGGAAACTATTTTTATCCTATAATAACTATTGTCTATCAGAGGATCATTCGAATACACGTAGGTAGATTGTGCATTGCTAGCCAAGAGCAAGTCAACTTTTTGAAAACCTGAGGTTAGTTTTTCTACTTCGAAATGCTTGACCCTATCAGGTCTGTTCACATTCCAGGTAAGTTGCCATTTGTTGTTTTCTTGGGAGACATATAAAATCGTTTTGTTTATACTAAGGGGTGTAGCTATGGAGTTAAAGACTTTCGCAAAGGCATCTTGAATATCACTATAAACCACATAGATACTGTCCCTGCTCGCGTCAAGGTTTATTCCGAAAGCTTGCCTCCTTGAAATGCTCCCATTGCCTAGAAAGTCCCAAATGGAAGTACCGGCAATATTTTTCTTAGTAAAGAAACCCACCCCTCGGTCAGCGTTAGCATATGCGAGAACTGGATCATTATTTTGAAAGACAAGTTTTAGTTGAGTGATATTTCCTGTATCTACATTGCTCAGATAGTTTATCCAACCGCTTCCATCGAATTTTTTAACTTTTAGTGTATTGTTGTTAGATATCATGGCTGTTTCAACATAGGCCAGAAAAAGGGTATCATTTTGGGTGAGGCATAAGGTATAAACGAAAGGCTGACTTGCAACTGATAATCCTGACGAACTCCCTACTGAACTCCACATGTTATTCTCGCACTTCAACACCGTAATTCCTGATACAAAATCAGTATAAGCCAGGTATACTATACCAGATTTGCTAACTTCAAAACTACAAGAGGTAGGTCCTGATATAGGCGGAATAGAAAACGTGATCCATGACGAACCATTAAACTTGGCAATGGTGTTTTGGAAAGGGGAGTTAGATGTATAATGCAAATAGACATTATTAAGAGAGTCACATTGCAAGTCGCTCACCGATGTACCAGAACATGCAATCTTACCTACAAAACTCCAGCTTGAATTAACAAGCTTTCTTACAATAACTGAGTCTCCGCCAGCTACTTCTATGTATGAAACATACACATCATTATTCGGGCATACTAATATTGAAGCACCTTTTACACTAGTCCCAGAAAAACCAGGACTGCCAATATACTGCCACACACCGTTTATATAAGCTCTTACCGAAATCTTATCTCCATGCGCTCCGTCTACATAAACGGTATAGGGGCTGCCTGAAGTGTCAAGAGCCATGTCCAAACTATTAGTTCTTCCTTCTGCAAATCCCACTCCCACATTTGAAAAATAATGCTGTGGATTTAAACGCTTAACAAACCTTCGTTTTAACAGAGCATCATAATAGGCAATCATCATTACTCCAGTAGAGTTGATGGATACATTCATAGAGGCTGGGGTGCCAACAGTAAAGCCGAGATTTCCAACATAATCCCATGATATACCGTTGAAATACTTTACAGAACCATACGTACCGCTGTTGGGGTCGTGGTAAAAGATATAAGGTATGCCACCGGAAGTGATGCCCATGTCATAACTCACTATGTTATTACTTGTAAAGCCGGCACCACCTAAATAACTCCAGGAAACTCCATTAAATTTTTGTACACTTAATTTGCTAGATAGGGCAAAATCTTTGTATAGAACGTACACGTTGCCTGTCGTGTCAACAGAAATATTACCTATGTTAACAACTCCGGATGAAAAACCTGAGACACCCACAGAATCCCAGACATTGTTTTGGTATCTTTTCACCACAGCTTTCCCATTGCCGAAAGCTTGGTCTCCATACGCAACATAAGGCGTGTTATTCTTATCAATACAAAGGGACAAACTATTTGCCATTCCTACTGAGAGTCCTGCTGCCCCAAGGGTAGACCATGTGTTGCCATCCCACATTTTTACTACTACTTTGTTTGTATAGGAAGCATCCCTATAGGCAATGTAAATACGATTGAGTTTATCAATAGCAACTGACGGAATAGAAGCTTGACCGGCAGAAATGCCCGTCGATCCTACAACATTCCAGCCAATACCGTCAAATTGTTTCACAGTAATTTTCTGACTATTTGCTCCGTCGCGAAACACGACACATGGCAATCCTGCTGTATCAACACAAATATCACCTTCCACAAAAGAATTTCCTACCGAGTCACCAACGGGCAACCATTGGTCGCCTGTGAACTTCTTGACTATGGTTCGGAAGTTCTGGGATGGGTCATTCGTCATTACAAAGGGTACGCCGGAATTATTTAAAGCCAATCGGGTAAAGCTAATGGAGGGAATTGATGCTTGAGAAGTCGTAAAATTTGATAATTGAAAGTCAAAATCATCAAAACCTCGTGCCTCCCAGCTTTGTCCTTTAACTTTCGAACTATTAAGAGCGCACAACATAACTATAAATTGTATGCATGCGAAATGTCTAAGGGTTTTCATACAAGCCGAATTTGATTATTATTTTTCACACTCAAAAATCACTTCAATTCAAAAATAGACTGAGTTTCGTTAATTGCAAACCTGATTAAAAAACTGTTTCAAACAAACCGAAAACCTATAACGAATTGATAATGTCGAGCAACCCGGAAGGAGACAGCACTTCATCGGCCACACCGGCTTGTATTGCAGACTGTGGCATATAGTCAACACTTGCTGTTGCAGGATCTTGTACCAGTGTGCGCCCTCCCAACTTGCGTACCCATGAAAGCCCTTCTACCCCATCGGTATTAGCACCGGAAAGCAAAACAGCAACCAATTGCTCCCGAAATACTTCTGCTGCGCTCTCAAATGCAACATCTATACTGGGACGCGAAAAATTTACTTTTTCAGAAACATCGAGTGTTACC
>CALMWT010000146.1 GCA_937870855.1 uncultured Taibaiella sp.
ACATCGATTGCATTAAAGACACTTGGAAAAGAATTGTCAAAGTCGTTAGAAGAAAATGCAGAGATAACTACTGTAAATTCTAAAACGCAGGGCGAAGTTGAAC
This sequence comes from uncultured Taibaiella sp., assembly GCA_937870855.1. Lineage (GTDB taxonomy): Bacteria > Bacteroidota > Bacteroidia > Chitinophagales > Chitinophagaceae > JAFIGV01. Next base: position 104 of record CALMWT010000146.1, read on the forward strand.
AAAAAACTTATGTGGCAAATAAATCCAAACTCATCATAGACGAAATAGACCGTGTGCTGGCAGGTCACTATGGTTTTACAGAGGAGGAGCTGGATTTTATCATCAACTACGATATCAAGTACCGCATGGGGCTGAGCGGTGCGGCAGAGGAGGAACAAGATGATGTAGAATCAATGCAACGTCCAAACAAAATAAAATCTACCACAACATTCACTCCACAACCTTTTACAACAATGATAGAGTTTGCACATGACGAGGGTATCTACACTGTCAAGGACGTGATGGACATCACCGGCATAAGTCGTAGTAAGGTGAAGCGATGGTTCACTGAACTTTCGAACCTTAATTACGAGGGAATTTCTCTTGTACAGCAAGGTGCTAAGAAAGAACTGTGCATAAGCTTTTACGGACTGGTAGAACTGGTAGTTATTAATCACCTGAGAGAAGAAAAATTCCAACTGACGAATATCTGGAAAGCGCGCAACGACTTAGGAAGGAGGACTGGAAAAATGTATCCTTTTGCGACCAACAATGTAAAAGAACGGATGAAAATTACAGGGCAGGATCTTGTTTTCCAATTTAATGATGGGGAGCCGCCTGTGACACTCGACGGTAAAGGCAGACGTTCAGGTCAGTTCAATATGGACTTCATCCAAGATTTCTTCAGGAACATGGACTTTAGCGACGATGGCCATGTTCTACGGTTTTATCCACATCAAAATTCAAGACTTATCGTTGTTGATCCGAAACAAGGTGGCGGGAAAGCGACCATTTCTGGGAAGGGTGCCTGGGCTGAAACTATTGCGGGCTTCTATAAAGGACCAGAATCGGTACCCGGATTAATGCGTGACTACGGATTGACTGAAGAAGAAATCTCTATCGCTGTCGAATACTGGAATTAAATGGTGAGGATTTACATTGAGAAGAACTACCCTGCTAGTCTTGCTGATGCGCTAAAGCTCATTGAATCCTTACGCGACTCCCAAGAAATTGAGGTGATACACACTCTGACCTTTCCTGACATAAGCTCGAACCACGATGTGGTGTTTATGTTCGACCACCAAGCTACCGATATTGACAAAGTGACCGAATATCACTATAGAAATGGCTTTAGGGTATTTGCCTTCAAATTTCGCCCAACAAAAAACCGGGCGTTTAATCGCTATGACTTTGCGTGGACAGTTATTAACCTGTGGCCAAAATTTCTGGGAACGATTGAAAAAATAGATCAGCCGTTTGTGTTCACATACAATTATGGCAGTAAGAATTTGAAGCAATTGAGATGATAGAGCAATTCCAATTCGTTTTTTTTAAAACACTATACCAATGAACTACTATGTAATCGTCAACAACAACGGCATGATGGGCTTTGTAACCTTCAAAGACTGGGCACGTGGAAACCAAGCGTTATTTCCAGGTTATAATTTTGCAGATGGTCCAAATACGCCCACAACAAATGTTATAGGCAATATGCTTCAACAGCAAGGTTATACTTCAATAGCGCAAGGTGACGGAATAGTCGCACGTTTCCGCCCTACGGAATTGCCCCGGTAGCTATATAATTTGAAATTCCTTAGTTTCACCATCCTAACTCCTGCACACGAGCAATGCAACTTCCCAAGAAAGTAAATGATGAAGCTATTCGCGAATCGGTTGTTGAGATCAGGTATGAATCTGATCTGCCGCAGGAAATTCTTGTGGGACTGTTCTTTCAGGCGTTTGATGACAGTTATACCTACACCAACAAGCCTCTTGATCTTGGACAATTGCAACAACTGACGCGGGGCTTACCTTCAGGAATCAATATAGACTTTGGTGGAGTGAACATTCTTTACAACGACAAGATTTCTTTGAAACTCTCGCCGAATTCGTTTGTGTTCAACTGCGTTGGCAAGTACATTGGATGGGCGGCATATCAACCTGAAATCTCGAAAGCCCTGATGTTACTGTTTAACACGGGGTATATCGCTCATTTCAGCCGCGCAGGCATCAGATACATAAGTGAGTTTGCAGGCAAGCAGTTGAAAGACTGTGTGAAGCTTGAGTTTAGTTTTGGTTTGCCGGAAGTAAAGAGCAAGGCTTTTGCATTCAGAAGTGAGTTTGAACTTAGGGATAGGAAGGCCATCTTGAATTTAAGCAACAATATGAATGCGACGAGCGGACAGGTCTCATCCATTATAGATGTGGATATAATAGCAGAGGGGGTAGAGATTAACTCTGTTGAAGAGCTGTTAAAGGAATTGGAAGATATTCATCAAAAGGAAAAAGAGGTGTATTTTGGCATGTTGCGGGAAGAGTTTTTGCATTCATTGCAACCTGAATACTAACTATGGCGGTAATTGAAAAAAACCTGAAAAATCGTATTGCAGATCACAGAGTGAATCGTGCGGCTAACTACGCTCTTAGAACGGCTACTTCTGCTGCGTCCATTCCTATATGGCATTCTAATACCGGTGAGATGACAAAGCCGGTGTTCGGTGCAGAACAATATGCAGGGTATAGTTTCGAAAATGTGCGCTTGTTTATTCGTTTGCACAGATTGTTTCGTGAGGCATTTCAAAGGAAGTCTGATCTTTTTGTTGGGTATTCGAAAAGTGATATTGAAGATAAGGCGATGCGTTCTATTAAAGTAGTGATGGATTTTAAGCCTGGTGTTGCAGGTCTTGAAATAACGTACGAAGGGGAATTGTTTTACACGATCATTAAGGACGATCTGCGATTATATCTACAGCATTGTCTGCTGGAGGATAACGACCTTGACGAGGCGCTGGTAAGTATTTACTGCAAAGACGAGCCTTTGCTGAACTATAGCGGAAGTTTGGCATCAGTCGGGCTCCAAATGCTGCAAACTATTCAATCCTCTGATGTGATTTAATTGCTCATGGAGTATCCTCTTAGGCTCTTACCACAAAGCAGCTATAAGCTTATTGATTGCGACCTACGGGAGTATTTCTTGATCCGACATACGGCTACCTCCAACCTCAGTGAAATATGGGACGAGGAGCTTGAGCAGATTCGTGTTGAACACATATGCAGCCCACGCGAACATATATCGGACTTGTCCACAAGCCTACACGGCGTTTTTGAAAGGGACGATATTTATCTAGAGCTTACTGCCAAGGGGAAAGGGAAGTACGCAAGCTACTGTGCCCCGAACGAATCGGTAGGCGTGCCTATGTTTGGAGTTGACTTTGTTAGAAACGAAGACAGAGGTGCCTGGTATGTCCAAATAGGTTACTTAGACGGACAGGCAGTTGCCTATCAGAAAGGGGATTCGTCATTTAAAGCAGTGTGTCATGTAGTACATACACCTATGCTTTGGAATTTCTGGCATTTTTCACTTCGGTGGGCGACTGATCACGGTAATCTGGAGGAACTGCCAGTAAAGGAGCAAAAAAAGATTGCCCAAAAGGTTGGTTTTTCCGGGCGAGTGCTCATTGCCCGAACTGCGATTGTTGTTGCTCCTCGAGTTTACGTGTTAGCTCAAAAATGCTATAAACAAGCACAAGAAACTGTTCTCTAAATACTATTTGAGAAGGTGATATGGCGGAGATAAAAAACACCATCGGCAATACAGAGCTACTGAAGCTTAACAAAATAGCGTTCCTATGCAGTCGCAGCCTGCCAGCCGCGGCAGTAATTCCCTGCTACGACTGGGCTATAGCTATGCGCGAAGCTGGTCGGTGTGTGGTATCCGGCTTTCATTCACAGATCGAGAAGGATGTGTTTCATTATTTATTTAAAGGTAGTCAACCCATCATTGTTGTCCTTGCGCGAGGTATGAAGCAGCAATGGGATGAAGGGTGGAAGGAAGCAATAGAAGCGGGGAGGTTGCTTGTGATTACTCCGTTTGAGGATACAACTCGCAGAGTAAGTAAAAGAACAGCAGCAATACGCAACAAGTTTATGCTGGAATTGGCCAATGAACTGGTGGTGGGGTATTGCAATTCAAGTGGTGAATTGGAGTTGCAATTGAAATCACTCAGTAAGCCTGTTGTCCATCTCACCACAGCGTAGACTTTTTTCACCAACCCTTCTCTCATTGTTGCCTACGCTTGAAAGAACCTACACTATTAAGAAGATGAGTCGGGTGAATCCCCGTCATTCCCCAAAAATATTTTTTCCATTTTTCCTTTTCAATTAGATTATTGTTTTACCTTCGCACTCCGATTTCTAAAATAGCCGGTAATTTTTTAATCAATGGCTTACGAAGGATGCTCCATCCCTCCGACCATTAAAATAGAAAGTTTCAAAATGAAACAGAGATTTCAACCAAAATTCAATATCAGGAAAGGCGACAATGTAGTCGTGATTACTGGTGCAAACAAAGATCGCAGCAATCCTAAGAAGGTATTGGCTGTATATCCTCAAAAAAGCCGCGTGCTGGTAGAGGGTGTGAATATGGTGACCAAACACCTGAAGCCCAATGCGCAGAACCCACAAGGTGGTATTGTGCAGGAAGAGGCTTCCATCCACATCTCTAATGTAATGCTGTGGGATGCGAAAACGAAAGCGCCTGCCCGGGTTAAGCGTGAGCGTAAAGACGGAAATTTTGTTCGTGTTTCTAAAAAATCAGGGGAGGAAATCAAATAATGGCAACTTCAACTACATACAAGCCGCGCGTTCAAAAGAAATACAGAGAAGAAGTAGTACCTGCTTTAATGAAAAAGTTTGGCTACACAACTGTAATGCAATGCCCTCGCTTAGTAAAAATCTGTTTGAATCAGGGTGTTAAAGGTTCTGTTTCTGACAAGAAGCTTATTGATGATGCTGCTAAAGAAATGACTTTAGTAACCGGTCAGAAGGCAATACCAACCATGTCTAAAAAGGACATTTCTAACTTTAAACTTAGAAAGAACATGCCTATTGGAGTTCGCGTTACTTTGCGTGGCTCAAATATGTACGAGTTTTTAGATCGTTTTATTGCAGTTTCACTTCCGCGTGTTCGCGACTTTAAAGGAATTAACGAGAAGTCTTTTGACGGTCGGGGTAACTATACAATGGGTGTGACCGAGCAGATCATTTTCCCTGAAATAGATATTGACAAGGTAAATCGTATCAGCGGCATGGACATCACTTTTGTGACTACTGCAAAAACCAACGAAGAGGCTTACGAACTTCTGAAAGAACTTGGAATGCCTTTCAAAAACGCTAAAAAGGAAAATCAATAAATCACAAATTCCAGATTCCAAATCATGAGATTTGGATTTTGGAGTTTTACTAATTGGAATTTAAAAGAAAAAAATGGCAAGAGAATCAGTAAAAGCCCGCCAACGCAAACGCGAGAAAATGGTAGCAAAGTTCGCTGAAAGGCGTGCTGCACTGAAGGCTGCAGGCGATTATGCTGCTTTGGATAAACTTCCAAAAAATGCATCTCCTGTACGTCTGAAGAACCGCTGTCAGCTTACCGGTCGTCCACGTGGATATCTGCGTCACTTCGGTATCTGTCGTAACGTTTTTCGCGACATGGCACTGGATGGCAAAATACCAGGAGTTCGTAAAGCTAGCTGGTAATTATTAACGTTATTAGGTCTAAAAAATTCATCGGTTAAAAAGTTACCGGTTAATAAGTTTAGAAACCACTGACAAATTTTTTTACAAACAGAATTCAAAAAATGGTAACAGATCCAATTGCAGATTTCCTGACTCGTATCCGTAACGCACAAATGGCGCGTCACCGTATTGTGGAAATCCCTGCTTCCAACTTGAAGAAGCGTATGACTGAAATCCTTTACGATAAAGGTTATATTCTGAAGTATAAGTTTGAAGATGACAATAAACAAGGGCTTATCAAAATTGCATTGAAATACGATGCTGTTTCAAAAGAGCCTGCTATTCGCGCTCTTGAGCGTGTAAGTCGCCCAGGTCTTCGTCAGTATGCAAAGCCGGCTGAAATCCGTCGCGTACAGAACGGTCTCGGTATTGCTATCGTTTCCACTTCTAAAGGTGTAATGACAGACAAAGAAGCGCGCGCAGGCAACGTAGGTGGCGAAGTGCTTTGTGTAGTGTATTAATTTGATGATTTGATAATGTGCCAATTTGATAATTGGTTCTTCATTATCAAATAACCAAATCAACTAATTATCAAATTATCCTTCAGATACATTAAGCTGATGCCTCTTACCAGGCTGACCGGTCGGAAGGATTTAACCTCAAAAAATATTACAGACAATGTCTCGTATCGGTAAGAAAACAATTGCAGTTTCAAGTGGTGTAACAGTTTCTGTTAGCCCAACAAATGAAGTAACAGTAAAAGGTCCAAAAGGAGAATTGAAGGAAACACTTGATCGTGATATCAAGGTAGAAGTTGCCAACAATGAAATCACAATCTCCCGTCCTACAGATCAAATACGTCATCGTGCACTACATGGTTTATACCGCTCTTTGGTTGCAAACATGGTAAGTGGTGTGACCAACGGTTTCAAAAAAGAACTTGAATTGGTAGGTGTGGGTTATCGTGCCGCGGTTACCGGGCAGCAAGTAGATATGGCTTTAGGTTTTTCACACAACATTATTTTCGAAGTTCCTAAAGAAATTAAAGTATCTGCAATCGCTGAAAAAGGTCAAAACCCAAGAATTATTCTTGAGTCTATAGATAAGCAATTGCTTGGACAAGTAGCAGCAAAAATCCGCAGCTTGCGTAAGCCAGAGCCTTACAAAGGAAAAGGTGTTCGCTACTCTGATGAAGTGGTACGCCGCAAAGCTGGTAAAGCTGCTGGTAAATAGTAGGTTTTGAGTGTTGAATTTTGAATGCTGAGTTTGCTCACATTTAAAGTTCAACATTCAACATTACTGGCTTTGCCAGTGAGAAAAGTTCATAATTAATCATCGGTAGCTCTTGCCTATATGGTGAGAAGCCCGTAAAAACAGAAAATAAAATGTCACTTGACCAAAAAGTTGTTCGCCGTCAGAAACTTCGCTGGCGCGTTCGTAAGAAAGTAAAAGGGGTAGCTCAAAAGCCTCGTCTTTCTGTTTTCCGTAGTAACAAAGACATCTATTGTCAGCTGATAGATGATGCAACAGGTACTACTCTGGCAGCTGCAAGTTCCCGCACAAAGGACATTACTGCCCAAAGCGGTAACAAGGTGGAGAAATCAATGATGGTGGGTCGTGCTATTGCACAAAAAGCCAAAGATCTTGGTATCGAAACTTGCGTTTTTGATCGCGGTGGTTATCTGTATCATGGTCGTGTAAAGGCTGTGGCTGATGGCGCTCGTGAAGGAGGACTTAATTTTTAATTTGCTGATTAGCCAATGTGCTAATTTGCTAATTGACAAAAAATAAAAACAGAATAATCAAAATGAGTGCATTAGCAAATTAGCTAATCAGCACATCATCAAATTAAAAATAATGGCGACTAAAAATTTAAATCGCGTAAAAGCCGGAGACCTTGATTTGCATGAGAAGGTTGTGTCTATCAACCGTGTGGTGAAAACTACAAAGGGTGGTCGTGCGTTCAGCTTTTCTGCATTGGTAGTTGTGGGTAATGGCAATGGTGTAGTAGGTCATGGCCTCGGTAAGGCCAAGGAAGTGCAGGAAGCAATTACAAAAGGTATTGATGATGCTAAGAAAAACCTCATCAAAGTACCAATGATGAACGGTACTATTCCTCACGATCAGCTTGCAAAAGAAGGCGCTGCTAAAGTAATGATTAAGCCTGCTGCACTTGGTACAGGTGTACTTGCCGGTGGTAGCATGCGTTCTATTCTTGAAGCTGCTGGCTACACGGACATTCTCGCAAAATCTCAGGGTTCTGCAAATCCGCACAATGTGGTGAAAGCAACTTTCAATGCTCTTGCATTGCTTCGTGAACCAATAGCGGTGGCTAAACAAAGAAACATCAGCCTCAAGAAGGTGTTTAACGGGTAAGAAGTCGAAAGTCAAAAGTCAAAAGTCGAAAGAAATTGATTTTTGTCGTTTGGCTGACTTCATTTGATTTTGACTTTTTAATTTTTAATTATCATGTCTAAGATAAAAGTAACACAAGTAAAAAGCGGTATAGACCGTCCTGAGCGTCAGAAGCGTACGCTAAAGGCTCTTGGTTTGCGCAAGCTTCATGCTTCGGTAGAAGTTGAAGCCACACCGCAAATTCTCGGTATGGTGAATGCTGTAAATCACTTAGTGAAAGTTGAGCAAGTAAATGCTTAATGTTGAATGTTGAGTTTTGGATGATATTTAAGACCCAACAATTGTAAAATCAAATTTGCGAGCGGTTAAAAAAGATAGTTCCGCGCAAGTCTAAAAACTGTAAAAATGCAACTGCATAATCTCAAGCCAGCACAAGGTGCTACTCAATCAAGAAAGCGTGTAGGTCGTGGTGAAGGTGGTGGTGGTACCACTGCCGGAAAAGGTAACAAAGGTCAGCAATCACGTACCGGTTATCAATCTAAAAAAGGACACGAAGGTGGTCAGATGCCTATTCAACGTCGGATGCCTAAGCGCGGCTTCAAGAGCCTAAACCGTATTGAAAATAAAGTGTTCAACCTGGGTCAGCTTGATTTTCTTATTGAAAAATACAACATCACAGAATTTACTCCTGATAATCTTTACATCAACGGATTGATTAACCGTACAGATGTAGTGAAAATTCTTGGCAACGGAGAATTGAAAGCCAAAATGACTTTCAAAGTGAATGCTGTAAGTGCGAAAGCTAAAGAAGCTATCGAAGCAGCAGGCGGAACTGTAGAGCTGGTTTAACTTATCTTATAGTAAAAGACGCATTTGGATAAGTGTGTCTTTTATCGTTTATTCGCAATTCATTTTTTTGATTAACTAACAGTTCACAGTGAAGAAACTTATTGAAACGCTGAAGAATATCTGGAGTATTGAAGAGCTCCGCAAGCGTATCCTGTTCACATTAACGCTCATTTTAGTTTACCGCATCGGCTGTTACATTACTCTGCCCGGCATTAATCCTGTAATGCTTACGTTAGATGGCGATCAGGGTGGGCTGCTTGGTATTCTAAATGCATTTGCCGGTGGTGCGTTCAATCGAGCCTCTATTTTTGCATTGGGTGTAATGCCTTATATCTCCGCGTCTATCTTCATGCAGCTTGCAGGTATTGTAGTTCCGCAAGTGGCTAAACTTCAGAAAGAAGAAAGTGGTCGTCGTAAAGTAAATCAATACACTAGGTATCTTACGGTACTTGTTACACTGTTTCAGGCAAGTGCTTATGTAGCTTATCTCCGCACACAAACGGGTGGGGCAGTAGTACCCGAGTATCCTGCATTTTTGTTTTGGCTTTCCACCGTTACTGTATTAACTGCAGGTACGCTATTCGTAATGTGGATGGGTGAAAAAATCACAGACAAAGGAATTGGTAACGGAGTATCACTCCTCATCATGGTAGGTATCATTGCCCGTTTGCCACACTCACTTATTCAGGAATTCGATGCAAGAAACCTCGGCGGTGGCGGCGGTCTTTTGATTTTCCTTATTGAGCTTGCTGTGTTCATTGCTGTTATTGTTGGTTTGATTCTTCTTACACAAGGAGTTCGTAAAATACCTTTGAATTTCGCACGTCGTATCATTGGTTCTTCAAACGCTTCAAGTCCGGTAAGTGGCTCACGCGATTTCATTCCTTTGAAAGTAAATTCTGCCGGTGTAATGCCCATCATCTTTGCCCAGGCAATTCTTTTCATTCCGGCTACTATTGCAGGTTTTGCAGAGAGTGAAGAAGCGCAAGGTTTCGTTCGTGCTATGTCCGATCCTACATCGTTGTGGTACAACCTTATTTACGCGGTGCTCGTTATTGCATTCACCTATTTCTATACGGCGTTGATCTTCAATCCTACCGAAATGGCAGATAACCTGAAGCGTAATAACAGTTTCATTCCCGGCATAAAACCCGGCGAACCAACTGCCAATTACATTGCTACAATTATGGATCGTATTCCCTTGCCGGGCGCTGTTTTCCTCGCCATTGCAGGTATTCTTCCCGGTATCGCAGCTTTGTTTGGAGTAACAAGTGGTTTCTCTACGTTTTTTGGTGGGACTTCCATGCTGATAGGTGTAGGTGTAATACTCGATACTTTACAACAAATAGAAAGTCATTTGCTTATGCGCCAGTACGATGGTCTTATGAAGACAGGTCGTATTTCTGGTCGTCAGCCAGCGGCTCCTGTACAATAAATTGCTAAGTCCAAAATCATAAGTCGTAAGTAGAAAGTCGTAACGGCTTTCTACTTTTTACATTTAAGAACCTATATCTTCATCAACCCTCTATCAATTCTCCACCCTCAGCTATCCACCCTCAACTAACAACTAACAACCATCAACACCAACCAAGATGATTCACATCAGAACAAAAGACGAAATAGAGATAATCAGGAAGAATGCACTTATGGTTACAGCTACACTCACGGAAGTAGCCAGAATGCTAAGACCGGGTATCACTACACTTTCCATAGATAAAATGGCAGAAGAGTTTATTCGCGACAATGGAGGTATTCCCTCCTTCAAAGGTTATGGACCGAAGAATAATCCTTTTCCCGCATCGCTTTGTATTTCCGTGAACGATGTGGTTGTGCATGGTTTTCCCAATCAATACGAATTGAAAGAAGGGGATCTCATCACTATAGATTGCGGTTTTTATCGCGATGGTTATCATGGGGATCACGCTTACACATTTGCTATTGGCGAAGTAAGTGAGGCGATTTCAAAACTAATGCGAGTAACAAAAGAGTCACTTGCAAAAGCTGTGGCTGCTGCGAAAGAGAATAATCGTGTAGGTGATATTTCCTTTACCGTAGAAAATTATACAAACAAGATTCATGGCTATGGCGTAGTGCGTGAATTGGTAGGACATGGCGTAGGAAAGAAGTTGCATGAAGATCCGCAAGTGCCCAACTACGGTCGTCGCGGCGATGGCAAAAGATTGAAAGAAGGAATGGTTTTAGCCATTGAACCAATGATAAATCTTGGTACGCACAAAGTCTATACGCTTGAAGACGGTTGGACTGTTTTAACTTCTGATGGTAAACCTTCCGTACACTACGAACATACTACAGTGGTTCGTAAAAATGCAGGCGAAAATCTTTCACAGTTCGGTCCGATAGAAGAAGCCGAAAGAGCAAATCCGAATCTAAGTAAAGCTCATTTGGAGGAAGTGTATTCCGAGGCGTAGCAAATAGGGTTTGAATACCGTGGTAGCTACCAGATTTTTCAGGGAAGGTGATGGAGGCATCTTTTCTTTTCTCCGACAGATTTAATATCCTTGCAGCAAATAAGAACTGGAGATGGAACAACAGAATGAGCATAGTGAGCAAAGTACAGTTCATATAAATGATATGTACAAAAGCTGGTTTCTGGATTATGCCAGCTACGTGATATTGGAGCGTGCAGTGCCTGCTATAGAAGATGGACTTAAACCCGTACAGCGCCGTATTCTTCATGCAATGAAGGAAATGGATGATGGGCGTTTCAACAAAGTGGCAAACATCATTGGGCAAACCATGCAATACCATCCGCATGGCGATGCTTCCATAAGCGATGCAATTGTAAATATTGGTCAGCGAGATTTGCTGATAGAAACACAAGGCAATTGGGGCGATGTGCGTACCGGCGATCCTGCTGCTGCCGCTCGTTATATTGAAGCGCGACCTTCAAAGTTTGCGCTCGAAGTAGCATTCAATGCGAAGACTACAAACTGGCAACTTAGCTACGACGGAAGAAAGAATGAACCGGTAACGCTTCCAATGAAATTTCCTTTGTTGCTGGCACAAGGAGCAGAAGGAATTGCCGTAGGACTTTCCACCAAAATATTACCCCATAATTTTTGCGAAATACTTGATGCTGCAATCAAACATTTGAAAGGTCGAAAGTTTGAACTGTATCCCGATTTCAATACGGCCGGGATGATAGATGTAAGCAATTACAACGACGGAGCGCGAGGTGGCAGACTACGAGTACGCGCAAGAATCGAAGAAATAGACAAAAAGGCAATCGCCATCAAAGACGTGCCTTATGGCATTACTACTTCGCAACTTGTAGATAGTATTCTTAAAGCAAATGAGAACGGAAAGATCAAAATAAAAAGTGTAGTTGACAACACAGCAAAAGATGTGGAGTTGCTCATTCAGTTAGCGCCTGGCGTTTCTACCGATCAGACAATAGATGCGCTGTATGCTTTTACTGATTGTGAAATTTCTATATCGCCCAACGCCTGTGTAATTATTCACGACAAGCCACATTTTATTACCGCAAGCGATTTGTTGCGGCATTCCGTTCAGCACACGAAAGCTTTATTGCTAAAAGAACTGGAGATAAAACTTGGTGAGCTTGCAGACGACTGGCATTATTCTTCGCTTGAAAAAATATTTATTGAAAAACGCATTTACCGCGACATAGAAGAGGAAACAACCTGGGAAGGTGTATTGAATGCCATAGAAAAAGGGCTAAAACCGTATATCAAAAATCTACGCAGAGAGGTAACGAGAGAAGACATTGCAAGGCTTACAGAAATTCGAATTAAGCGTATTTCAAAATTCGATTCCTTCAAGGCAGATGAACATATAAAAGGTGTAGAAGCTGAAATTGCAGCAGTGGAATTCAACATCGAGCATCTGAATGATTATGCGATCAGATACTATGAAGGTTTGCTAAAAAAGTATGGAAAAGGCAGAGAGCGAAAAACAGAAATTCGTCCGTTTGAAACCATACAGGTGTCGCATGTAGCTATTGCCAACACAAAACTTTATGTGAATTATAAGGAAGGGTTTATTGGCACTTCGTTGAAGAAGGATGAATTTGCATTTGATTGTTCTGACCTCGATAACATCATTGTTTTCCGAAAAGACGGAAAGATGATTGTGACCAAAGTTGCAGAGAAAAACTTTGTAGGAAAAGACATAGAATATCTTGCCGTTTTTCAAAAGAACGATGAGCGCATGACTTACAATATGATCTATTGGGACAGTAAATCGTACAACTATTTTGCAAAGCGTTTCAACGTTACCGGCATTACACGAGACAAAGAATATGATCTTACAAAAGGAAATCCGAAAAGCAAACTTGTGTATTTCAGTGCAAATGCAAATGGCGAAGCAGAAGTGATTACCATTACGCTGAACCCTATTGCGAAAGCGCGCAATAAAGTATTCGATTATTATTTCGAAGAATTGGAAATAAAAGGACGCAGTGCGCAGGGCAATATCGTTACTAAATATCCCATAAAAAGCATTCGGCTAAAAGAAAAAGGACGCTCTACATTATCCGCACAAAAGATATGGTACGACGATACTTTCGGAAGATTGAATAAAGAGGGTAATGGTATTTTCCTCGGAAGATTTGAGGAAGGTGCGAAGATCATAGCATTTTATAAAGACGGAACTTACGAACTCACAGATTTTGAATTGAGCAATCGTTTTGAAAAAGATTCCCTTGCGTTGATCGAGAAATTTCATCCCGAAAAAGTAGTTACCGCAATTTACTTCGATGCGAAGTCTGGCAATTTCAATGCAAAGCGTTTTTTAATAGAATCTCAGTCTTTTAAGAACAAATATTTGTTCATTAAAGAAGGGGAGGGAAATTACTTGGAACTTGTTACTACCCATGCTGAACCGGTTGTGTTGATGAGAAGTGGTAAGAAGAAATCTGATCTGGTAGAACAGGAAGTAGCGCTGCACGAAAAAATAGATGTTACCGGTTGGAAAACCGTTGGCACACGTATTGCAAGCAACGATCTTAAAGAGGTAGTGTTGAAGGTAGAAAATGAAAAAGGTACAGACGAAAATGAAGCTCCAACGCTCTTTTGACGACTAAATTCTAAACCGAAAAATCAGTACCTTGCACGACTTACTTTGTTGAAAGGCGACCACAATAATGAAAAAAATAGAACTGGAAATTGTAGCGTTATCTCATAGTATTACACAGACTCATTCTTATGCTGTTGTTTTAGGGGAAGTAAACGGATTAAGACGCTTACCGATAGTAATTGGAGGCTTTGAAGCACAGGCAATAGCAGTGGCGTTGGAACGGATGCAACCAACACGCCCTCTTACACACGATCTTTTTGCAAACTTCATGTCAACGTTTGGCATAGACCTGCTCGAGGTAGTAATCTATAAACTGGAAGAAGGAATATTTTTTGCAAAATTACTTTGCCAGGGGCTTGATGGAGAAAGCATAGAAATTGATTCCAGAACTTCAGATGCACTTGCACTTGCCGTTCGCGCAAGTTGCCGCATTTATACTTTTGAAAACATTTTAGAAGCGGCAGGTCTTTATCTCGATCAGCCGGAAGGTGCTGCTGCTGCAACTGAAACACCCGAGGGCACAACGAAAGCCCCGGCACGAAAAGTGACGAGCGATAAAGATTTGAAAAAACTTTCGCTTGAAGAACTTAATACTTTATTGCAACAGGTGCTCGATCAGGAAGATTATGTGCGTGCCATTACAATAAGGGATGAGATCAACAATCGAAAAGGAAAGTAATACTCACTGCTATAGTTTCTCTTCATGAAAAAATGGATGCTGCTGTCTTTGTGTGGAATGATTTGGGCGATTCAATCGCAGGCACAAGAAAAATGTGCAACCCAAACGCTGTTGCAAAATATTATTGACAAGCATCCAGAAAACACAGCGTTACGAAATCATTACAGAGCGCACAGTAAAAATCAGGCAGAAGTATTTGCTAAAACAGCAAAGTTTAAAACTACTGCTCAGGTAAAAATTCCGGTGGTCTTCCATGTAATTCTCACCCAAAGTGAAATCACACAACTCGGTGGAACGGGTACTATTCTTCAGCGGGCAATTGATCAGATCAATGTACTCAACGAAGACTTCAACAAAGCAAATAATGATAGAATAAAAGCGCCATCAGCTTTTGCTCCTTTGCAAGGTAGTCTCGATATTTCGTTTGGTCTTGCACACCGAACTCCTACCGGTGGCAGCACAAGCGGAGTAGAAATTAAGACCACTACTTTAGCGGGTTTCAGTGCTTTTGCAGACAATGGAAATACCCCAAAATATGTTTCTTCAGGTGGATTGGATGCCTGGGATCCAAACCAGTATCTTAATATTTGGATTGTAAACATTACCGGTAGTGGTGGAATTCTTGGATATTGTGTGCCTCCTAGCTTTTTAAGCTTTCCGCAGCAATACACCATTTCTGATTTGGGTGTCGTAATTGATTATGGTGCATTTGGAAGACGTGCAACCACGATTAATTTTTTCTCTCCCAGCACCAATGACAGAGGGCGAACTGCCACCCATGAAGTTGCACACTATTTTGAATTGGAACATACTTTTGGAAACAATGCTTCGTGCCCGGGCAACGGCGATGTAGATGATCTGATAGCCGACACACCACCTCAGGCAGATAACGTATTTGGTTCTCCGACTTTTCCCAGAACAGATGCTTGCAGTCCTATTTTTCCGGGAGTGATGTTTATGAATTTTATGGACTATACCGATGATACTGCTATGTACATGTTCACCCAGGGACAAGCCAATTTCGTTCAAAGCAAACTTACCACCGGCATTCTGAAATCTATTACCGAACACCCCGACATACTCGACTGGCCAACTTCTGTTTTGGATATTGATCTTGAACACCAACTGAATATTTTCCCAAATCCTTCTACCGGAAAGTTTACTTTAGGTTTATCAAAAGCCAGTGATCTGAAACAAGTAATTGTTTTGAATGCAGTAGGTCAAACCGTTTATGCTCTTCAACCTCACAATTCCACCATCACAAATTATGATCTCGATTTGAGCGGCATGAGCAGGGGAGTGTACATGGTTCA
The DNA here is from genome assembly GCA_937870855.1 of uncultured Taibaiella sp. GTDB lineage: Bacteria > Bacteroidota > Bacteroidia > Chitinophagales > Chitinophagaceae > JAFIGV01. The sequence continues at coordinate 15,851 of CALMWT010000146.1, forward strand.
ATGTACCTTTGGCACCGGAATAGTTACGAGGAAAATAGTTTTACAATGACCGGCACAAGTTTCAATCTTTCAGAAGTTTTAAAGCAATCAAGTTTAGATAAAAATCTTTTTGCGATAGCAGAAAAAGTACAAAGCCATGAGCGCCTTACCGAAGAGGATGGCGTTTTGCTTTTTGAAAAAGGTGAGCTTGGGTTTCTTGGCGCACTTGCCAATCATATCCGACAGGAATTGCACGGTAATAAGGTTTATTTCAACCGAAATTTTCATATTGAGCCTACAAATGTTTGCGTGTTCACCTGCAATTTTTGTTCGTATTCCCGCCAATACAAACATCGCGATGACGGGTGGGAATTGACCCAGGAACAAATGCTCGACATAGTGCGGAAATATGAAGGCCAACCCGTCACGGAAGTACATATTGTGGGTGCCGTTCATCCTAAAATGAATC
>CALMWT010000147.1 GCA_937870855.1 uncultured Taibaiella sp.
TCATGTCGGTGCCACTTACCTGAAACTGAATTGCCATTGGGTGTGCCTAGCTTATCAACATAAGAAGTGCCTGCGCCGGGCAACATAGTTATGTGGTGAAATTTGGTGCGGTCGGAACCCCGGATATCTTTCCAGTTTAACACTACTATCTTCCATTTTATATTGCATTTCGCCACAGTACGGTCTTCGCAAGGCAAGTCGCAGGTAATGGAAAAGCAATCGTTCAGTGCGTTTTGAATCATGGCAATATCTGTCGCGGTATCCGTTTCTATTCCTAATTGAATAGTGACGACAAGATTGCAACTATCTTTTTTTATGGTAGTGCCTTGCTGCTCGTACGCAAAGACTGTGGAGGATATGCTGCATGCAAGCAGCAAAAGGAGCCTAACGATATGTTTCATTGAAAAAAGTATTTAGTACCTGATGGTTATCCCTTTCTTCTTCAATATGCCGTTGAGTCTGTCTTTTAAAATAGTCGTTTCCTTATTTTGAACATTAAACCATGTTACTTCCTTGCTTTTGCCCGCCATTGTGGCCGACACACTCATTGCACTTCCATCTACAGACTGAGTATTGTAACCTTCATTAAGATTGAAAAAGTTGACCGTGTTCAGCGCTTCTCTCAATTTCGACAGCTCATCTTTCGAAATTGAAAACGAAGTAGAGTCAATATCACCCGTTCGTCCGTTTGTAAGCTTATGCTTTCCGTTGCCTTTGCCGTCAATGGAGATAAGTTGCACTTCGCCCCACGGGGCACGCGCTCCGGCAAGAATTCTTATGGAAAAATCTGTTTGCGAAAATGCTGTAGAAGGGAGGAGAAAACAGAGTACGCAAACAAGCAGGAGGGTCTTTTTCATTGTAGAAAAGTTGAAGGATGAAATGAAAAATAAATTCCAGCTTACATTAAGCTGAAATAAAGATAGAAAACAGGTGTAATGAATACAAACGAATTAGAAAATAATTCTCAGGAATCAGGAGGCATTCTATGAAAATTGCGAAAAAACAAGGAATGCTATCGGTATTATGCCCCGGTTTTATGAAAGTAAAAAATGCAATGCCAGCTCGGAAGAGTACTACCAGAAAGGCAAGCGGCAAAACTTCCTCCGCGAACGCGACATAGAAAAGATTATTGACACCTACAAGCACCGCAGGGACGCAGACCGCTATTCCCGCAAAGTGCCGATGGAGGAGATCGAACAAAACGGCTGGAACCTGAATATATCACGCTATGTAAGTACGGCTGTTGGTGAAGAAGAGATTGATTTGGCAGCCGTGCATTAGAAGCTTGCCGATATTGAACTGAAGATTAGCGAAGCGAGGGAAAAGCATAATGGATATTTGAGGGAGTTGGGGCTGGGGGAGGTGTGAAAGAGTGAAAAAGGTTGCGTGTTGAGAAGCCATCTTTAATATTATTTTGAGCAACTCACTTCAATCAATACTAAGTCGCTTGCCCGCTTTGCGTAAAGAATGAGTTCGGAATCTTTCTTGAGATAAAGGAAGTCTCCTGCATTGGCTAATTTGCCGTCTTGAAATGTTATTAATCCCGACGTGAGATAGATGAAATAATAGTCTGTAGAAGCAGTAAGTTTTACGCTCGTGTTACCATCGAGTCGTTGGTGCCTGAGCAAACCAGTTGCACCTTCTTTAAGCATCAGGTTGAAATCTGTAACCTTTCCTTTGCTGCGCGTTTTCCATTCTCCAGAGAAGATATCTTGTTCGTAAGGTTTGAGGTGTTTGGTATAGTGTCCCTCATGTATAAGTTCAAGATTTCCTTTCAGTATCATCAGATGGCGGGTAACACCTTCAAAAAAAGTAAAAGTGGATTCCTCGGCTTCTACTGTGGCGGTGCTGATGCGAAACTGGAAGTTGCGTTCGGCGAAGCTTGCCTTGGCGGGGTGAATAAATAACTCCGTGCTGGTGCCGCTAGCCCAGTTGATGGTGGTTCTATCCATAGCGCTAAATTGCTGTACACTCATAAAGTAGATGTTTCGTGTACTAAGATATCATCAAATGTGATGCAAAAATGTGAGTGGTATGTTCTTATTGTGAAAGCCTGTATGAAGCTGACTATATGGTTGTTATTCGCTGTACTTGTATTTTACTGTTGTCGTTCGCCTCAGACATTTACCATAAACATTGTGGAGGAAAAACTCTTTGATAGTATTCCGTCCGGTTCAGGTGTAGTATATCATCAGAAACAACTCCTGATAATTTCCGACGATGCACCTTTCATCTATAAAATGTCCTTAAAAGATTTTTTGTATGAAGCAATTCCCCTGAAAGGTTATGCTTCGGATGTTTACAGGATATCCAAAACGTCAAAGCCTGATTTTGAATGTGCAACCACAGGTAATATTGAGGACAAAGAATACTTATTCGCTTTTGGTTCTGGAAGTAAATCTCCAGCGAGAGATTCGATGTTGATGACCGATGTTGATGATCTAAAGCAACAACACATAATATCGTTGGGTGAATTTTACAGCTCATTGCAACAACAATTAAAACTTGGCAAAAAGGAATGGAATATTGAAGGAGCACTTACTTACAATGGTAGTCTTGTGCTATTGAACAGGGGAAATAATGCAGTCGTTACCATAGCATGGAAGGAGTTTATAAAATTTATTCAGGACGGCACTTTACCGAAAGCAAGTCATTATGTGCTGCAACTACCGCAATATCGTGGACATACCGCAAGGCTTTCCGGAGCTTGTAAACTTGACGACAATGGCAATGTTCTTTTCTGCGCCTCTATTGAGGACACACCAAACTGGTACACCGATGGTCCGGTGTTAGGTAGTTTTATCGGCATATTCAATATTGCGGAAAAAAAGGTGAAACACATCGCTATGCTTCAGCGCGATAGCAAAGCAATACTTGATAAAATAGAATCTGTAGAAGTGATCGAAGCAGCAGGAAACACTGCCCAAGTCGTTGCCTGCGCCGACAATGACCGAGGGCATACAAAAATCTATTTGCTGAAAATAAAATGGTGTTACCCAGCCGGTTAATACCTGGATCAAAAAAACCTAAAGATTTTACAATTGTTTAATGAGAAACCCCTACCTTTGCGCCGCCAAAAGGAAGGAGCGAAAAGAGAGGATCAGGATTTTTAAAGACGATAATTATTTATTCCGCAGGAAATACTCAGTTAACATTATTGATCTCCTTTTGCAAGTATAATACAGTAATCCGAAATTTTAAAAATAAAAAAACAAGTCAAATGGCTAACCAAGACAACACCAATTTCGTAAACAGCATAGTAGATGCTCAAAAACAAGCAGCAGATACTATTGTGGAAAATGCGAAGAAATTTACAAACGGTAACACCATTGTAAATGAGACAGTGCAGAAAGGAACAGAGTGGTACAAAAACTGGTTGGATAATCAAAAGAGCATTTTAAGCAATACCACTGAAAAAACTGCAAACATGACCGGTAACATGCAGAACAACATGAACCAGATGAGTGAGTTTTACCAAAACTGGTACAATCAGCAAGCAAATTGGGCAAAGCAAATGTGGGAAATGAACACAAACTATTTCCAGAATGCTACTGCCAACAATAATGCTGCTAACATGAACCCAATGCAAATGTGGCAAAACATGCAAAACAACATGAACACCATGATGAGCGGTATCAACAACACCAACCAATGGATGAACATGATGCAGCAATGGAACAGCATGTTTAACATGGATGCTTATAAGAAATCAACTGAAAACTGGACGAGTCTTTACAACCAGTATCAGGAAATCCTGAACAGCAACTGGAGCAAGATGCAGGAAAACATGCAGAACGGCACAGCGCAGGACGCTTACAAAAGCATGATCAACGCTACAGAAAGTTTCACTAAGTTCTACGAAATGTGGACGCCGATGTGGAAGAGCATTCAGGATAAGACTTTCAACATGGATATGTACAAGCAATGGATGAACCCTATTGCGTACAAAGATCTGATGGATAAGTATCTTGGTTTTATGCCTGAAAGCAGCCGCAACTACATGCAGCAAATGACTACCATGATGCAGGACGGCATGAAGCAGTTTAGCAATATGGGTACGCAGGGCTATCAGCAAATGCGTAGCATGATGGGCAATATGATGCCTGCTATGGATGCCTCTTCTATGTTTGGTAACATGATGAACGGCTACAACCAGATGTATAATACAGTGAACGAAGCTGCTGCTCCTTTTACAAAAATGTTTGCAACAAACCAGCACACAAAATCTATGGTTGAATGGCAGGACATTGCTAACCGCATGGCTGTTTACAACATTAAGAATGCTGAGTTGCAATACATGATGTACACACAGGGTAGTAAAGTGATGGATAAACTTGCCGAGAATGTAATGGGCAAAATCCAAAGCGGAGAGGAGATCAACAGCATGATGGCTTTGTTTCAGGAGTGGATGAACATCAGCGATAAAACTTTCGTTTCATTGTTTGAAAGCGATGAGTACAGCCAATTGATGGCAGAAGTAAGCGCTATGCAAATAAAGCTGAAGAAAGATGTGGAAATGCAAATGGAGAAGTTTATGGTAGGTGTGCCTGTAGCTACACGCAGCGAAATGGACGAGCTTTACAAAACCATCTACGAATTGAAAAAGCAAGTGCGCCAAATGGAAAAAATGATGGAGCTTGGTAACGAAGAAGAAACAACTGAAGAGCCAAAGACTACACGTCGCGCTACAACAGCTAAGAAGTAAGATATTACTTATAAGGTTTTAAAGACAGGTCCCGCTCAAATAGCGGGACTTGTCTTTTTATACCAGACCTACAGAACGCTCAGAATCTTTAATTGCAAAGTGAATATCCTTGCGTGGATTGTTTTATTAAACTGCGATTTTGCGTACTATTGTTCAACAAAATTCTATTCCAGTTTTATGAAATCAAAAGCAATTCTTTTTGTGTGTGCAACCTTTTTTATGTTCTCCTGCAAAAAAAGCAACAACAACTCAATGCACAATTATCTACAGGGTAGCTGGCATTTGGTACAGGTAGGTACGGATGCCAATAACAACGAAATAATGGAGGCAGAAGAAATGAGGAACATTCCTGATTCTGGCGGTGTGTCTACAGTTTTTAATGGGGATGGTACGGGCTATGGAAAATTTGATCTGAACCAGACTTTCAGCTTAAACGCTAATTTTCATTGGACTACCAACGAGCGCGACCAAATGCTGATGATTCACATGGAGGATAATATGTCATACAATGCAAAGTTTCATGCACAGGATAACAGAAGCTTTTATCTTTTGAATAACGATGCAACGTGGATGGGAAGCAAGGTTTGGTTGGTATATACTCGTAAATAAAACAACCTAAACCTTAAAATGAGAAAAGCCCTCCGTTCGAGGGCTTTTCTCATTTTAGAATATCTCTGGAAATCACTAGTTTTTGTATCTCACTTGTGCCTTCGCCTATGGTGCAAAGCTTGCTGTCGCGGTAATATTTTTCAACAGGAAAATCTTTGGTATATCCATACCCGCCAAATATCTGAACCGCCTCCGTTGAATTTTGAACAGCTACTTCCGATGCGTAATATTTTGCCATCGCAGATTCTTTGGTCATTGGCTCATTGCGGTTCTTTTTATCAGCAGCCTGGTAAATCAGCATTTCAGATACTTCGATCTTCGTTGCCATGTCTGCAAGTTTGAAAGCTATTGCCTGAAAATTTGCAATTGGTTGATCGAACTGATGACGTTCTTTAGCGTATTTCAAAGAAGCTTCGTATGCACCTTTAGCAATGCCCAACGAAAGTGCAGCAATAGAAATTCTTCCGCCATCCAACACCTTCATTGCCTGTTTAAAACCATCGCCCACTTCGCCCATGCGCTGAGCATCCGAAATCCGACAATTGTCAAAAACAAGTTCAGCGGTTTCAGAAGCACGCATTCCCAGTTTGTTTTCTTTCTTTCCTGCGGAAAAGCCCGGTGTGCCACGTTCAATAATGAAAGCTGTAGAATTATTTTTTGCACGCGGTTCTCCTGTTCTTGCCAGCACCACTGCAACATTCCCGCTGATACCGTGCGTAATCCAATTCTTTGTGCCGTTCAATATCCAATCATCGCCATCGCGGGTAGCAGTGCAGCGCATATTTCCCGCATCGCTTCCTGTGTTTGCTTCGGTCAATCCCCACGCGCCGATCCATTCGCCAGAGGCAAGCTTTGGTAAGTATTTTTTCTTTTGCTCCACGCTTCCGAAATACAAAATATGCCCGGTACAAAGCGAATTATGAGCAGCAACTGAAAGCCCGATTGAACCGCAAACTTTCGCAATTTCACTTACTACAGTTACATACTCGAAATAGCCTAAGCCCGATCCTCCATATTCTGTAGGAACCAAAACTCCCATTAATCCCAGCTCCCCAAGTTTATGAAACAGCTCCACAGGAAATTTTTGCTCTTCGTCCCATTCCATCATTTGCGGACGAATATTCTTGTTCCCAAAATCCCGAATCATTGCAGTTATTTCCAGTTGTGTATCAGTGTAATTGAAATCCATAAAGACATTTAATCAAGTACGAAGTAGGGCGCAATTTTACGATAAATTTCTTCATTCATCAACGGAACCTGCCGCAATTGTTCAATATTGTCGTAGCGCTTTAAACCTTCTCTGAAAATAATAATGTTGTGTGCTATTTTTTCACCGATGTAGGGATGCGATTTCAGTTCTTCAAACACAGTGCTGTTGAGCCTGAATTTCTTTACAGCTCTTTGGTCAATGATCAATCTTTCTCGCAGCATTTTGAAAGTAGTATCAGGAAATTTATAAATCTCGTTGAGCTGCTGATGATTTACAAATCCACCAAGTGCTTTTCTTTTTTGAATAATCTTATGTGCAAGTGTAGGACCAATACCATTCAATCGCACAATGGTTGCAGAGTCTGTAGCGTTGAGGTCTATATGGTCGGGTAGTGGTGCGTGTGTGGTAAAGGATGTATAAGCATTAGGTCGGTTTGCAACCGATGAAATGTTGATGTAAGGTTCAATCCGATTGTATTCTTCATCTTTCAAAGTGTAGAGCGGTTTCAGGTCTTCTTTCTTATAAAAAGTTTTTCCTTTTCTGCGCCAGTTAAGAAGCATGTGTGTAGTCTTCGGTCGCAGTCCTAAGCGGATAAATCCTGCACTGTCCAAAGTATTTGGATCAAAGAGAAAAAGTTCTCCTGAAAATTCGTTGTTAGTGGCATAGGCATCGTAAGCATTTCCGGTTGAATGTTCTTGTTTGTATTTGTTGAATGCGGCGACAAGTTCGGGGTCAGTTTGTAATGAAGGAGCAGAAATAAAGTAGGGCATGGTTGCATAAACAATCAGCAATATCAAAGCAATAATGAGCAATGCTGCAATGCCTTTTCGCTCGGCAGAAGGATAAGAGAAATAGGATTTAAGCCAGTTCATATTGCTTGTATGCCGGATTAAAATAATAAAAGCAGCCTGAATAACAAGCAGCTTCCCTCTACAAACAGTAAAAATTATTTTCTTCGGTATTTATCTTTTAAATGGTTGAATCGTGGTTCTTCATGTTTAACACAGTCTGGATACTCAATTCCTAAAAGACCGCAAATGTGCATCACTATGTAATCGGGAACTTGCCTATCATCTATCGGAAGGTCAATATAGGCGTATCGCCCATTCTTTTCATTTACAAACTTGATTTGCCTTGCTGTAACATTGATGCCTTCGATTGGCTCCTGCTTGCATTCATAAGCTTTCAGCCATTCTACCAAGTCCTCTCTTGTCATGCAACAACCATGTTTACTGGTTTAGTAATATAGTTCACATGATCCATGTGATTCTTAATTACGTCTTCTTTTCTATCCTGCAACATTACCTGAAAAAGAGTCATTAGATTTTGTTGTGCGTCTTCCATAGAAGAACCACAAGCAATAGCTTCCGGAAATTCAGCAAAGAAGGCTGAATATTGTCCAGTCTTTTCATCCGGAACGATGATTCCTGTAAGCTCCAGTTTAAAATTTAGTAACCCGTCCATTATGAGAAGTTTTATTATTAAATGTACAACAAAATTATTCCGAAACTTATCGTGCCAATGTTTGTGTATCTATAATTAACAGCTTCAAAAATGAACCCACTTAAAACTCCGCATTCTTCGGTGTGCGCGGAAATGGTATCACATCGCGGATGTTGGTCATGCCGGTAACGAATAAAACCATGCGCTCAAAGCCAAGCCCAAAGCCTGCATGGGGTACACTGCCAAATCTGCGCGTATCCAAATACCAATCCATTTCTTTTGTAGGAATGT
>CALMWT010000148.1 GCA_937870855.1 uncultured Taibaiella sp.
ACCCACGCCTTTTACCTGCGCCTGTCCGCCAAGCTTTCCTTCCGTACCTACTTCCAGCGCCACACGAGTTACCTCCGATGAAAACGAATTAAGCTGATCCACCATCGTATTGATCGTGTTTTTCAACTCAAGAATTTCACCACGTACATCCACCGTAATTTTCCTAGAAAGATCACCACGCGCCACGGCTGTAGTTACCTCCGCAATATTGCGCACCTGACCGGTAAGGTTCGATGCCATTTGGTTTACAGAATCCGTCAAATCTTTCCATACACCACCAACGCCTTTTACTTTCGCCTGACCACCAAGTTTTCCTTCCGTTCCTACTTCCAGCGCCACACGCGTCACCTCCATAGAGAAGAGGTTCAACTGCTTCACCATGTCGTTCACTTCCTTGGCAATACGCGCAAATTCACCTTGTAACACGTGATCGCCAATCTGCATTGGCATTTGCTGGGAAAGATTTCCTTTCGCAACCGAACTGATTACACCAGCTATCTCAATAGTTGGATGCACGAGATCGGAGATGAGTGTGTTGAGCGAATCAATTCCCGTATTCCACGCTCCGCGCGCGTAAGGAATATCAATACGATGGTTAAGTTTTCCTTGCTTGCCGATTACATTACTAGCGCGAGTAAACTCATGCGTCATCTTCTCATTGAGCGTGATGATCTCATTGAGCGTATCGCAAATTTTTCCGCTAATGCCTACCTGATCAATAGGCATCCGCACACTGAAGTTTCCGCTTCTCACCTCAGTAAGAACATTCAATAGCTCCTTGTAAAGTTCTTCCGTTGGTTTGGTGTCATTAGTTTGCGCAACGGAGATGTCTGTGGATTTTGACTTTCCCCGCTTTGGGGATTTGGGTTTCGGTAACACCTCCAGTTCAGGAAGGTCAATTGCCGCTGAACCATTTGGAGTATTATTAGATGTACCGTTTTCAGTGTTCATACGTGTGGCTGATTTGCTTTGTGGACAATAGTTATTAGCAAAAAATACTTTTTTTGAACTGTGGAAATTTCCACGTCTTCGAGAACTCCTTATTGATTTGTTGAATTTTCTCTCTGTAAGCCGGTTAGTGATAAAACAATCGTTCCAACATTTTAGCTTACTCGCTCATTCTCACGTAGTTGATATATGCACATTAGGGTGAGCCTAATTTGTAAAAAGCAGAAGAAACTCCGTGGACATTCGCCCGATAGGCTTCACCCCTCGCTGATGTATTTCGCCCTTTCAGGGCTAAGATGTATTCGCTTTCCCGAATATAAGCTGCCAATATAACTGCAGAAAGGATTTTTCTTTTCTTTACAACATGAGAAGACAAGCCTCCCTTACGCTATTTCTTGCAATACTTTCTGTGATTTGCGGATACATGCTTTCGAAAGCATCCTGGATTGGAAGATTAGGGATGTCCCTTTTTTATCAGCAATATCAATTTCTAAAAGTTTGGTGGAAAGGCGCGTTGCTTGTGTTTGCCGTATTGATATTTCTGTATGCGGTACAATCTTTCGTGCAGCGGAGGGCTACGAATAGCATTGCAAAAGTCGTTCACCTCTTCGCGTTAGTTGCCGCTTTAGTTGGGTTGTATCTCACTTACGACGACTTCAGGAACACCACCTCACATCGTTGGTTGGGAGAACGCTTTCATATTGGTGCATATCTCTTTTGGATTGGCTGGATGGTAATTTCTGTTTACATGCTACTGACGAATAACAATGAAAAGCCGCAGCAAAAAATGGAATAGTCCTTAGCCAATACTGCGAGCCTGTTGCAAACTCAACCCAATTTTTAACCTAAAGATTGCTTGCTGACTTACTAAGATTTTTCAGCATTTCACCGGTCATTTTTTCAAGGTCAAACTCATGCTTCCAACCCCAGTCTTGACGGGCAGCGGCATCATCAATGCATTGCGGCCAACCATTGGCTATTTGCTGACGAAAATCGGGTGCATAGTCTAACTCAAATTCCGGAATATGCTTTTGAATGGATGCCGCAATTTCTTCTGGTGCAAAACTCATAGCGCCAATATTGTAAGCCATTCTTGTTTTTATTTTTTCGGCAGGCGCTTCCATCAATTCTATCGTTCCGCGAATCGCATCATCCATGTACATCATTGGGAGGTAAGTTCCCTTATCGAGAAAACTTGTGTACTTCCCCTGTTGCAACGCTCGATGATAAATTTCAACTGCATAATCTGTAGTTCCACCTCCTGGCTCCGACTTCCAACTAATTAACCCCGGGTAGCGAAGGCTGCGAACATCCAATCCCCAGCGCTGATTATAATATTGACACCAAAGTTCGCCAGCATATTTGCTGATACCGTAAACAGTTTTAGGTTCAACAATGGTCTGTTGTGGGGTATTTAGTTTTGGTGTTGTGTGTCCGAAAACAGCAATAGAACTTGGCCAATAAATTTTTGTCAGCTTTTCCTGCACACCCAGTTCCAGAACCTGCAAAAGGCTTTGCATATTGATGTCCCATGCGCGTTTCGGATCTTTTTCGCCTGTTGCAGAAAGCAATGCTGCGAGCAGATAGATTTGCGTGATTTTCTCCTTCCGTATGGTTTGAAGAATCGCCTCTGCGTCCATGGCATTGAGCGTGAGGTACAGACCTGTTCCTTTCAGCAAACTATGCTCTTCACGAATATCGGAAGCAACCACATTATTATTTCCGTAGAGCTTGCGAAGTGCCAATGTCAGCTCTACACCTATTTGTCCACAAGCGCCTACAATGAGAATCTTTTCCATGAATTAATGATGAGTAAAAAAGGAGTTACGTGCGATAAATATAAGGGAACACTGATCATCATGATTGTTATGAATCCATCAGATTAAATCATGATCAACATCTTCGTTCTATAAACTTTGTTCTATCAAATGAATAAAATCATCGAATAAATACCTTGAGTCGTGTGGACCAGGAGTGCTTTCAGGATGGTATTGAACAGAAAATGCAGGCTTGTTTTTTATCCGAATCCCTTCTATCGAACCGTCATTCAGGTTGATGTGTGTTACCTCTACATGCTCTGCCTTTTGTGCCGCTGCGACATCTACCCCAAAGCCATGATTTTGCGTAGTAATTTCAGATTTTCCGGTAAGCAAATTTTTTACAGGATGGTTTAGTCCGCGATGGCCGTGATGCATTTTGAATGTTGGAAGATCATTAGCGCGCGCTAACAATTGGTGTCCGAGACAGATTCCAAACAAAGGCTTTTCTTCCTTCAGCACTTCTTTGATTGTATCAACAGCATAATCCATTGAGGCGGGATCGCCAGGTCCATTAGAAACAAAAACCCCATGCGGCTGAAACTCCATTATGGTTTTAAAGTTGGTTCGTGCAGGAAATACTTTTAGAAATGCGTTCTTGCCAGAAAGGAAACGCAACATACTTTGCTTCACCCCAAAATCCAACACCGCTATTCTATATTTCGCATCCTCACTACCTACCGTGTATGCCTCTTTTGTTGACACTTCGGAAGAAAGATCAAGCCCTTGCATATCCGGCACATTTTCCAGTTGGCTTTTCAGTGCCTGCTCTTCCATTAGCTCGGTGGTAACGATACCATTCATTGCGCCTTTGCTGCGAATGTGCTGCACCAGCGATCGTGTATCTACATCATAAATCGCCACAATATTGTTTGCAATGAGATATTCTTCCAGGCTTTCAGTTGCAGTCATACGGCTGTAGCGTTCGGAAATATTCTTACATACCAATGCCTTTATTTTTACAGTAGAAGACTCAACATCGTCTTTCTTCACTCCGTAATTTCCGATGTAAGCGGTGTTCATGATAAGCACCTGGCCGAAGTAAGAAGGATCTGTAAAAACCTCCTGATATCCCGTCATGCCTGTGTTAAAGCAAATTTCTCCGCCACTTGTTCCTTTTGCACCAAAAGATTTTCCTTTGAAAAGAGTACCGTCTTCAAGTAAAAGCCAGGCGGGAGCGTGTTGATGTTGTGTAGCAGGCATAAGAACAAAATTGGGCAAAAGTAAGGGAAAGAGGTGAAGGGAAAAAGCTCCTTAAATCTTAGCTAAAATGGTGGGCAATTTCTCAATCAACATCATTTTACGAGGTTTATATTCGGTGCATCTATAGCCGACTATTTTGAAGAAAAGCGTTGGTTGGAAATTAGTCTAAAAGGGAAAGTCCGTCAATTCGATCAAAGTGCTTCCGGTTCAAAGTTGCTAAAGGCATGTTGTTTTTGATTGCAGTAGCTGCAATGAAAAGGTCAGCTATACCAATCTGTTTACGCTTTCTTTTCGATAGCGCATTTATTTCAACAGCAGCTTTTGAAATCGTCTGGTCAAAAGGAAGCACTTTTGTCCGGGCTAACACGCTTTCCCAAAATTGTAATTGAGCTGATGTTGCTCCTGAATATATCTCATAGTGCGTAATTGCTGAAATGGAAAAGTCATAACCTTGGTCAAAAAGCGTTATGAGCTTAGAGTTTGCCTTGTCAGCTTTTCGGAAAAAGTCAATTAGAACGGTCGTGTCAGCTAATACTATTTTATCACCCATTCATCAATCTTTTTGCGAGTCTCTGCAATATCTTCCAGTTGCTTTTTTGAAAAGGTTGGACCACTTAACAAGATTTTTCTAAATTCCTCCCGCTCTTTGTCTGATGGCTGCGTTGTTCCTTCCACCTCTTTTTTAAGTTTTGTCCATTGGGTCGCCGGAAGCCGTTTAGCTATTTGAACCAATTGGTCAAAACCGATATCTACTTGTACTTGCATGAGAACGAATTTAAGAAGATTTGTCGAACAGGAAGCGGTTGGAAAAGATGACGGGTGCATCCCAAATTTTCGCTTTTTAAAAACACATTCATACCGATGGGCTGCACCCATCGTTAGTAAATTTCGCCCTTTCAGGGCTTATCTTCAGCGAAAAAATTGGGCTGCTCCCAAAGATGACAAACAACGCTGGGCTGATGCCTTGTCGCTGTTTCCTGTTCAATACAAAAAACAAAAGCCACCTTTCGGCAGCTTTCATTTTTTATTCAACATTTTCAATTCTCAATTACAAGTGTATTGCTTCACCCAGTGCTACTTCTATGGCATCTTTCACGCTTTCACTCATGGTTGGGTGCGGGTGTATACTGTCCAATACTTCCTGCCATGTGGTTTCAAGTTTGCGGGCGGTAACGGTTTGTGCAATAATCTCGGTTACGTTAGCACCAATCATGTGCGTACCCAGCCATTCGCCATATTTCGCATCAAAGATCACTTTCACAAAGCCTTCCATAGCTCCGGCTGCACTTGCCTTGCCCGATGCTGAGAACGGGAACTTGCCAACTTTCACTTCGTAACCTGCTTCCTTTGCTTGTTTTTCCGTCATTCCTACAGAGGCAATTTCGGGGGAGCAATAAGTACAACCCGGCACATTTCCATAATCAAGTGGTTCTGGATTGTGATGATGCATACCTTCTTTATTAGCAATAGCTTCTACGCATATCACAGCTTCTTTAGAGGCTACGTGTGCGAGGGCTTGTCCGGCAGTTGCATCGCCAATAGCATAAACCCCGTCTATATTGGTCTTATAATATTGATCGGTAGCTATTTTTCCTTTGTCGGTTTTTACGCCAAGTGCTTCCAAACCAATATTCTCAATGTTGGCTACAACGCCTACAGCACTTAATACTACATCTGCTTCAAGCGTTATTTCACCGGTTTGTGTTTTCACGGTTGCTTTTACACCATTACCACTTCCTTCCACTTTCTCTACAGAAGCGTTGGTCATTATCTCAATGCCTTTTTTCTTGTAGATCTTTTCCAATTCTTTAGAAATGTCTTCATCTTCTACAGGCACTATACGCGGCATGAATTCTACTATCGTCACCTTGGTACCAATGCTGTGGTAGAAATACGCAAACTCAACACCAATAGCGCCACTTCCTACAACAATCATAGATTTTGGTTGCTGTGGTAATGCCATTGCTTCGCGGTAGCCAATTACTTTTTTACCATCAATAGGAAGATTGGGGAGTTGACGTGCCCGACCACCTGTAGCAAGGATAATGTGCTTTGCCTGATGCGCGGTTGTTTTTCCATCAGCACCAGTTACTTCTACTTCTTTTTTATTATTCAGTTTCCCAAAACCATTGATCACTTCAATCTTATTCTTGCGCATCAGGAATTGAATCCCTTTGCTCATCTTATCGGCCACACCACGGCTTCTTTTCACCATTGCACCGAAATCGGCTTTTGCACCGCTTACTTCCACACCATAATCCTTAGAGTGGTTGATGTACTCCATTACCTGTGCGCTTTTTAGCAAGGCTTTGGTAGGAATACAACCCCAGTTGAGACAGATACCACCGAGGTTATCACGCTCCACGATTGCTGTTTTGAAACCTAATTGTGATGCACGGATCGCCGCCACGTAACCGCCGGGGCCACTTCCAATTACGATTACATCGTATGCCATAAAACGAAAAAGATTTTGTTGTGTTAAAATGTGCTAAAAGTGCGGACAAATGTAGCTTAAAATTTTTTAGTCGGCAGGAATGAAACCCTTGCACTTTACAGTGTACTCACTCCGATTGCTACACCACCTTTTCTGCAAAGTTAATTCCGTGATGATGCAGTTCTGTCATTACCGGTTTATACACAGCAGGCATATTGGGTATCAATACTCCTTTAGGCAATGTAATTTTCTTGTTCATTACCATTCTGGCAAGTACACCCATAGGAAGACCCACCGTTTTTGCCATTGCAGAATATTCGCGGTTATCGCCTTTCAACACCATAGTGCTGGTAAGATTTATTTTTCGGTTGCGGTGCAGGTATTCTACTTCGTGTTGCATTACTACCATGTCTTTGTCTGTGGGTTTCATTTCCCATTTTGCCGATAGCAAACCGAGAAGTAACGATGCCGAGCTTTGCGGTTGATTTGCAATACGCTCCTCTTCAAACAATCCCAGCCACTCCAGCATACGTATCACCTTATCCTTAGCACCTGTTCCCAATTTATTTGCTACATGCTCCTTTAGCGATCCGTTGTTTTCATACCCAGCCTTTCTACTTAGCCACTCAGCCACTGTTTTGCTGTCACCGATATTATCCTGTTCATTCGTCAACCCCAATTGCACCAGTGCATTCCACCCCTTGCAAAAATCAGGATGGCGCAGTGTTGCCCTCAAAAACGTTTCTATCTCCGGCACATCATAAATATCGAGGTAGCGCAGCGAATCTCTGTTGGCGTAATAGGCAAGCTCACCCAATCCATCCACTTGTATCTTCTTATTATTTGCAAACAGCTCTTCATACCTTACCTCCACATGCCTCCCATTCTCCAGATATTTTGCACCATCCACACCAGCCGTCACTATATTCTTCGGGTTCCAGCTAAATTTATAATGCCAGGGATTATCATCACTTTCCGGCGCTATAAGCCCACCACAGTACGACCTGAAGGAGGTGATACTCGATGCCACCCGCCCTATACTATGCACTATATGGCTTGCCGTCATGTGATCTATACCGGGGTCCAGCCCCATCTCGCACATAAACATCAAATCAGCCCGTCGCGCCGCCTCGTCCATCTCCTTCATTTCGGGCGATGCGTAGGACGAGGTTATAAGATGCTTCCCCTCATCCAGGCAATCTTTTGCCAGCAGCACATGCAAGTGTGGCGGCATCAGGCTCACTACCATATCTGCCTCTTTTACCAGCCTGCGCCGCTCTGCCCCGCTCGTTATATCTATTGCAGCGGCTACGGCATAAGGGCTGCCTTTCGTCTTTTCTGCTATAGCCTCCGCGCTGCCGTCTGCTACCACCACACGCCAATTGTACCGCGCAGCATGAGATAATAAGTAATGAATAAGATAGGTTGACGATTTACCCGCACCTGCTACCAATATTGTTTGCATAAAAATATTACTAAGGTAAAAGTGCCGCAAAACTAATGGAAAAGGGAAAAGGAAAAAGGGAAAAGGGGAAAGGGGAAAGTAAAAGGAGTCCTTGGGCAACCTGAAAGGTTATTGGGTACAGGAGCAAAAAAAATCTCTCTCCAATATCGTTAAAAGCTTGATGCACACTGTAGGGGGCTATTATTTTTTCTTATTTTTGAAAGCATTGCCAGTGTGGATGTGCATGGGGTGGCAGGGATAATAAATTTTACCTAATTCAGTTATTATAGAGTGCTGTTTCAAATAAAAAGATTGGGCGTAAGGGTCGCCGTATTGTTGATTGTGTGTGTGGGTGTGCTGGGTGTTGTATCGGGCTACGGCCAGCAAAGTGATAGTATGCGCCAGGCACGCCAGCGGC
>CALMWT010000149.1 GCA_937870855.1 uncultured Taibaiella sp.
ATTTGCGGCATTGAGCGCTTCTTCAATATCGCCAGCTTCCAATATATTTTTCATGCGCTGCGCATGGTGTGCCCACAGTCCGGCAAAAAAATCAGCTTGCAATTCCAGACGTACAGAAAGGGCATTAGCTTCTTCCTTACTTACCTGTTGTTTTAACCGGTGGACTTTGTCGGATATGCCCAGCAAATGCTGCACATGATGACCTACTTCATGTGCAACAACGTATGCCATAGCAAAGTCGCCGGGAGCAGAAAAACGGTTTTGAAGTTCGTTGTAAAAAGAGAGATCTATATATACTTTGCTATCCATAGGGCAGTAAAACGGACCAGTTGCTGCCGTGCCCTGACCACATTCCGATTGTGTAGCATTTTGGAACAGTACGAGGCGTGCTTCCTGATAATCCTTACCCATTTTTGCAAATTGCTCATTCCACACATCTTCAGTATCTGCAAGCACTACCTTCACAAAACTGGCATTAGCAGAATCAACCGCTCGCTCCTCTGTAGATTGCGGAGTGGTATTACTCCCTGCATCGCCCAAAAATTGGGAAGGATCTCCGCCAAGCAAGTATATAATGACCCCTATTACTAAAGTGCCAATACCTCCGCCTAAAATAGTGCCTCCACCCATACCTCTGCGGTCTTCAACATTGCCGCTTTCTCTTCTGCCAATCCAACGCATAAAAAGTTTATTTTTTTAAAACTAAGCAATAAAATAAAAACCCCGCCAAGTAGCGAGGTCTTTGTTTATTGGGAGTTGCGTAAGCTCTATTACTGCTGTGTGGCAGTAAAAATTACGTCTGTAGCATACAACCCTGCTGGATATGCAAAGCCTGGCGTAGCTTTATATTTTACTTTGAAATTTTGATTGCCGCCTCTGCCTGCACCTGTAATAAGATTAGTAGCAGTAGCAGAAAGTGAATTGTACGTAGAAGATGAGAAGCCTTGTCCGAGAAGACCGCCGGTATTATTGTCTGTAACAGCAAGACCGAGAACTGAAGTAGGCATGGAAGACGAAGATGTGTTTTGTCCATCGTTTACAGTAAATGTAGCTGCACTAGTTTTTACAGTTATCCCAAAGTTTTTGTTAGAACGGATCTTCAGTTGTTGCTCATCGCTTTCTACCCCATTCTCATAATGATCGCTAGTAGTAAAAGGGAGCGCTACCGTAGCACCGGTTGCTGCGTTGGCAGCTACAAAAGTTATTTCGAGTGCATTGCTAAGCGCCAACTGCACTGCCTGTTGCGCTGTGCCCGATGCGTTGTTAGCGTTTACTTGCTGTGCATTTGCTGCCGCGTTAATTCCTACTAAAACTGCTGCTGTGATAATGATCTTTTTCATGACTGTTTGTTTTTGTTTTGTGAACTGCTTGTTTGTTGTTTGTAAATGATTTGTTTTTCGTTTGTTATGATGCAAAGATTAGACGGGTGCAAAAACGTTGCAAGAAAATGCTTTGCGTTAACGCCCACTTTACAACCGGTTAACGACCGCGTAACAAATGGAATACCATTACTTTTGTCTCAATGTCAACGTTTCAGAACAAGGTAATAGCTATTACAGGCGCATCTTCAGGCATAGGTAAAGCACTTGCAACAGAGGCACTGAAACGTGGTGGAAAGCTTGCATTGTGTGCACGCAATCTCAATAAGCTTCAGGAAGTTTTTAGCGACAGTGAAAATGTACTTTGTGTAAAAGCAGATGTAAGCAAAGAAGAAGATTGTAAATCATTTATTGAAACTGTAATTGCAAAATGGGGGCGAATTGATGTACTCATTAATAACGCCGGAATTACGATGAGGGCGTTGTTTGAAGATGCCGAGCTAAGTGTGATCCGGGAACTTATGGACATCAATTTCTGGGGGACAGTATATTGTACGAAATACGCGCTTCCCTACATCCGGCAAAATAAAGGCACTATCATTGGCGTTTCTTCTATTGCAGGCTACAGGGGTCTTCCCGCTCGCACTGGTTATTCTGCTTCAAAGTTTGCAATGCAGGGATTTATGGAAGCACTGAGAACCGAATTATTGCATACCGGCGTACATGTTATGTGGGTTTGTCCGGGTTTCACTTCTTCCAATATTAGAAATGTAGCCCGCAATGCACATGGCAGCACACAAAAAGAAACGCCACTCGACGAAAGCAAACTTATGAGTGCAGAAGAATGTGCCGGGATTATTCTAAATGCTGCATCAAAAAGAAAACGAACAGTAGTAATGACCACACAAGGAAAACTAACCGTCTGGCTGAGCAAACTCTTTCCTGCTTTTCTCGACAGGTTGGTTTATAAACATTTTCTTAAAGAGCCAGGATCGCCTTTGCTAAAATATGAAGCCGACCGCCAATAGCTTACTATGCACTCTATAATATGCACTTATGATCTTTTCAAAAAATCATTTTCTTCTTTTGCTTTTGCTGTCAAGTGCTGACCTCTGTGCACAGGGTTTAAAATATCAGCCGGACACAAGCTGGAAAGTATTCGCTTACAACAATGAAAAAACACTTGGCTTTTCTGGTGGTTTCAATAATCCACAATTTGGACTTGGCGACTTAAATAATGATGGCAAAAACGATCTGATTGTTTTTGAAAAAGGTTCATTGCAAATAAAAACCTTTATAAACTACGGCACGGGCAATAATGCCGACTATCGCTACCGACCTCAATATGCTAAAAACTTTCCGCTAAAAAACGGTGTGGTGGCAGTAGGAAGCTACATGAAAATCGAAAACCTGAACTGTGATAACATTCCCGATCTGGTGACAAGAGGCAATGCAGGTTTTAGTGTTTACTACGGTTATTATCTCAATAACGCTCTTCATTTCAACTACTATAAAGACCTTTATTATTCTCCGCTCACCGGCACTCCCGAAGGTTTTGAAACTACAAGTTTTCCTACCAATGGCTGGAAGGTTTTTAATACAAATGGCAAAGGCTGGAGCAGAATAACCTCGGGTAGCAATCCTACCGTTTCTCCTAAAACAGGAAATGGCATGGCAATATTCGAGGCTAATGCAATGCCCGCAGGTAACACAGCCCTTTTAGTTTCCAGAAACGTAAGAATTTCGCCGAATCTTAAAAGCGAAGGAAAGATCAGTTTATGGATGTACCGCGATGATGCCACAGCAGGCGACAGCTTATCTGTTTTTATAAACGACAATGATACACTTAATGCCAATGCAACCTATTTAGGAGGCATTGCCCGAAATCGCAGCATCACTCAGCCTGATACAAAACCTGCAAATGGATGGTATCCATACACTTTTTCAATTCCCTATTCCGTAACAGGCAATAAACTTTACTTCATTTTAAAAGGTACAAGCAGAGCGGGCAATAATATTTTCGTGGATGATATTTATTACATCACAAGCAATCCGTTTGGCGATGTAAATGCCTATGTAGATCCCGGAGGAGATATACCCGGTATTGTAGATGCCGATAAGGATGGCGATCTTGATTTCTTTTCTTTCAACATAAGCGGTGGCTACATCAATTTCTACAAGAATTATCAGAAAGAAGAAAACCTTCCCTGCGATAGTATTCACATAAATCTAAAAGATGCCTGCTGGGGAAAAGTATATCAGGGTTTTTCCATTCACCAAACGCTGGGTGTGGTTTGCAATTCCTTCCAACCTGTAATTCCTCCGGCAAAAGTTACCCATACCGGCAATACCCTTTGCATTTTCGATCATGATGGCGATGGCGACCTTGATTATCTGAATGGCGGCGTGAGCTATTCCTCTCTTCAATATTTAGAAAATGGAAAAACCGATTTCAACCACGCCAGAGATAGCATGATAGCGCAGGATACCACCTGGCAAACCACAGGCAAGGTTTACAGCACACAGCAATTTCCCGCAGCGTTTCATATAGATGTAGATCTGGATGGTAAAAAAGACATTTTAGTAAGCCCAAGCGCGGAGCTTGCATCCGAAAACTATAATTGCATTGCGTACTACCAAAATACTGGCACCGCATCATCTCCTGTTTTCACCTACCAACACGATACTCTGCTTGTGGAAAAAGCTATTGATATGGGTTCAGGTTCTTACCCTATGCTTTATGATTACAACAAAGACGGAAAACCCGATCTGTTTGTGGGCGGCGATGGATTCTTTCAGCTCGATGGAAGTTTTAAAGCACGGATTGCCTATTTTCAAAACACCACAAATGCTTCCTCCAAATCCTTTACCCTGCAAACCAACGACTTTCTGAATATTGATGCACAAGGCATAAAAGGCGCATACCCCGCAGTGGGCGATCTTGATAACGACGGACTCGACGACCTGGTAGTAGGACATGAAAACGGAACCATCAGCTTTTATAAGAACACCGCATCATCTGCTAATGTGCAACCAATATGGCAACTCACCCAACCCACGCTAACCGATGTTGCCAACAAAATCATTGACTCCAACCAATATGCCGCACCCCTCATTTACGATATAGATAAAGACGGAAAAAAAGACCTGCTCATCGGTGGGCAATCTGGCTACATTTTTTACTACAAAAACATAGGAAATACCAACCAACTTTCCCTGCAATACCAAACGGGAAACCTTGGCAGCGTGCGTGCCGACCCCTGGAACTTGCTCTATGGCTTCAGTGCGCCGTTTGTTGGCAAAACCGATAGCACCGCCAACGAATATTTAATAGTGGGTTCCAACTCTGGCCGCCTTGTCCGCTACACAGGGTTTCAAAACGGAAATGTAACCGTTCCATACACCATTGAAGATACCGCCTACCACGAGCTAAACCTCCCGCTCGGCAGCTACTCAGGCTTTCGTGCAGTGCCCGCCATTGCCGATATAGATGGCGACGGACAACAAGAAATGATAGTAGGAAACATACTCGGCGGAATACTCATTTTTACCCAGCAAGACGCTGCCCCTACTCCTTCACCACCGCACAACCCCACCGCCGTAAAAATATACCCCAACTCCGCCACCAATCAAAAGTTTCGGCACCGAAATAACAACCATCTCCATCATCAATATCTCAGGACAAAGACTCCTTCATCACACCACCCCACCCAATGCCACACATACATCCATCGCCCTTCACACCCTTGCTTCCGGTATTTACATCTGCGAAACCACTAACGGAAGCAACCGCGCCATAAATAAACTGGTAGTAATAAAATAAACCCTCGCACAAGCATTTTGCAAGGAAGAAAAAAGCGATTTTACGGTGGGAAATTGGCTTTTTACGGTGGGAAATTGGCTTTTTACGGTGGTAAATCGGCTTTTTACGGTGGTAAATCGGCTTTTTGCGGTGGGAATTTGCAGAATTAAGATAGAAAAATGAGGACTTAGGATAGGAAATGGAGGACTTAAGATAGAAAATTAAAGAATTAAGATAGAAAAACAAGAGAGTCTTTTATGAATGTAAAAATTGAAGAAAGCTGGCGGCAACTTTTAGAAAAAGAATTTGACCAAGCCTACTTTGCGCAGCTGGTGCATTTTTTAAAAGAAGAAAAGAAAAAAGGCAAAACGATATACCCCGCAGGCTCGCAGATATTTCACGCATTCAACACCACACCCGCCGATAAAGTAAAAGTGGTAATACTAGGGCAAGACCCCTACCACAATGAAGGGCAGGCGCATGGACTTGCATTTTCGGTGCAGCACGGAGTGTCCATACCGCCATCTCTGAGTAATATTTATAAAGAAATCAAGACCGACATTGGCGGCGACCTACCCTCACACGGCAACCTCAATAAGTGGGCGGCGCAAGGTGTGCTGTTGCTAAATGCAGCGCTGACGGTACAGGCACATGCTCCCATGTCGCACAGCAAAGCGGGATGGCATCAGTTTACCAATGCGGTAATAAAAACGCTTAGTGAGCAGATGATTGGAGTGGTGTTTATGCTGTGGGGCGGTTTTGCAAAAAGCAAACAAGAACTGATAGATACGTCCAAACACCTAATTTTGACCGCCGCGCACCCATCGCCGCTATCTGCACACAACGGATTTTTTGGCTGTCGCCATTTTAGCAAGGCAAACTCCTGGCTGCAAATACACGGCAAAGCGCCCATAGATTGGTTAATAGAATGAAAGCTGTCAGACATTATCTCGGTTTTGTATTTTTTGGTTATGCTATTGCGCTGTTTGTGGTAACAATGCTGTTAGTGTTTGTACCCGTATGGCTTACTACATTATTTAAAGAGCCGCTCCGTTCCCGCTTATTACACCCTGTGTTTAAAACCTGGATGAGCATATTTCTTCCGCTGGTATTTTGTCCGGTAAAAAGAAAAGGAAAGCATTTTTTCAAGAAAGGAAAGAATTACGTGGTGGTGGTAAACCATAATTCGCTCGCCGATATTCCTGTGTCCTCGCCGTGGATACCCGGTGCGAATAAGACATTGGCAAAAGTGGAAATGGCAAAGATTCCCGTATTTGGGGTTATTTATAAAGCAGGCTCTATATTGGTAAACCGGAAAAAAGATGCAAGCCGCCGCGAAAGCTTTATGAAAATGCAGGAAATGTTAGACCTCGGTTTGCACCTTTGTCTGTATCCTGAAGGCACAAGAAATAAAACAGATAAGCCCTTGCAGCAATTTTATGATGGTGCGTTTATCGCAGCTATAAAATCGCAAAAGCCCATCATCCCCGCATTGATATTCAACACCAAAAAAATTTACCCTGCTACTAAAAGTAACTTTTGGGCAACACCTATGCCTATTCACATCCATTTTCTGGAGCCTGTAAGCACCGAAGGACTAACCCTAACCGAAACAACTATGCTAAAAGATAAGGTGTACCAACTGATGGAAAACTATTTTGTAACGAATATGAATAAGTTATGACCTACACACTTATTGGCACTGGAAATATGGCCTGGTTTCTTTCTAAAAGACTGTATGAAAAAGGCGCTAAATGTACCGGTGTATATGGACGAAATACTGAAGCAGCAACACAATTAGCAGACTCCGTTCATACAAATATTGTAGCATCATTACACCAAATACCCGAAACAGATTTTTGCATCATTGCAGTTACAGACCGCTCAATAAGTGAAATATCTACACAACTGCACTTGAAAGAAACAGTCGTAGTTCATACCGCCGGTTCTATTCCCCTTGATGTGCTTGTACAAACCCACAAAGCAGTTATCTGGCCAGTCTATTCCATCAATAAAAACAACTTACCCACCCACCGAAATATCCCTATGGTTTATGAACACAGTTCTGAAAAAGCAAAGCAAACTGTCACCCAACTCGCATACACCGTTTCAGACATGGTTCAAGAAGTAAACTGGCAGCAACGCCAATGGCTACACCTTTGCGCCGTAATAGGAAACAACTTCACCAACCACCTAATGACACTCTGCGAAAAAATAGCACAATCCCAAAATCTCCCCTTCTCCCTCATCCGCCCCATTCTTCAACAAACATTTGAAACCGTCACCACCATCGAACCCTCTTTATTGCAAACCGGCCCCGCCATCCGAAACGACAAAGAGACTATGCAAAAGCACCTCCATTTGCTACAGCAACAAACCGTTTTACAGGAACTATACCGCTCGCTCTCTGCCTCTATAGAAGATCTATATAAAACAACCAACGAAACAAAACACCCGAACTGCTAACTTTGCGCCCAAATCAAGACCCCCACTTACACATGTACACCATCCATTTCAAATTTGAGCAAAAAGACCTCCAACCCCTCACCATTAACAATATAGCACCCGGCCAAAGCATTCTTGAAGTAGCACTCGACAACAACATAGAACTTCACCACAACTGCGGCATGGTCTGCGCCTGCTCCACCTGCCATATATACCTCGAAAAAGGCGAAGACTTCGTACCCGAAATCACCGACCGCGAAGAAGACTTTATAGACCGCGCCCGAAACCCCAAACTCACCTCCAGGCTCGGCTGCCAATGCATCTTAGAAAACGCCACAGGCACATTAGAAGTCACCGTACCCGACCAATCCTTAATACACGGAGAATAAAATGAAATGAAAAAATGAAAATCACTCATTCACTCCACACCACATTCTAAAACACACAAACTAACATGAGCCACTACGAACCACCCATACACTGGAACGACTACGAAGACATAGCCCTTAAACTCTACGAAAAATTTGGCGACGACTTTGGCGAAAGCCAGATATACCGCCTCCGCTTCACCGACCTCATAGAATGGGTACTTCAACTACCCAACTTTGAAGGCACACGCGAACAATGCAACGAAGGCCACCTCGAAATGATACAAAGCACCTGGGTGTATGAATGGCGCG
>CALMWT010000150.1 GCA_937870855.1 uncultured Taibaiella sp.
GGTGTAGTACCAGATTGGATATAGAAATTAGAGAAACCTGGTGTAACTACAGTAATCCAATTGACGCTGTTTACGGATCCATTGCCAGTTTGCAAGAGACCTGTATTAGTACCGCCTGTAGGGCTAAAGGTGGCCTGACAGGTAGTGCCCGATTGACGAGTAACATTTAGGTTGCTTAAGGTAGCACCTGGAACTACGCCTTGCAATGCCGTTAACTCAGATGTAGCAAAGAAAAGCTGCAATTCAATGTTCCCTGTTGTTGCACCGTTGATGAGGAAGTTGCGATCCAAATAATATTGACCGCCCGTAGAGCGAACTGCCCCTGTATTCTTAGTTAAGTTAACCGCGTATGTAGCAGCCGTTCCCGCAGTATCGGTAAATATTGCTATGAGGTTGCTAGATGCATCAGTCAAAGCCGATGAGGCCTTGTAGCCTGCATTTATGGAAAAAACTTGTCCGGCTGCACAATTACCCGTGCTTGCCAACATACTACTGTTCAGCTCATGTACTTCCAGACAGAAGGTTCCGGGAACGCTGGTTCCAGCCTGAGCTACTGCATCAAATACATCTACCAGTACATAGTAAGTCACATTGTTAGTAAGGCCTGTAGCATATATAATAGAACGTGTTGCTACCGCACTACCATTATCATCATCGCAAGCCAAAATGGTGTAAGCCGGATAGCTGTTCACATTGCTGGTGCTGAATAAACCAAGACGGGAATCGCCCAATGTACCGCCCGCAAAGTCTGTGGTGATTTTCACTGCACCCGATGGTGGAGCTACAAAGGAATACCACACGGAATAGTGCCCATTAGTACCCGCACAGGTTGGATAAGGCTCTCCCGCCGCATGAGAACCGCCAATGGTTGTAAACGCATTGCCGGTGCAGGCATTACCAACTGTAACAGGAATAGCATTCCATGGATCATTGTTTATTGCTGCCGTTGTGAAAGCATAAGTGCTCCAAAGCGAGTAGCCATTCGTTCCGCAATCTGTACGAACAAAGAAGTAATTAACAGTAGAAGGGAAGAGTCCACCCACTGAAGCAGGCATCGTGGTGATAGGCGTACCTGATGTGGGTGGCGTAGCTGTGGTACCTACTGCCCATTCATATCCGTTGGCACCTGTTACAGGAATCCAGCTAATATCTGCACTTGATGAGGTAAGATTTGCAACCGAGAAGCCTGAAGGTTGAATACACGATGGTGGGCCGGCAACGGTAATTACATAGTCTTCAGTTTCATAACCGGTTGTAATGCTGGTACAAGCTCCGTTCATGCCATAAGGTGTAGTAGTGTGAACTCTAACCCGTAAACCGGTCAGTCCCGTAAGTGCAGATACCGGTATGATGATGTTACCTGTAGCGGTTGTACCAGAATTAGTAAGCTGCGTTGCTTCTATGCTATCAAAAGTTCCGCTTTGATCGTAGTCCACCCATGCCATTACACTATAAGAAGCATTCGTCACTGTTACCGTTAGTGGATAAGGAGTGGTTTGGCTAAGTGTAGCTGTATTGGTACCAATGTTGTAATTCAATCTGCTATACCCACCGGCGCCAAGCGTTGTAGTAGGGCTGTTGAGTGTAGTGTTAGGAATACTAACGTTTGTCATGAAGTTTGAAGTATTGGTATGAAGCTGTACGCCAGTAAATGGAGAACAGTAGCACAAGTAAAACGGATCCATGTTTACTGTATAGGTGGTTGTCACATCGTTTCCGCCACCATTCGCACAAGTAACAATAGCTCTGTAATCAGTAGCGCTGGTTTGGTTGATGGAATAAGAAGGTGAAGTAGCACCGGTAATATTGGTGAAAACACTGGCACCTGCCGGAGACGACTGCCATTGAATATTGATACCCGTACCAATAGTATAACCCGTTAGTGTGAGTGTAAAATTAGCACCAGAACATGCAGTTGTTGGTCCTACGATGGTGCCTGGAGTTGGCGTACCACCACATGGAGCAACTACAAATTCATAAGCACCAATATCGGGTGTCACTGTACTTCTTACTGCATTGGTGATATCGGTAGTGATACCTAGGATAGGAGTTCCTTTATCATCTAAACCTCCGTTGGTAGGCATAAGGTTTCCAACTATAGGATTTAAGAATACTGGATCTACATTCGTTGAAGCTGCATCTTGCGAAGTAGCAGTTTGCCATGCGCCCAGACTTGTATGTGTTGTAGCAGCGCTGAAGCCCATATTGTTGGTGCCGGTTCCATTCACATAAAAGTTGTTGTTGTTGCTGGTAATGGTAGCAGTAGCGGTATTGAGGTAAATTCCAAAATTAGCGCCCGTACCACCGCGTGTCACCGAGATATTGTTGTTGTAAAACTGAATACCGGTAGCAGTACCTGTTTGATAAAAACCATAAGCGGCTGCAGTACCTGTAGAACCCGCGAAATCGTTTGATATTGTATTGTGATAGTATCTCGAATAAGTTCCTCCTGTATTATACAAACCGTAAACAATACCCGTACCTCCACCTTGCATATTGTAGATTAGGTTATTGCTAAAGATATTGGGGTTGGCAGTAGAACCGGCACCACTCAGGTAAATACCATATTGTGTAAAGCTCGCATTTGGATTTCCTGCTGCGGCATCGTGAATGCGATTTTTGCTTACGTTCAGATTGTTATGCCCTGTTGTAAGATAAATACCACCAAATGTAGTAACCGATGTTCTTGAAGGTCTTGAGATGTCATTTTCAGCAATCGTCATATTATTGGAGTACGATGCGTAAATACCATAGACATAAAAGTCTTTGAAAACATTGTTTGTAATTGTATTTCTCTGCAAAATGTTGGTGGTAGTATTACCCATCAGCGTTATGCCATAATAGCCACCTTTAATTATGTTGTTAGAAATCACAATGCCATCGCAACCAGAACCTGCCGTAGTAGCCGTTGCCCCACCACTCAACACAATACCTGCATAGTTTGTAGAGGTAGCAGTGGTATCGAGCGTTATGGTACAATTGGTAATAGTGTTTGAATCTGCATTGTTCGTCATAAAAACCCCCCAGGCATACTGACTAGTGCTGCTGCTTATGCCCTGAATATTCAGGTTGTTAACCGTAACGAACTTAGTTCCGTTTAGCTTGATTATTGCAGGCTCTGATGCGAGGGTTGATACATTGGAAAGCGTGGCTCCATTACCATTGATAGTAATAGATTTTCCAGGCCCGTTCAAATAGTTATCCAACCGGAAATGATCGTTATTGTAAATACTATTGGCCACATTAAAAGTTATGGGCCCCGTAATGCCGCAATTAATAGCTGCTGCTGCTGCTGCAAAAGAGGTAAAGTTGTTGGTAGCCGGTGCCGATGCGGTGTTGTCTATAGTATAAGTACCGCCGGGAAACAGTGATGGAATAGTAACCTGTAGTGGTGCAGTAGTATCTGAACCGCTACCACACACTACATAGTGACGGTAGAAAGTAGTAGCCGCCGGCCCGGTAGTAGGATAATAACCACTAGTAGCGCCTGCAATATTTGTCCATGGGCCGGTAGCAGATGGCGCACTTTGCCACTGATACGTTTGACCTAAACCGCCCGTGCCACCTGAAAGATTAAAGGTGATACCCATACCCGTACACGGTGTACTGTTGGATACAATAGCAGTACCTGCAGTAGGTGGATTAACACATGGCGTAGCTGGCGCAAAAATTACCGAACCACCCCAAAAATAGTTTGCATTTCCACTCCAATACCCTGCACTCAATCCATTTATCTGATAGTTTCCTACAGCTATACCCACACCACCATTAGAAAAATAGTTGGGAACAGAAGTAGTACTGCCTATTTGTAGGTTAGAGCTTGTAGTGTTTATCACCGCAAAACGATACATCGTATTTGCCGGAACAGTAAAGTTTAAATTGGTAAACGCCGGATAGATACCCGTAGCCGTGACAGTGGGTTGTAGTTCGGATTTAATTAAAGTCCAGCTACCTACAGCTGGTGATGGGGTACCACTCAGCGATGTAGTGCTATACCTTAGTTCGAAGGTCATACCGCTACTATTGACAGCCTTATACATATCAATAGCCGAGATTACGATGGCGTAATTGTTGGTATTATCTACCACAAATGCCAGATAGGGCGGACTACCGCCGCTACCGCTCGACGGTGCGCTGGGAATACCAGTGGTGACCGTAGTTGTTTGTGCTTTTGTGCCGTAACATACTAACAGCATCAAAAGAATTGAGTAAAGTTTTTTCATTTAAAAAAGCATTTAAAAATTGTGAAGAAAATCTTAACACAATTTAAGCAAAAACTTAGGACAATAATTTGTCTTTCATCAAAAAAAGTTTTGCTAAAGACCAAGTCTCTAATCTAAGAGAGTAAACAGCTTGCATTATGGAAGCATGAAATATTCGAGAGGATAATCAGTCTTTACCGAAAGTGAAAAATCCATCTTCAAAAGCAAGATTGAAGATGGATTTTTGGTAAACATCGTTGGGATTAATAAACGTGCTGACCGCCGTTTATGGCATAGTTGGCACCAGTAATAAAGCTGGTTTCTTTTGCGGCAAGAAAAGAAACGAGGTGGGCTATTTCTTCCGTACCGCCCAGCCGACCGATGGGAATTTCTGCTACAATTTTGTTTCTTATTTCTTCAGGCACAGCCATTACCATATCGGTAGCTATGTAGCCGGGCGAAATAGTGTTGACGGTTATGCCTTTACGGGCTACTTCCATAGCCAGTGTTTTTGTGAAGCCGTGCATACCGGCTTTTGCGGCGCTATAGTTTGCCTGACCAAACTGGCCGCGCTGCCCGTTTACGGAAGATATGT
Source organism: uncultured Taibaiella sp. (assembly GCA_937870855.1). GTDB lineage: Bacteria > Bacteroidota > Bacteroidia > Chitinophagales > Chitinophagaceae > JAFIGV01. The sequence continues at coordinate 4,798 of CALMWT010000150.1, forward strand.
TGATGATGCGGCCGTAGTTTCTGTCCATCATTTGATTAATGACGTGGCGGGTGCAGTTGAACACGCTGTACAGATTTGTTTTTATCACGGCATCCCAGTTGTCTTTGGTCATTTTACGAAACTGCCCATCGCGGGTAATGCCTGCGTTATTTACCAGCACATCTATGGGTCCTACGGATGCTTCTACCTTTGCTATCATTTCTCCTACCGCATCGAAGTCGCTGATATCTGCCTGATACATTTCAAATTCAAGGCCTTCGTCTTTCATTTTCTGTTTCCACTTCATTGCCTTTTCTTCATTGTTGTAGTTGGCAATTACGTGAAAACCATCTTCGCTAAGGCGTTTGCAAATGGCCGTACCTAGTCCTCCGGTGGCTCCGGTCACAAGGGCAATGTATTTTCTGTTTGTGTCCATTAGATGAAATGCTTTTGGTGCACATACAATATAATATTATTTCGTTTGCAAGTAGTGATGATGGTGAAAGTTTATTTATTGAACGAGCATTTGTCGCCTGTATCGTGTGTCCCTATCAAAGCGGTAAGAAATGCCGAAGGAGTAGGCTGTATAGCCATCGTATTTTGAGGAATACACGGAATATTTATAGCCATCGAGGTTATCGGTAATGGTAAATCTATATCCTGCTTCTGCAAACAAAGAAAAGTGTTTGGAAACATCGAAGCGCACACCCACCCCAGCAGGAAATACCCAGGAAATTCTATTGGGCACATTCACGGAATCTTGCCCTATTTTTTCGGGTGCGTCTTTGTAAAAATACGCTCTGTTAAGTCCGTTCCAGCTACGCGATGCATTGGTGAAAGCTGCTCCTGAACCAGCAAACAAATACAGACCCCAGCGGTTGTAATGCCGTCCGGTTTCTTTAAACGATTTGAATCGGCCTTTTCCCAAAATATCTGCCTCAAGCATCACAGAAACTTCGGTAAGTGAGGTTGAAAATTTATAAGCACGTTGCTTTCTCCATTCAGCCGTAAAGTCTGCATCGTTTCCTGCCAGGCTACCGCGATAAAGATTGGTGCGAATTGCAAACACAGGCGTTGCATGATATTTCAAATAAATACCGGCTCCGTATTTTAAATCTTTCAAATGACCCAATCTGGTTTCGGTAAGGTCGCCATGATAGACAAATCCGCTTCCCATTGCGCCGACTTCAAATTTCACGTTGATATCTTGCTGCGCATACGAAGCGATGTTCATAAAACACAAAGTGCAGATTGAGGTAATGATCTTTTTCATGGGACATATATTTATCAACAAAAAAAGGCAAGTATATTCTTGACGGTGTATTGTCTGCGATCAATAACATTTCAATTAACAAACGTCTGGTGGCTTAGTCTTTTATAGCATTTCGATAAAAAAGATAACCGATGAAACAAAGCACAGTCAAAAACATAAAGCGCGCTAAGGCAATATTGGGATTGGTAACTGCCGTGTTCAGTTTGGCTATTGCCATACAGCAGGTTTATCATCTTAAGAAAGGAAATACCTCGCAGGCGTGAGGGTTATTTTAGTTAGAGAGGAGCATTAGCGATGCTGTGTTGAGAATGTAGTGGTTGATGATGAGGATTTTGCGGATATCGGTAGTTGCCCCTCTTTTGTAAATGATTTCTTCAGGAATAGTTTGGGTAGAAAATAACTGAGCGGAAAGCCACAATGCAAAACCCGATGCTGTAGGATATTCTCCCGAAAGATGTTTGAATGCTGCGATGGTAGTGTGAGGCTGTGTATGTTCTAATGCGGCCTGATATAAGGGTTGGAAATTGGTATCGCCATTCATGCCGGTAATTATAAGGTCTATGTCCTGCAATGCTACATGATGCTGTTGCAAAAATGTGCTGATGTTGGCGCTAATTTCTGCGGACGTGGGCGACTGAATCATCTTCACACCGTGCAATATGCAAACCGAATTTTCTGCTTTGTTTGACAAGGTAAAAAACGAAGTGCCTTCTCCGGCAATTGTGCCAACAGTATTGCTTTCTTTCAATAAATGTCGGCTTTGAGGAAGTTGTTTTTTCCAATAGCCGATTTTGTTCTTTACAATGAAATATTCGTCTGTCAATTCATCGAAGCAACCTACTAAGGCTACTTCCCTTTCGGTTGCTTCATTCAATAATAGTTGGGCATCGAGCAAGGAAAGTTCTAACGAAAAACCCCTGTTTACATAAGTTTGATTGTAGGAGGTGCATTTTGATTGCACAGCTATCCAGCCGTTTACACTGTTGTAAGTAGATTGAATAAAGAAGGTAGGATTGAGCGCCTCCTCATTCATATTAATCATGTCTTTGAGAAAATGCTCCATGTCGGTCATACTTCCCAGTCCGGTGCCTGTAATTATTGCATCGGGCTTTTCTAAGCCTGCAAGCTTCAGTGCATTCATTCCTGCAGCAATTCCCATTTTTATCAGTCTGCTCATTCTGCGAATAGCCACAGGATTGATAAATTGCCTGTAATCGGGATCAACCACAAATAGTTTTCCATCGTCGGTGCTTTTTACCGGATGCAAAAAATTTTCAGGTTCAAAACTGTGCTGCGGACTGATAGCTGAAGAGGATAGTATGTAAACAGGTTTCATCATACTTTGCTAAACACTAACGAAACATTGTTGCCACCGAAACCAAAAGAATTGCTGAGTACATGGTTCACAGCAACATTACTTATCAATTGGGCTGCCGGCTTTATTTGCAGTTCTTCCATCTGATTTTCAAAATTCAGATTAGGGAAAACCTTTCCTTCCTGCATTGCCCAGATAGAAAATATTGCTTCAATACTACCTGCAGCTGCTAATGTGTGCCCTGTAAATGGTTTGGTAGAACTGAAGTACGGAGCTTGCGTACCAAATAAATTTTCAATTGCCTTTCCTTCCGCAGCATCATTATTGATAGTGGCTGTGCCATGCGCATTTATATATCCGATAGTTTCGGGCTGAAGGTTGGCCTTTTCCAACGCCTGAAACATGGTGCGATATGCACCTGCACCATCGGGTGAAGGGGCGGTAGGATGATAAGCATCGTTGGTGTTAGCATAGCCTGTGAAGTAAGCCAGAATTTCCGCACCTCTTTTCTTTGCATCAGTTTCCCTTTCCAACATTAAATATCCTGCACCTTCACCCAGATTTAGTCCCATGCGGTTTTGATCAAAAGGTTTGCAAGGATTTTTAGCTACATTTTTCAAAGAAAGAAATCCATTTACAGTAAAGCGGCTCATGGCATCGCAACCACCGCAAATGGCGCGCTCCACCACTCCTTGCTGTATCATTCTGGCACCGAGTATCAAAGCATTGGCAGAAGAGGAACATGCTGTGGAAATTGTAGCCATCATAGGTTTTAAGCCAAAATACTTAGCTACGTTTTGTGTACTTTCTGCACAGTCGAGCGTGTCTATATATTTCAGGAAATCTCCTTCCGGTGTATTGGAAATGAAATCGAAATACATATTCTCCACCGAGCACATGCCGCCTACTGTATTGGCATTTATAAAGGCAAACGAATCATCCTTTAAAAGACTTTCGTCAACCCCTTGCAACAGCTCGCGCATTGCAAAAAGTGCCAAAAGTGTGGTTCGTGTGTATCCGTTATTTCCTCCGGGCAGGTTGAGGGATATGGCGAGTTCTTCATCGCTCATTCTTACTTCACCGATCAGGCAGTCGGGAGCATGAAACGTTTTGAGAAATTGGGGATGCTGCAAACCAGCATGACCACGGGTAAGCGCATGAAGATGAGCTTCTTTTCCAAGACCTAATGCCGAGAGAATACCAAGAGAAGTGACAACTATACGATCCGCCATGCGAATGTGCGGGAAACTTAAGCCTTCTGATGTAGCTGAATGTACTCAGCCATAGATTGAACCGATGATAACACCTTTCTGCCTTCGCGTGCATCTTCGATTTTAATACCATAATTGCGCTCCAGCAACACCATTAACTCCAGCGAGTCTATACTGTCAAGCCCAAGACCTTCTCCAAACAAAGCTGCATTGTCGTCAATATCTTTTGGCTCCATGCCTTGCAGGTTCAAGCTTTCTATGATCTGCTGCTTAAGCTTTAGTTTCAAATCTTCCATGAAAAAAATCAAATGTGGCGCAAAAATAGGTATTACTTGTTAGTTCACAACTGATAGTTTGCAAACTTGGAGGGACTTAGTTCATTTGCGGATTGAGTGGAAGATTGGCGAGGTATGCATATTTATCTCCCAGTGCCTTGATGGCTTCTTTCCAGATGTTTTCAATATCTGTTTCAAAAAGTATGTCTTCCGAAAGATCAGTTACGATCCATGCGCCTTCCTTCAATTCTTTATCGAGCTGCCCGGGCGACCAACCCGCATAACCCACAAACAAACGAAGATCTATTGGTTGGTATTCATTGTTTAAAATGGCTTCCTGCAAAGCCTCGTAAGAACCACCCCAAAAAACGCCGGGAAAAACTTCATTTCCTCCAAACGTAGATGGCGTGCGGTGCAGCATGTGTAATGTATCGAGCTGTACGGGGCCACCTTGAAAAACTTTCAGCAAGGGCGTATATAGTTCTGGCAATAAATCTCCGAGTGTCAGTTCTGTGCTTCTGTTTAAAACAAAACCTACCGAACCTTCTTCTCCATGCTCGCAAAGCAAAATTACTGAGCGGGCAAAATTGGGATCTGCAAGAAAAGGCTCTGCAATAAGCATCTTTCCCGTTGCAAGCGCGGCATTTGTTGGTTTCTGCAGGTTCAAAAAATCCATGACTTCATAAATTTATATCGTTCTGTAACTATTTCAAAAAAATCTGTGCCTTGTGACCACTAACCGACACAACTGGGAAAATATGGGGCGGTATTAACAGGGCTTTGGCAAGGATTAACAAAATGAGTTTACTTTTACCATCCATTTTTACACCAATTGCATTTGATGTTTATTTCCAACCTGCTGCTGTTTTTCGTTACTTTTTTAGGTGGTAGCCTGCCGCTTTGGTTTAAAGGCATTGACGACCGAAGAACTAACTACCTGCTTGCATTTTCAGGCTCATTTTTATTAAGCATTACGCTCCTTCACCTGCTTCCCGAAACGTTTGAAGAACTGGGGCACGAGGCCGGACTTTTTCTGCTTGGAGGGTTTTTCATTCAACTGCTTATTCAAAGGTTTACGCATGGAGTGGAGCATGGTCATACGCATGTGCATGTAGAGGGGCACCACCATGAGCATCACGGACACGATCATCATTCTCACGACCATGGCCATACTATACATCGGATACCACTTTACTCTATCATTTTAGGTTTATCGCTCCATGCTTTTATGGAAGGAATACCACTCGGTTTCAATTACCGGCTGGAAGGAACCCAATCTTCACTTTACCTTGCTGTGGGCGCACACAAATTGCCCGAAGCTATGTTGCTAACTTCTTTGGTTTTACGTTTTAAAGGAAGAAGACAAGCGCTCATAATCCTTTTACTTTTTTCGCTTATTACCCCCATTGCCTCTATGCTTGCCGATGTGTTGGGAAAACAATACATGCTGATGAGCAAAATAGTGATGTGGGTAATTCCTGTAGTTGCGGGTGCTTTCATTCATATCGCCACAACCATATTCTTCGAAAGCGGGACAAGACAGCATTTATTGAGTTGGCAAAAGACAGGTGCTATATTGATAGGCGTAGGACTTGGCTTAGCTACCCTTTTATTTGAATAAGGTTAACTTTATTCGATGAGGAAATTTTCGATTGCATTTGCGGGTTTACTAGCTGTGTTCTTTTCCTGCGATGCCAGGGAAACCAAACCTGTAAAGCAAGACGAAAGATCGTTGCTTTGGAAAATTACAAGGCAGGACATGAAGCAACCGTCTTATTTGTTCGGCACTATTCACCTCCTTTGCGCAAAAGATTATCTCTGGACACCCGCAATGAAGAAAAGTTTGAGAGCTTGTAAAGAAGTTTGCTTTGAGATGGATATGGACGATCCCTCAGTGATGATGCAGGTGGCATCGGGTATGATAGACAACAGCGGCAAAAATTTGAAAGACTATTTTAATGAAGAAGATTATAAAGTTGTAGAACGGTTTGTAAATGACAGCCTCAAAATGAACTTACTGCTATTTCAGCAAATGAAACCCGCAGCCTTACAAAGTTTGTTTGCCACCAAAGCAGTGATGTGCACTAATCCCGTGTCGTATGAAGCGAACATTATGGAAGAAGCCAAAAAGTGGAAAAAAGAAATAACCGGACTGGAGGAAGCAAGCGAACAACTTGCATTGTTTGATAGAATCCCACAAGACAGTGTGATCAGCGAACTGGTTGCGATGGCGAGAGATTATTCAAAAGAAAGAACAGAATTTGACAGGATGTTGCAAGCGTATAAAAAGCAAGATCTCCCTACCCTTCACCAGATAATTGAAGAATCCCGAACTACTAATGAAGACCTTAGCGTCTTTCTTGATGAAAGAAATAAAAAATGGATTGAAAGAATGGAAGGCAAAATGGAACAAAAACCCATCTTCTTTGCTGTAGGCGCAGGGCATTTACCGGGCGAAAATGGAATTATTCAACTATTGCGAAATAACGGCTATGAGGTAGTGCCCGTGAAGTAATTTTTCACATGGTCGCCAGCATATTTTCGAGCGTACTTTTGGTAAGTGGTTTATTGAGAAAACGATTTACGAATTTGTAAGCCTTTGCACGTATCTGGTCTGTTTCATTGATGGAAGAAGAAAGCAGATTGATGATAAAGTTGGAACGCTTTTCTTGCGGCACGCTCTTCTCAAATTGCTCAAGAAAATCAAATCCGTTCATCACGGGCATTTGAATATCTACAAGCACTACAGTCTTTTTATCGTCAGGTAATGTTTGAATATACTCCAATGCATCAGTTGCCGCCGCAAAAGTTCTTACACTCTCACTCCTGCCTGTATTTTGAATAACTTTCTCTGCTATGAAGCAGTCCAGTTTGCTATCGTCAATTACTACAAAGTGCATCTTATCTGAATTCATGGTTACTTACTTGGTATCTCTACAATAAACTCCGTTCCTTCATTTGGCTTAGAGCTTACCCGGATGGTGCCATTCAGCTTACGAAGTGCGTCTTTTACGTTGTAGAGACCAAAACCAGAACCAACACTTTCAGACGTAGCCCGATAAAACATGTTGAAAATGTCATTGATGTGGGCTTCATCTATGCCTATACCATTGTCTCTCACATATACAGTTGCACGACCCGCGCTCACGTTTACATCCAGTTCAACAAATTTAGAGTCGTTATTCTTTCTTTGGTATTTAAAGGCGTTCGATAACAAATTATTAAGAATTATTTTGAGGGTGAGTTCATCTGACCGAAAAGGCGAATCTTGCTGAAGGTTAATACTGAAGCGGGTTTGCTCAACTTTTGCACCCATAGTAAATAGTTCATTCAACTCTTCGGTTATTTCTGTCAAATTGATCTCTTTGATCTGAAGTTCTCCTCTTTTAATGTTGTAATACTCGTGCATGTTCTGGATAAATGCGTCCATTCTATGCAGCGATTTCTCCATCATACCGAGCACTTCCTTTATTTCTCCGATATCGTCCGAACCCTTTGCAAGTTCTATTGCACCAAGAGAACTTAATATTGGCCCCCTCATATCGTGAGTTACGCTGTATGCAAATTTGTCAAGCTCATCATAAGCTTTTTGCAGTTCTTCGTTTTTCACATTCAACATTGAGGTGGTAACAAAATACTTGTAACCCTCTTCAATAGCTGAGCGTATGTCGGTTTCTTGCCAGGGTTTTGTTATGTAGCGGTAAATATGCCCTTTGTTGATCGCGTTAATTACCGACTCAATATCGGTGTAACCTGTAAGTAACATTCTTACCGGTGCAGGATATTTGGGCGTAATTTCTTCGAAAAACTGAACACCGGTTTTATTCGGCATTCTTTGGTCGCACAATATTACTTTGATGTCGGAATGCTTTTCAAGCATTTCAAAACCTTCTTCTGCAGAATTTGCAACGAGTACATTGTAGTCTAACCTAAATGTTGCCTTAAATCCTACCAGATTATTTGGCTCATCGTCTATATACAGAACTTTAACTTTCTCCGGCTTACTCAATTCATTTATGCTTTAACAAGTTTGTGAATAACGGGCAAAGTAATGATAAACTCCGTGCCCTCTCCTAAAGCCGAATTTATCTGAATACTTCCGTTGTGTTTTCTGATAGTGTTATAGACTATAGACATCCCCAAACCTGTTCCTTCGCCCACATCTTTTGTTGTAAAAAACGGTTCAAAAATTTTCTTGCTGGTTTCTTCATCCATTCCTGTGCCGTTGTCCTTAATACTCACATACACATTGTCTTCGTCGTTCCAGGATGATAGCGTGAGTTTTCCCTGAGGCTCACTATCCCAGCGTTTATGAATAGCGTGAATGGCGTTTGACATCATGTTGAGGAAAACCTGATTCAATTTTCCGGGAAAGCATTCTACTAATGGAATACCGGAATATTTCTTCTCAATGGTGATTGTATTGTTGAGTAAGTGATTGACTATGACAAGTGTTGAATCAAGCCCTTCGTTTATGTCTGCTTTTTTAAGGTCATCTTCATCGAGCCGTGAAAATACTCTCAGCCCTTTCACAATTTCTGCGGTACGCGATGCGCCATCGTGAATTCCTTTCAATAAAAAATCTATTTCTTCCTTCAGGTAATCAAAATCCATGTCCTCTTTCAGGGCATTAATTTCCTCACGTTTCTCTGAAAGCGAATTTTCTTTTGTGCTGATTTCTTCCATCTGATCCACCATGCCAATCAAAAGATCTACATCGCGCTTCAATGGATTTACATTCGACGTTACAAAGTTGATAGGATTATTGATCTCGTGGGCAATACCTGCAGTTAGCTGACCCAGTGAAGCCATTTTTTCCGATTCCACAAGTTGCGTTTCTGCTTCCTGAAGATCTCTGAGTGTTTTTGCTAATTCTTCGTTCGATGCTTTTAACTCTGTGGTACGTTCATTTACTTTTGATTCAAGTATGATATTCTGCTCGCGGATAATACGCTCATTCTCTTGCGATGCCCTAAGCGCCTGAGCCTGCGATACCCGCTTTTCTGCTTCCAAAATATTTATCTTATCGGCCAGCGCAAATGAAAGTAAGATTACCTCAAGTGCAGAGCCTATGGTAATTGAATAATTGGTGAACATGTTGTAATTCAACACCCCCACATCTTTCATTACGTAAATAATGATGCCTATTATCAGAGGTATCCATGCAATGATGAAAAACTTTGCCGGGCGATAACCTTGCTTAGCCATCAGAACGGAAAGTGTAAGCATATACAAAGACACAATTCCTGCGAAGCTTTGAAGTATCTGGTAGCTTGCATTAAAAAGTCCTAACACAGACAACAGTATAGCAATGGAATAAACTACGTACAGAAAGATTGCAAACTTGTCGAGCTTGGGTAGTCGGGTTTTAGTATGAAGAAAACGACGAACGAATTCTAAACCACTGATATTGACTAAAGCAGTAAAAATGTAAAAACCTCTTGTAGCTACGAAGGTGCTATTGGGCCATAAATATTGAAAGGTATATCCCTCAATAGTTCCCTGTATAAGACCAACTGCCAGAATATAAACCACGTAAAAAAGATAGATAGGATCTTTTACCGTGAAGTAAATAAACAAGTTGTAAAAGAACATTACGATGATGATGCCGAAGAAAATCCCAAACAATATATTCTTCGTTAGATCGCTATGTACTACTTGTTCCTTGGTCCCAAGAAAAATGGGCAGTTCCAGATTATCTTCAGATTTAATTCTGAAGTAATAATATTTCGTTTCTCCGGGTTCAATATTGATATCGTAAACGAAGATGTGGTTTTTTCCAGGACGGGTATTAAACTTAAAAGCTTCTCCGGTTTTATTAACCGCATAATTACCGCCCGCTACGGGATAGTAAAATTCAATTGTGTCAAGTAGAGCTTGTGCTACCTGTATGGACAGTCTGTTACTTTCCGAACTGTTTCGGACTGCCAACTTTAGCCACACTGGGTAATCAACAATAGCCATGTTGGGCACAGCTTTATCAAATTGACTATAGTTAATATTTCGGGTAAGAATGTTATCAAAAGTTAGTTGTTCGGTGCTGTCAATAAAATATTCAACGGACTTGCCGATTGTGAGAATGCCATCTCCTTGTTTGTAAACAACTTGTGCATCTGCGTTAAGGAATGCAAGAAGAGCAACAAGAAGGGCGAGCCAACTTTTTTTGAAATGCATGAATAATATGGGGAGTAATTGCAATCAAACGCTATTTTATAAAAAATGTGCGGTAAATAAAAGGAAATGACACATTAAATCTTCAATCGTCAACAACTATGCAGTTGTGGGATCGAGCTTAAGCTGGTAAAATAGCTTTACTTCCCTGCGTCTATAAATTTCTGTGCGCTCCATTACCGGATTTTCTCTAAGCTCCATTATAGGATCACGCTCCTCTGCAATTGCTTTCGACAATACATCAACATCGCGCAAAATCATAAACGTAGCTACAAGGTCAAGCTTAGGATAATAAAAAGTCCCCTGATTCCCTACAGATGTTTCAATTTCATAACCCACATTTTCTGCCAGCTTTACCGTGTAAGGAGCACACAAAGCGAATAAGGATTTCAGTCCGATTTGTGCGGAAATAGCAACGGCTGCTCTGGTAAGAAAAACAGCGCCAATACCCATTCCGGCCACTTCCCGAGAATTCCACAATCCGCAAATTTCTCCTGTGCCGGCAGGTATATGTCCACCAATTACATCTACAACTTTTGGATCTATAAAACTCGTAGCCTCCTCTACAGGAAGGGGATATTCCTTACTCGCCACATGCACGCGGGCACCTCCGAGAACGCGACCATCATCTGTATCTTCAACTATTAAAACGTAAACTCCCGGATTGTACATCCAGGCATCTTTAGAAGAGGTTACTTTGGTTACTCCTATGTTTTCCAATACGTGCCGGTGTCCAACAATGAACTTCTGACATGACTCCGGGTCATCTATTGCCCGATATAACCTTAATCTAATCATCAATATTTATTAAGCCCACTCTACTTACATCAATAAATAAAGACGGAATCAAGGGGTTTTCGTAAGGCCTTAATTTGTGGCGCTTCAGCCTTACATAGCCTGAAAATAAAAACAGGTTGCCTATTTTCCAAGTGAGGTAGTAAATTAAAAAAACGCTTCTTTAAACTTGTAAACTCATTTCTGTAAAAATCGTTGAACCCTTCACCATTACCGTGCATCAATCTTGCTAACAAGAAGGTGAACTGCGAAATGGGCTGATATGATACGCCCTGCATATTGGCCTCGAGCCACACACGCTCTACTGCTCTTCCTCCCAGTAAAAAACCTTTCTCAGAAAACGACGGCATAGTGATGATACCTAAAGCAGAAGATGCCGCCACTGCCTTTTGTGCCATCTTCTTAAATGCGTTCCCCCCAACTATTGTATCACGAACGAAACCAATCGCCTCGCTGTCATTAGCAATTCTCAATGCCGCAACTTCTCCTTTCGATATTCCGAGCGTAGCAACATCAATTCCATCTTGCTTTTCTTGGTTTTCTTCTTCACTCCAGCGAAGTTCTTTTTTGAAAGAATCAAAATGTCCACGCGGATGAATAAGGACTAACTTTTCAGTAGTAGCCAAAATATCGCCCAGCTCCTGCATTTGTGTCCAATCGTCAACAATGTCCAGCGCTGCTCCGTTATAATCTGCTATAGATTTTTTAAGGTCTGAATAAAATTGCTGATCCAAAATTTCACGTTGCGCAATATTTCGGTTGGTAAGTCTAAGACTGATGACTGGGGATAATGGAGACGGAACAAGGTTAGGCTTTCTTGTAAAATGCACAACAGCTACAAGTGGATTTTCTTTTTCAAAAGGACTATAATCTACGTGGCAACCCAGATTAAGTTCGCTTGCTTTGTGATCAATATTTTCAATTGCTGCGCCGAGTGCTACATAAGCGCCAAGACTTTTAAAATCGAGAAAAGAATAGGAAACATTCAGATCATGAAAAACAAACAGTTTGCTTTGTTTGTAAAGAAATTTCCATGGCTGACAATTGCCTCCCGATGGTGCGAGCACTGCAGCATTTACAAGTTGTTCAATCTCCTCTTTTAAAATTTCTTCAGAAAATTCTGTTGAAGAATATTGCTCTGCTATTCTAATTAATTCCGCTTTTTCAATAGCTGAAGGAGGTAAATAATCAACCGGAATTTGTCGTGGCTTTTTCTCCTTTTTATTACCAACAAGATTTTCAATGTCTATGTAATAACGTCCTGATTCATGGTATTGATCCAGAAATATTCTTCTACAAACATCCGTCGTAACTGCCCCACCCAACGTCACCGAAGATGCAAGCTGCGGCCAGGTATTTATGGATTGCTCCACTTCTATCATTGACGCTTTCAATCTTGTAGAGATACTTTCCGCACCTACCATTTTAAGGATGTAGGGAATTTTCTCCTCGTTAGAAAGGTCTTTTATATTTTCAGGATCCAGCCCTTCTGCAAGCCCGTGCATGATGGGTCGTTCAGGTTCAAGATCAAACCGTTCTACATCCAGCATACCGCGATCGTTGGTATCCATTACCACCGGTATTCTTAGTTCTCTGGCCTTGAAACGGCTAACAATTTTTATGTCAAGCCCGTCACACACTTCTACCAGCAAATCAATCTTTCCGTCACCTTCAAAAAAGCTATCAATATTATCGCTCGTAAGTCCGTCATTGAATATACTAATCTTAATGAACGGGTCTATTTCTGCTATTTCACGCGCTGCAATTATTGTCTTATTTATTCCAAGATTTTCGACTCCTGTACGAATTCTATTGAGGTTACTTAGTTCTGCTGTATCAAAATCCGCAAGCCGAAGTTCTCCGCAAGTACGCTCCATTGCAAGTGTTAGTGCAATTGATTGCCCCACAGAAAGCCCGACGATGCCAATCTTCTTTTCTTTTAAAATTGCTTGTTCTTCCCTTGTAATTTTATACCGGTTTCTGTTGGTTCTAATTTCCACAAACTCCTCTTCGTCAAGCAGGTGAACCATCTTTTTGCTCCAGGGATAATAGACCCAAACACCATACTGATCAATGTTTTTTCCGGCAAGGTGTTTTTCAATCAAAGCAGGATATTGATCCTCTTTAATTTTTACTGAAGGGTTCAGACTTTTTATAAGTTCCTTCAATTGCCCCACGATTTCGTCGTGTACTAGTATCGTTTCATCGGAAGACAACAATTCTTCAAAATTCTTCCTTTCCTGAGTGTTGTAGATTCTGAAAAAATCGGGTCTGAAAATGTTACTGTTTACCCTTGCGCTCTTAGCGCGTGCTCTTATTATGTCCACTTAAATGATGATTGACCAGATGAATAATACAGAAACAGTGGGTGGGGCAAGCTAAAGAGATAAATGCAGAAAATGGTATGCAATTGTTCACGATAATTTTTCTAATTTGCATTATCTCGGAAGTCAAAATTAGTGCTAATTAGTTCAGAAAATGACAAATAAGAAAATTAATATCCTTTATGTTGACGATGAAATGAACAATCTCGTTTCGTTTAAGGCTACCTTCCGATTGAAGTATAATGTTTACACAGCGATAAGTGGAGAAGAGGCGATAAAATTGATGGGGGAAAATCTGATTCACATCATTATTACCGATCAGAGAATGCCGGGTATGACGGGAGTGGAATTTTTAGAACACATCCTTGAAAAATATCCTGACCCTATGCGTATTCTTCTTACGGGTTATGCAGATCTAAATGCGGTAATTGATGCTGTAAACAAAGGAAAGATTTTTCATTACCTGAGCAAGCCCTGGAATGAAGAGGAATTAGACATGACTATACAGCGCGCATTTGAAATTTATCAAAAAAGACAAGAGGAAAAAGAGACAACGGACAAGCTTGCAATTTCTAACGATCAGCTTGAATTTCTGTTAAGGCAAAAATTACTTTCCTAATTCACGCCGATTGCAAAACATTTTTTTTTGACCACTCAGCTATCACTCCACTTGTCAGTTTCCAACAATTCACTTTCTAAAATTTCCTGCCACTTTTTCTGCTGCGGAAGATTTACACCGTGTGCAGTTTCCACCTCATAATCTTCTTGTCTCGCCTGATATTCTCGTTGCAAATCTTCATAAATTTTGCGAAGAACAGGCTTAAGGGTATTAACGTTTACGCTTACGTTAGCCATACGTTCCCGAAGCTTACGCGTATAGAGTTCGCATAAATCAAAATGTCCTTGCTCATGCGCCAATACATCCTCATTCATTTCCTCAGGGCGTGCCCACGATTGACCAATATAAAAAGTGTTGTAAACTCTGATTTTCAGATCGGAATTTTTACTGCTGATCGTATTTGTTTCAAAGCCTATTCCACAGTAAGTGGCAGCGGCAGTTTGCTCCTCTGCATCATTGGGTATTAACCCCCGAAAATCATCCCAACTCAATTTTTTATCCTTGCTCCAACTTATCTCGTTCCTATGCCCCGACGAATAGGTTACTTTACTACTACCTTTTTCACCTTTATGTGCCTGAGTAGGAATACTGAAAACTGTAATGAGGCAGGCACACACCATCATCACACGTACCGCACGGATCTTAATCATCAACAATAAAATTTATGGAAGTTACTCTTTCAAAGTTAACGCAGAAGTCGTTTCAATAACCACAGGACTTATGTAAATGATGTTAAAACAGTGTGGAGTTTAATCAGGAAAAATTTGCTTGATGTCTCCCTTGGCATTTTGTTTTCAGTTCCACCATTACCATTCTATGAAAAAAAAACTTATCAGGGTATGCTGGTGTAAAGACGTTTGAAATTCTTGAGGAAGGAATAGCTCTTACGTTTGCAGAGGAAGTACCTATTTGTACGACTATGAAAGTCCCGGCAAAGAGCATGTAGAAAACATGAAAGCTCTGGCAGAAAAAGGCAAGGGATTAACAACTTATGTGAATAAGAAAGTGAGGGAGAAGTATAGGAGGAAGCTTAATTTCCCGAAATGAAAAAGGAATTTCTATTTGATTATTACCTCAATACTTATAATACCAATCTACGTGTTGGGCTTATTAAATACTGGTGTTAGTCTTCAATATGAAACTGACAGCCCAACCACTGATTGTATTTCATTGGTTTCGGGAAGAAATTTGTGTTTACAAAAAAAAATGTTTCAGGGTGATTATTTTAAATCTTGTCATCCTTGCCACATTAATTGGCATTCGGAAGAAGTTTTTAAAATAGTGGTGGAGAGTACAGCAGATAAACACAAACGCCCCAGATTTTTTCTGAGGCGTTTTTTAATAAATATGGCAGTTACCTACTCTCCCGCATTGTTGTGCAGTACCATCGGCCAT